>JAKMFD010000039.1 GCA_022425625.1 Crocinitomicaceae bacterium | reverse complement strand
AATTGACTACAACAAGGAGGGTTCCGTTGTTATTTTGAATCGCTTGATCAACAGCATCAGCATCTAATAATTCATTGAATCCAACAGTTGTTAGATCCTCTTTCATTGGTTTTACAAGTTCCGGTGGATACATTTTAATCTTTTTTTGTGTAAGCAAAGTTAAGGAATAGAAATAACAGTGAGGCCTCTTCTAAATAAGTATTTTATGAAACACGTACAGAAACAATCATATCAAATTTAGCAACGACCTCGCATGCATCGTTTTTAGCAACAACTTCAATCGTCTCGTTTACTCGTGATTTTTCAGATATACTTTTATCAATCGCTGCTTTTACCAAATCACCTTGGTTACTTTCAAAAATGATATCACTTTCCGCACGCTTAATAAATTCTGCATTCATTCCCTTAAAAGCGAAAGAGATCTCTCGTCCAATTAATTTAGAAAAGTAAAAAACCTGAATACCACCAGCAATATCGGCACCTACCGCAAGCGCACCAAAATACATAGAGTTCAAGTGATTTTTAGTACGTCTTCTTAGTTTAATTTTAACCTGAACGGATTGGCTATCTATAGAAATCAATTTGGGGCTGGTGTAGCCAATTAAAGGTATTTTGACACGCCCAAGTAAAAACATAAGCCATCTCATTTTCCGAATAGATACTTTCATATTAATTTCCGATTAGTTTTTTGATTTCATTAAGTTTTAACAATGCATCCATAGGTGTCAAACCATTGATATCTACATTTTTTAATTCTTCATGAATTTGTTCTAGAACAGGGTCATTCAACTGAAAAAAGCTGAGCTGCATGGAGTCGTTTAGGGCTGCTTTAATATCTTCTTTTCCTTTTTTTCTACCATCGGAATGTCTCGATTCTAGTTCTTCAAGCATTTGTTCGGACCTCCTAAGAACACTCGTAGGCATTCCCGCCATTTTCGCCACATGAATACCAAAAGAGTGTTCACTCCCCCCTTTTGTAAGTTTTCGGATAAATAGAATTTTCTTTCCTACCTCTTTTACTGCAACATTGAAGTTTTTAATACGCTTGAATTTGTGCGTCATCTCATTGAGTTCATGGTAATGCGTTGCAAACAAGGTCTTACACTTTGCTTTTTTAGACTCATGCAAATACTCTGCAATTGCCCAGGCAATAGATATTCCATCGTAAGTGCTTGTTCCTCTACCTATTTCGTCAAGTAAAATCAGGCTTCTTGGGGATAAATTGTTTAGAATACTTGCTGTTTCATTCATTTCGACCATAAATGTCGATTCGCCAGAAGAAATATTATCTGATGCACCAACTCTTGTAAATACTTTATCGACAACTCCAATAACTGCTGCTTCTGCTGGAACGAAGCATCCCATTTGAGCCATAAGTACGATAAGTGCAGTTTGTCGTAACAATGCACTTTTACCACTCATGTTGGGCCCTGTAATCATCATGATTTGTTGTGTGTCTGGATCCAGTATCAAGTCGTTAGATACGTATGGCTCACCGAGAGGCATAGATTGTTCAATAACAGGATGCCGACCTTTGGTGATTTTTAATGCTGTTCCCTCGTTAATTTCAGGCTTACAGTAATTATGTTTTTCAGAGACCATGGCAAAAGACAATAAACAATCAATACGACCAAGTATTTGGGCATTGGTTTGAATAGGGCCTATATAAGCTGCCATCTCTAAGATAAGTTCTTGAAAAAGTCGTTGCTCAAGTGCAAGAATTTTTTCCTCTGCGCCTAGGATTTTCTGTTCATATATTTTAAGTTCTTCTGTAATATACCGTTCTGCATTAACCAACGTTTGTTTTCTAATCCATTCTTCTGGCACTTTGTCTTTGTGTGCATTTCGAACTTCAATATAATATCCGAAAACATTATTAAATGCAATTTTGAGACTAGGAATACCCGTACGCTCAGATTCTCTTTTTTGCATTTCTGAAAGAAAATCTTTTCCATGATATGCAATCTCCCTCAATTCATCAAGCTCCTTGTTCCATCCTGAGTGAATGACCTCTCCTTTTCCAAATTGACCAGATGGCTCTTCAGTTAATGTTTTCCCAATTAAATTCACGAGTGACACGCACCCATCAAGCTTATCGAGCATTTGAGTTAACGCAGCTGGGTGCTTTTCTCGTTCAAGTAGGGTTTTGATTTTTGGTATTTCAAACAGTGTTCTTTTTAAATGTGCAACCTCTTTTGGGTTCACTTTACCAACTGCAACTTTAGAGATTAAACGCTCTAAGTCTCCGATGTTTTTGAGTCTTTGTGACAGCTCGAAAGAAAGCTCTTGTTGTGCTTTTAAAAAAGAAACTACCGATAATCGGCGCTCGATAGGGGCTTTATTTTTCAATGGTAAAACCATCCACCGTTTAAGCATTCGGCCACCCATTGCTGTTTGGGTTTCATCTAAAATATCAGCTAAAGTTTTTGCGTTATCATTAGGGGAGGATAAAAGCTCAAGATTTCTAACTGTAAACCGGTCTAGCCAGACATAGCGTTCTTCTTCAATCCTAGAAATACTTGTGATGTGGTCAAGCCGTTTATGTTGATTTTCTCCTAAATAGTGAAATATAGCCCCCGCTGCGATAGTGGCTTTTGGTAATTCTTGAATGCCAAAACCTTTTAAAGTTTTAGTTTGAAATTGTTTGTTCAAGGTTTCTTCAGCATAATCTTTTGTAAAAATCCATTCATCAAGCCTGAAGGTGTAATGTCCATCGTTAAATAGCGCCTCAAAGGTTGTTTTTTTGTTTTTTTGAAATATAATTTCACTCGGCCGAAATCCAGAAATTAACTTTTGTAAATATTCTGGATTACCCTCTGCCACTAAGAATTCACCTGTTGAAACATCTAAAAAAGAAACACCGTGTGTTTTATCATCAAGGTAAATACCACACAGAAAGTTGTTTTTCCGTTGCTCAAGAACCTCATCATTAAAAGAAACACCTGGAGTAACAAGCTCCGTCACACCTCTCTTAACGATTTTTTTTGTCAATTTAGGATCCTCGAGCTGGTCACATATCGCTACGCGTTCCCCTGCACGAACGAGCTTCGGTAAATAGGTATTTAGAGAGTGGTGAGGGAATCCAGCAAGTTCAATGTGGGCCGCTGCACCATTTTTTCTTTTGGTAAGAATAATACCTAAAATTTTAGAGGCGGTTACCGCGTCTTTTCCAAAAGTTTCGTAAAAATCTCCAACGCGAAAAAGCAATAGGGCTTCCGGATGTTTAGCCTTAATCGCATTATATTGTTTCATTAAAGGAGTTTCCGAGCTCCCTTTTTCTTTAGAAGATTTCGCCAAGTGAAATGATTTTGTAACTTTTGTAAAGTTAATGGGCTCCTCTTGGAATTCAAAGCGTTACAAACGGAACTTTAGAATTAGATGAATAAAAAATTAAAACTTTGGGAATTAGAAAGAAAATCCCCCGAGGAATTTAAGTCGCAACCAAAGTTTCCAATTGTTATCATATTGGATGATATTCGTTCTTTAAACAATGTTGGTTCTTTTTTCAGAACAGCAGATGCATTCAATGTGACTCGGGTTATTTTAGGTGGAATTACGGCTTGCCCTCCACACAAGGATATTCGAAAAACAGCGTTGGGTGCTACGGAAACGGTAGAGTGGTCGTATTCAGAGAATTTAGAACAGGAATTGGTTGCGCTGCGAAAAGAGGGCTTCACAATTGGAGCAATTGAACAAACAGAACAGACCACCCTATTGCAAGAAGTTGCAGCATTTGACATCAAACCATATGCCTTGATTTTTGGAAACGAGGTAAATGGTGTAAGGCAGGAGTTGGTTGATCTTTCTGATTGTGTTATTGAGATCCCTCAATTTGGAACAAAGCATAGCTTTAATGTTAGTGTATGTGCAGGAATTGTACTTTGGGAGTTTTGTAAAAAATTCATTGATTGATGCGAGTTCTATTTTCATTCTTATTCATTACACAGATAACGATTGCTCAGAATGTAAATATCACTCTTTTAGACAACTGGCAAGACACGAGTCTCCTTAGTAACTCAAGTGGTGTGCGCTATAGCGGTTGTTTTGCTTTTGAAAGAGAAAACATTGAATATGTAGTAATGGGAACAACTGAAGGCGCCTCTTTTTTTCAGTTAACGGATGCCGATGCGATAGTTTTTATTGACGATATACCCGGGTCATATGTTTCATCGCAAGCGATAACCAGAGAATATGGAATATATCAAAACTATGTATTTGCAATAGGTGATGAAGGTAATGCGAGTTTACAAATAATAGATATCTCTTTTTTACCAGATTCTTTATCCTTAGTGAAAGAAATCCAAGACGAACGGGTGGGTAAGGCACACACCATACATGTGGATTCTGAACATAAACTTTTGTATTTATGTTCTGTAACGCCAATTATTAATGGCCAGGCAGGAAGCCTAGTTCCCCTGTGCGTTTTTTCAATAGAAAACCCATTAGAGCCTATATTGATTTGGCAAGGCTTTGAGGATCTTCCCGAGGTACATGACTTGGAGCTAAGAGATGAAATTGCGATTTTGAATTGTGGGTTTGATGGGCTGCGCGTCTATGATTTTTCTAATCCCGAAGCACCAGTATATTTGTCAAATTTGGAGTTTTATTCCAACCAAGGATACAATCATCAAGGGAGCTTAAGCCCGAATAAAGAAACATATGTTTTTGCAGATGAAACGCCTGGAACACTTCTTAAAAAATGCAATGTTACAGAAGATTACGAAATTCAAATCCAGCATAATTTCGGGCGACCTGACATCCCTTATTTAAAGACGCCGCATAATATTTATGTAAGCAATAACCTAGCCTACGTTGCTTATTACAACGACGGGTTGCGGATATATGATTTGCGGACCGACCCACCTTCGGAAATCGCGTCATATGACACCCATGAGGATACTCCAGGAAACACTTTTTCAATGTGGGGCGCTTGGGGCATCGATACAGAGCTTCCGAGCAAAAGATTGGTGATTTCTGATCGCATTACAGGCTTATACCTTTTTGATTTTGAACGAGACTTATTCGAAGGTTCACAAGCTTCTTCAGACCTTTTTATTTATCCAAATCCTGGATCTTCTGAAGAGCCATCAATAATTCGTTTGCCCGAAGGATCAAGCTTTCCTTGTACAGTTAGTTTGTATTCCGCAACAGGAACCCTTGTTTTCAAGCAGACCATTCAAGATAAATCATACCTAAGCATCAATTGTCCCACCGCAGCGGGACATTATATGATTGAGGTACAGTCGGTCAATTCATTTGACGGTACAGTTCATAGAAAAAAACTAGTGCTTAATTAGAGTGTCGCAATACAACGTGTTGTGCTTCAATAGCTTTGATTTAAACAAAACAGCTATTTTTTTGTTATAAACATGAAATTAAATAGCTTTCATGCAAGGACAAAAAAAGTACGATTATATATTCGCAGGTTTTGGAGCCAGCTCTTGTATTCTTGTCCATGAATTGTCTAGAAAAGGATTGTTAGAAAATAAATCAATCTTGGCGATAGACCCTTCTGAAAAAAAGGTTAATGACAAAACATATTGTTTCTGGGCCGAAGAGAACGATGAAATCATAAAAGACTTTGCACCACTAGCCTCTCATTCGTGGTCAAAAGTAGCTATCGATCAAAATCCTGCGCAGCGCATTAGCCCTTTAACTTACTATCATATAAATAGTTTAGATCTATACAATTCAGCGAAGAAGATTTTAGAACGGCATAATGGGGTGTTTTTAAATACTGCTGTGAATAATATATGTGAACAAGAAACTACGATTATAGAAACGAATCATGGCGCCTTTGAAGGTAGGACAATATATGATGGCCGTCCACCTGAAACAGATGACATTCAGTCTTCACATCAAAATATTCTTCAATCATTTATTGGGTACAAAATTAAATTAAAAGACAGCAAACTTGATCCTGACGCCTGTACGTTAATGGATTTTAATGTGGCACAACAAAGTCATACTCAATTCGTTTACGTTCTGCCTTTTTCAGATCAAACAGCTTTGGTTGAGCTTACAAGGTTCGGCTCAAAAGTTATTTCTCAAAAAGAGTCTGAAACAATTTTAAAGGAATATATAGAAGCGCATTACGGTACCTATGAAGTTATTGGCACAGAGCAAGGTGTTATTCCTATGTTCATGGATTTAGCAAAGCCGATACCTCTTAAAAATGTTGTGCCTATCGGAACAAGAGCAAACAAAGTCAAACCCAGTACGGGTTATGCATTTAAGAACATGTATGCACATGCAAAGGCCATAACCAATAATGCCCAAACAAAGGCCGTTTCTCCTCGGTTTAGACTTTATGACCGTCTACTTATCTTGATTTTAGCGATGTGGCCGGAAAAAGGGCGCCCTATTTTTCAACGTCTTTTCGCTGTTAAAAAAACGAGTTATGTACTCAAGTTCTTAGATGAAAAAACAACCATGTGGGAAGACGCTTCAATGTTCTATAAACTACCTATCGGTGTTTTCTTAAAAGCATGTTTTGTTCTTTCAATCAAAAAATCAAGGTCATTAGCGCTCCTTTTTGGACCCGTCTTATTGTATTATGTACTTAACTACTTTAGTTCGAATATTTCAAATATTGTGCTTTATATTTTGTTGCTATTGGGCCTCATTGCAGTCGGTATTCCACATGGGGCAATAGACCATATGACAGAAGCCTTATCGAAAACCAAACGTATTACGCTCCCTTTTGTGATTAAATACCTGGGTCTAATGGCAATGGTATATGTTCTTTGGGTTCTTTCCCCTGGAATTGCGGTGTTCAGTT
>JAKMFD010000024.1 GCA_022425625.1 Crocinitomicaceae bacterium | reverse complement strand
GTTTCATCACCATTATCGCAATAAGGCCCTAAAGAAGATACATCGGGAGTAATTGAAAATATATTACCTATATCTAGGACCGAGCAATCATTGTTCGGAGATATATCCCAAGAGCAGGTTGTTGTATTCCAGGTTATTGAAACAAGATCTCCCGCACTGCTCGGCACTTGAGGAAAAACAGTTACGACATGTGTACCGCTTGCAATTAAGTCACCAGTATCGTCACACACTATTGTCCAAGGCAGGTCCACTGCTATTGGTGTACAAAAGTTTGTGTTATTTAACATGAAACCTATATCATGATCCAAGCAGTTCGAAGTCACATTTGTAACAACTCCTGATGGTGTTGTAACCGTCAATGTAGACGAAGAAACATTCACACTAGGTTGAACAATTACAGTGCTTGACGTTGTAAATGTGGTAATGGAGTTCGTTAATACAACACCGTTTTGTTGTATTTCTATGAAACCACCAGATCCGTTAAATCCATCTCCAAAAGAATCTACAATTTCTAAAGTAAAAAGATTTCCTTCAACAGCAGGGTCAAGAGGTCCAACAGTCGCGTTAATGGCAGCGCCATCTGAACCAGGGCCGCCTTGAGCAACAATATTACCGGTTGCGTTACTAACAACTGACCACGAAATTTCATTGGCCCATAATGAGCCGAAATTACCAACAACATCAAAAGTGATAAATCCGTTACAACCCGTGTTTTCTATTTCCATCCAATACATTTGATTACCACAAGCTTCTGTTGGTGAGCTAGATTGAAGACTGTAGGATGGGCAATTTCCAATACATGCTGGAGCCACGTAATTTACACTTTGACTACATGTGTTTTCATCTGTAAAATAGACCTGAACCGTGCATGCATCACCATTTGCCAAAAGATTCGCTATTGTATAATTGACGGAGTTGGAATTAAAGGGAGCTGAGGCTAAAACGGTCGTGTTTCCATAACAATCTTCAAACACTAAGTCCCCAGAACTTGGAGGGTCGGTAAAGTCAACAGACCCTGATATCTGATAGTGATTTGTTGTGAAATCACAACCTGAAATTGTTGTATTGAATGCCGAAATAGCACAAGGTGGATCCGTCACAATATTACAATCAGTGGAACCTGTTCCTCCTGTCTGAGAAAGCGTCACGTTTTGAACCACTCCTGCATAGTTGGTAATTAACATTACATAAACCTCTCCTGTTATCGCTGAAGTAATTACAGGGTTTTCAGTTGAGGCTGTTGAAAAGCTACAGTCTACTATGTCACCATTGTCAGGGTTTGGAGGAGATTGGTCTCCTAAAGAACCACATGCTCCTTGAGCCACAGATAATGAAGTAAACGGGCCCCAAATTACGAAGTCTATGTCTAGTGCTGCTGCAAGCTCCATTTGAATATCACCGTCAGTAGCTATTTGGAAATAATACCATGTTGGGTTGGGTTGGCCGAATAAACAGTCGTAGTCGTTACCGGGGTCTAAAAGGCTTGCCTCGTCGCCTCCTGCATTGGCTGTAAAATTCAGACCTACATCGGTGCAGATAGGAGCCATTTCTGGACATGTAATACCTCCTTGCGTAAAAGAAGAAAAAGACAATATCAGTAAAAAGAAAATTAAAAGCTGCTTATTCATTGTCGAAGCCGTTTAACGCGTTCAACAAAGTTTGTTTTCTTGAAAGAAGTTCTTGCTTAATCGATTCCATTGAATCAAACCAACCTGAAGCTGTTGCTTTTTCAAGTTCCGATGGGTCTGAAAGAACATAGGCCTTCTTCGTTTCTATTGCCTGAATGTGTGCTTCAATTTGTGTTATTTTTCGCTGTAGCTCCGCAATTTTTTCTGGGGCGAGTTCTGTTTGTTCACTTTGTTGTGCAGATTTTTGTTGAATTGCTTGCCCGAAATAATCAGAGGACACTCCTACAGAAAAAAGAAGTGCAAGGATTAATGTCTTTTTCAAATTAGTTGTATTAGGATATTATATCACTGTTAATGACGTAATTAAAATACAAAGGTTGCCTCATGTAGGCCTCGTTAATATTCAAATATCTCCATGAATTTTGTAGTAAAGTTTCCTTTCACAAAATCCGGATCCTCCATTAGTTTTTGGTGGAAGGGTATCGTTGTCTTGACACCTTCAATGATGTATTCACCTAAAGCTCTTTTCATTTTTAAAATTGCTTCATCTCTTGTCCTTGCTACAACAATTAACTTCGATATCATTGAATCATAATTAGATGGTATCGTGTATCCTGAGTAAACATGTGCGTCTATTCGAATACCATGTCCACCAGGACAGTGGTAATCTGTAATTTTTCCTGGACATGGTCTAAAATCGTGCGCTGGATCTTCAGCGTTTATTCTGCATTGAATAGCGTGCATTCTTGGGAAGTAGTCTTCTCCAGATATTTTTTCACCTGCTGCAATTTTAATTTGTTCTTTAATCAAATCATGGCCAATAACTTCCTCTGTTATAGTGTGCTCAACCTGAATACGAGTATTCATCTCCATGAAATAGAAATCTCTGTTTTTATCTACAAGAAACTCAACAGTACCAACCCCTTCATAATTTACAGCTTTTGTTGCTTTAACAGCTGCTTCTCCCATTCTTTTTCTCAAATCATCTGTCATGAAAGGAGAAGGCGTTTCTTCTACCAATTTTTGATGTCTTCGCTGAATAGAGCAGTCTCTTTCAGATAAATGGCAGGCATTTCCAAATTGATCTCCCGCTATTTGAATTTCAATATGACGAGGCTCCTGAATATACTTTTCCATATAAAGGCCATCGTTACCAAATGCGGCTGCAGCCTCTTGTTTGGCCGAATCCCAGGCCCCTTCTAGCTCTGATTCCTTCCAAACAATACGCATTCCTTTTCCTCCACCTCCGGCTGTTGCCTTCAAGATGACAGGATACTTTACGGCCTTTGCTTTTTCTTTTGCTTCTTCAGTGTCCTTTAACAACCCTTTAGAGCCTGGAATACAAGGCACTCCTGCTTTTATCATGGTTGCTTTTGCTGTAGCTTTGTCTCCCATTCCTGATATTTGTTCAGGCAAGGCACCAATAAATTTTATACCGTGCTCCTGGCAAACCTTAGAAAACTGTTCGTTTTCGGATAAGAACCCATAACCTGGATGTATGGCGTCAGCATTCGTTATCTCAGCCGCTGCTATAATATTAGGGATTGAAAGATAAGACTTTGCGCTCAAAGGAGGGCCAATACATACAGCCTCATCAGCGAATCTCACCGGAAGAGAGTCTTTATCTGCCGTAGAATAAACAGCAACAGTTTTAATACCCATTTCTTTACAGGTTCTAATAACCCTTAAAGCTATCTCACCTCTATTGGCAATTAATATTTTTTTAAACATGTGTTTCTATTTAATTAAGCCAAAGGTTCAACTAGAAACAAAGGCTGATCGTAATCAACTGGACTCGCGTCATCTACTAACACCTTAACGATCTTTCCTGAAACTTCAGCTTCTATTTCATTAAATGTTTTCATCGCTTCTATTATACAAAGCTTGTCTCCAACTTGAAAAGTACTACCTACGTTCACAAACGAGTCTTTGTCTGGGCCAGGTGATCTATAAAATGTTCCTATCATTGGAGAATTTACAGTAATCAAATTATCATCCTCAGCAGGTACTGCTGGCTTTTCTTTAGCTGGAGCTTCCGCCAATGGCGCTGGTGCGGCAGGCGCTGGTGCTGCCATCATCGGTTGTGGAGATTGAACAATAATAGGTTGCTCTGCCTTACTGTTCTTGTTTCCAGAAATTGTCAGCTGAAAATCTTCTTTTTCAATTTGTACTTTTCCAAGACCTGTTTTAGATACAAGTTTTATCAACTCTTTTATTTCATCAAAATTCATAATGTTTGGTTTTTATATTTTATGACTAAGAATTATATGCCCATTTTAAATAAACAGCCCCCCATGTGAATCCACCACCAAAGGCAGACAAAACAATATTGTCTCCTTTTTTAAGTTGATTCTCATAATCCCAAAGGCACAACGGTAATGTTGCTGCCGTGGTGTTTCCGTATTTTTGAATGTTAATCATCACTTTTTCTTTAGGAAGGCCCATTCGATTGGCGGTTGCATCGATAATGCGCAAATTTGCTTGGTGGGGCACTAGCCAATCAATGTCTTCACTTTTAAGGTTGTTCTTTTCCATGATTTCAGCTGAAACATCAGCCATGTTCGTAACCGCAAACTTAAATACTTGTTTCCCTTCTTGCTTAACGTAATGCATCCGATTATCTACGGTTTCATGTGTCGGTGGGTGCAATGAGCCTCCTCCTGGTTGTACTAAATATTCTCTGCCCGACCCATCACTTCTCAATATGAAATCTTGGACACCTAGTCCGTTCTCATCTGGCTCGAGAAGCACTGCTCCTGCACCATCACCAAAAATAATACATGTTGTTCTGTCTTCAAAATCAATAATTGAGGTCATTTTATCAACCCCAACAACAACAACTTTTTTATGTTTCCCTGATTCGATGAATTGAGCTCCCGTTGCTAGGGCATAAATAAACCCTGAGCAAGCCGCCTTTAAGTCAAAACCCCAAGCATTTTTCATGCCCGATTTATCACACAAGACATTAGCTGTAGAGGGGAATGGATAGTCCGGAGTTACCGTAGCAACCACAACCATGTCAATTTCAAGAGGATCTATATCTAATTTTTTGAGAAGTCCGTCTACGGCCATTTGAGCCATGTCAGAAGATGCCCCTTCTGTCTGGTGTCTTCTTTCTTTTATACCTGTTCTACTTGTAATCCACTCGTCATTCGTATCTACGACCTTCGCTAAATCATGGTTAGTAACCACATTGTCTGGAACATGTCCATAAACACCTTTAATTGCCGCCGATATTTTCATCTACTTAAATGCTTTTTTTATTTTTTTTGCCAATCCAGAACTGGCAACTTCATACGAATGTAGCAACATATTTTTAATTGCAATATCATTTGAAATTCCATGGCCAATAATTACATTTCCTCGAACACCCAAAATAGGAGTTCCTCCATAGTTTTCATAATTAAAACTATCGAAATATTCATCTGAGATTCCTCGTTTTTTCATTAACGAAAAAATACCCTCAGCTTGCTTTAAAACAATATTTCCTGTAAAACCATCACAAACAATAACATCTGCTTTTCCTGAGAAAAGCTCTCTGCCCTCAATGTTGCCAATGAAATTTATCTCATCCTGACTTTTCATCAGTTCATGTGCTGCTATAGTCAACAAGTTTCCTTTTGATTCTTCTTCTCCAATATTGAGGAGTGCGACTCGTGGTTTTTTCTTTGAAAATACATGCTTTGCATAAATAGAACCTAGGATAGCAAACTGACTAAGAACGTCTGGTTTGCAATCCGCATTAGAACCAACATCCAACAAAACGGTTTTGTCACCATTAATTGTAGGTAGTGTAGAAGTGATACAAGGTCTAAAAATGCCTGGGATGGTCGTTATTTTGTAAATAGACCCGACGAGCATCGCTCCAGTGTTTCCTGTGCTTGCAAATGCATCTATCTTTCTTGAAGCTAGCCATTGCAAACCAATAGCAATTGAGCTTTTGGGTTTTTTAATTACTGCTCTTGCTGGATGATCATTATAAGATATTTTATCAGGGGCATGAACTATAACGGCTCTCTGTTCATTGAGCTTTTTGTAGGACGCGTGATTTTCTATTTCCTCTTTATCTCCGAAAAGATAAAATATGGAGTCGGTCAATTCTGCCATAGCCAATGCTACGCCATCTAGGTTTGCTGTTGGCGCGAAATCACCACCAGAAACATCAAGACCAATTCTCATAAAAATCTACTTACTTAAGCTTCTATAGCCTTCTCAGCTATAACTTTACCTTTATAATAAAGCTTTCCTTCATGCCAGTGCGCATGGTGAAATAAATGAGGCTGACCTGTAGTTGGACAAGTTGCTACGTTACTAGCCGTTGCCTTAACATGAGTTCTTCTTTTGTCTCTTCTCGTTTTCGAGATTTTTCTTTTTGGATGTGCCATATCAAGTCTTTAATTAATTCAACTTATTTAATTTGTCCCATCTAGGGTCAATATTTTCGTTCTCTTCTGTTCTTTTTTGATACTTATTGAGCAAAGATAGTACATCTTCATTGCATTCTCCTTCTTTATGACGGGGATTTGCATTCAAGGAGACCGTAATTAGCTCATAAATCTGTTGTTCTGGATTGATTTTATATACATCTGGGGTTAACACAACGAGGTTTTCATCTTCTTCTTGTTCCTGACCAAATTTGTAATAAATCGTCATTTCTCCCTTTACGGGTGCTTCAAACAAATCATCACACGTTGCACAATTTGAAACTACAAACCCATTAATCGTATAGTCTCCGATCATTAACGTATCTTTTTTGTCTAGCGACAATTCAACAGAAATTTTTCCTTCTTCAATTATAGAATATGGAAAAGCATCAAAAAAAGAACGGTCAATTTCAAATTTGAAATTGTGAATCCCTTGTTTCAGGCCTACAAACGGTATTTCTAAATCTTTATTCACCTGTATTTCTAAAATGGGGACACAAAAGTATTAATTTTTTTTTGATTCCTTTGGATTCGAGCGCCTTTTGTCAAATTTCTCTTGTTTTTTTATAGGTAAGGGATTCAAATGAAGGTCCTTATGTTTTAACCTGTTAAGATAAATATCAGACGCTTCATATAGAGCATTTCTCATTGAGGTTTCTGAAGCAATACCCTTTCCGGCAATATCAAATGCCGTTCCGTGATCAGGAGATGTTCTCACAATAGGAAGGCCTGCGGTATAATTTACGCCCTCATCAAATGACAAGGCCTTAAACACAGAAAGACCTTGGTCGTGGTACATCGCCAGTACCCCATCATAATTTGCAGGAGAAGAAGACCCGAAAAAACCATCTGTTGGAAATGGGCCAAAGGCTAAAATGTTCTTTGCGCGTAATTCATTAATTGCAGGGGTCTGAACTTCAATTTCTTCATTTCCTATCTTACCGTTTTCACCTGAGTGGGGGTTTAAAGATAAAACGGCAATTTTCGGATTTAAGATGCCAAAATCCTTCTGAAGCGATTGATGAAAAACTTCTGCCTTTGCAACTATAAGCTCTTTAGTGACAGCTGAAGAGACTTCTTTAAGAGGGACATGGGTGGTGACCAAAGCTATTTTCATTAAAGAGGACGTTAAAATCATTAAGCCTTCAGCCCCGTTTGAAAGAGCAATAAAAAACTCTGTATGACCAGGGAAGTCAAAACCAGCATTTTGACAAACACTCTTTGATATCGGAGCTGTAACAATTGCATCTATTTTTCCCGATGATATATCCATGCTCGCCATCTCTATTGATTTAATAGCAAGAACTCCTGAAGACCCTTCTTCTTTCCCCTCATTTACCGCAATCTCGTCATCTAAGACATTAATGACGTTTATGGTTTTAACCTGTGCTTTATCTGCGGAAGAAATTCTTTTTATCACTAAGTTCTCCATAGCAAGCATGGACATATAGTGTTTCAAAACATCTTCACTGCCATAAATAACTGGAGTTATACCCGATAAAATCCGGTTATCTTTTAACGAGTTGAGAATTACCTCCGGACCTATGCCGTTTTTATCCCCTATAGTAATACCGATCTTTACGTTAGTTAATGCCATTCCTAATCTATTTTATTTGCACACAACTTAATTTTATGTAATGCAAGGCAAAAATACACCTTTTAAGGACTAACGCAGAAAAAGAAGCTCCTCTTCTATAAACTTTTGATGTAAAGAAGATAAAGGCAGGTTTTCTAGCTGAGGATAGGTATACGGGTTAAATTCACTAAGGTCGTGCTTGCTGTTTAACACATCCAGCTCTACAAAACTAACCAACAGCGTTTGATGTGTTAGCTGATGAACCTTATCAATTGTTTTGTGCTTATTTTTAATGGTTTCAAAAGACTCGGCTTCATTGAGCTCCATCAAATGAAAATCATAAAAGTTTTGCCAAATGTCTTTTTTCGTTCTTTTCTTTAAAAAAACAGTTTTTGCATCATGGTCACAAAGCACCGTGTAAAAAAAGAATCTTGTTCTTTTTTTGAGCTTTTTTAGTTTTTGTGGTCGAACTGAAACGACATCATCTTTTAAAGAAAGGCACTCAACATTAAAACAGCACAATTCACAATTTGGTTTTTTTGGGGTGCACTGGAGTGCACCAAACTCCATTATTGCTTGATTGTGTGTTGCGGGATCTTCTTTGTTTAAAAAAGAATTAGCAAGCTTAGAAAACTCTTTAAATCCAGCTGTTGTGTTTATTGGTGTAGCTATATTATACAGCCTGCTTAACACACGAAAAACATTACCGTCTAACACAGCTCGAGGTTCGTTAAAACAAAAAGACGCAATGGCTGCTGCGGTGTATGGACCTATTCCGGTCAAGGTGATAAGGTCCTTATAACTATCGGGAAACACTCCTTTAAATTGGTTCTTAACTTGATTTGCGGTTTTATGCAGGTTTCGTGCTCGAGAATAATACCCCAAACCCTTCCATAGGTTTAACACTTCCTCTTCTGTAGCTCCAGCAAGGTCTGTTACTGTTGGGTAGGTTTTTACAAACCTCTCAAAATATGGCCTTCCCTGATCAACGCGTGTTTGTTGAAGTATTATCTCGCTCAACCAAACCTTATACGGATCCGTAGTATTTCTCCATGGTAAATCCCTTTTGTTTTGTTGATACCAGTTAATTAATTCTCTCTGAAAATGAACCATTTACCTTGTTAAATGTTAATTTTTTTGTGAAGATTGCAAAAATAAGGAATGTAAAATATATTTTTGTAGCCAAATGAAGTTAAACTATTCGAATTTATTATGACAAAAGCAGAAATTGTAGCGGGTATATCAGAGGAAACAGGATTAGAGAAGTCGGAAGCATTAAGAGCCGTAGAATCATTTATGCAGTCAATTAAGAAAAGTCTGTCTGAAGGGCAAAATGTTTACCTCCGAGGTTTTGGAAGTTTTGTTGTCAAAGAACGCGCTCAGAAGACTGGAAGAAACATCTCGAAAAACACAACTATAATTATTCCAGCACACAATATTCCAAGCTTCAAGCCGGCAAAAGTTTTTGTTGATGAAGTTAAAAATAATGTGACGGTAGGATAAAAATTATTTTTTCAAAATATATTCTTTACCTTTGCACTCCTTCTACGGGAGTGCTTTTTATTTTAAAGAAGATTTTTATACACATTAAAATATATAGATATGCCAAGCGGTAAAAAAAGAAAAAGACATAAAATGTCGACCCACAAAAGAAAAAAACGACTCAGAAAAAACCGTCACAAGAAGAAAAAGTAATTTTTTTTCTGTGGTTTTTTGCGTCCGTACACCTTGTGCGGACTTTGTTCGTTTAACTTAATATACTTTTGTGAAATTAGAAATTGTTGTTGATTCTAGAGCCAACGACATCTGGATAGCCTTATTAAAAGACGGTAAACTCATTGAATTACATGAGGATCGTGGCGGGGCTGACTTTGCTGTTGGTGACATATATCTTGGAAAAGTCCGAAGGGTCGTTCCAAGTCTTAACGCGGCGTTCGTAGACGTAGGGTACGAAAAAGACGCATTCCTTCATTATTTAGACCTGGGGCCTCAATATAAGTCGTTTGCTCGCTTCTGTAAGAACACGCTGCGTGGCAAACAAAGTGTATCAGATCTGAGGTATTTCAAGCTTGAAAACGATATTGAGAAAAACGGAAAAATCTCTGATGTTCTTAGTTCTTCTCAATCTATTCTTGTTCAAGTTGCTAAAGAACCTATATCTACAAAAGGCCCAAGGTTATGCTCAGAGGTTACTATTGCTGGGCGCTACCTAGTTCTTGTTCCTTTTTCCGATAAAGTTTCTGTTTCACAAAAAATAAAGGAAACCGAGGAAAAAAAGCGCTTAAAAGAGGTTATGAACCGTATTAAGCCGAAAAACTTTGGTGTTATTATTAGAACGGTAGCTGAGAAAAAGTCTACTGAAGATCTAGAAAACGATCTAAAGCAGCTTCTTGAAAAATGGAACGAGATGTTCTCAAGCATCAAAGGGACGCGTGGGCCAAAGAAGTTATTGGGTGAGCTTAACAGAACGTCATCCATGCTACGAGACTTGCTAAATAAAGATTTTTCAAACATACACGTGAACAACGATATAATGTATGATGAAATACGGGAATATGTCTCCTCTATAGCTCCAGGAAAAGAAAAAATTGTCAAACATTACAGCGGTAAGCTTGATGTCTTTGAACGATTTGGCATTAGTAAGCAAATCAAAACGCTTTTTGGTAAAAAGGTTCCTTTACAAAGTGGGGGATACTTAATTATAGAGCATACAGAGGCTATGCATGTTATCGATGTTAATAGCGGTAATAGAAAAGGGGCTGACGGTCAGGAATCCAATGCGTTAGCCACGAACATCGAAGCGGCAGAAGAAATAGCAAGAGTTCTTCAGTTAAGGGATATGGGCGGTATTATCTGTGTTGATTTCATTGATATGCATGAAAAGGCGAATAACAAAGCTTTATTTGAAAAAATGAAGGCGTTCATGAAGCCAGACCGTGCCAAACATAACGTTGTTCCACCATCCCGTTTCGGCGTTGTTGAAATTACCCGACAACGTGTTCGTCCTGAAACCGAAATTAAAACCGGGGAGACGTGTCCTACGTGTAATGGAAAAGGAGAAATACAAGCTAGTATTCTTTTTGCAGAAGAAATTGAATCAAACATCGAGTATATCATTCAGCAAAACCCTAAAACAGGCATTGAGCTGAGTGTTCACCCATACCTTGAAGCTTTTTTTAAGAAGGGCCTTTTTTCCAAACAAATGAGGTGGTTCCTAAAGCATAAAAAATGGGTGTCTGTTCACGGATTGTCATCGTACAGACTTCTTGAATATGAGATTACGGATAAAAACAAAAACAAAATCTCTTACTAAAAGTGGAATCTCTTGGGTTCAATGAGATTCTTAAACGTCTTGAATATTTTTGTGCCTATCAAGAACGTTGTGAATTTGATGTATTGGAGAAAATCAAAAAGTTAGGTCTCCAAAATCCCGAAAAGACAGAAATGCTAATTAAGAGACTTCAAAAGGATGGTTTCTTAGACCAAAAGCGTTTTGTTAACTCTTACATAACAGGAAAGGTTTCTATTAAAAAATGGGGGGTAAATAAAATTCGTGCTGGCCTGGTCCAAAAAAGAATAGATCCTGTTATTATAGCCCGGGGAATCATGGAAATTGATGCTGATTTGTATCAAGAAAACCTTCAGGCTTTATTTGAAAAAAAAATTATTGCCCTAAAGGATTACAAAACAGATTACCAACAGAAGTCAAAAGTTATTCGATTTCTAAGCGGTAAAGGTTATTCGTCTGAGGAAATATATCGACTGTTCTGAAGATTTTTTACTTGCTGTCTAGCAAGGCGTTGGCATTAGAAATCCAAGCCCCAGGGCCCCCTTTAACATATCCGGTACGGCCAATTCTATCGAACTTGAGATTATTTTGACTGTCTTTACCTGGCTCAACAAACCAAACTGTTGGATAGCCTTGAATGGCAAATTGACGTTGTAATTTTGAGTTTTGTTCTTTGAGTTCTGGGCTCAATGCTTTTCTACGTGGAAAGTCTAATTCAAGCAAAACTACATTTTCACTTGCCCATTTCTTAAAATCTTCTTGAAAGAATACTTCTTTTTGCAGACGAATGCACCAACCGCACCAATCACTTCCCGTAAAGAACATCATTATTGGTTTTTTCTCTTTTTGAGAAATTTTCACCGCCTCCTTGAGGTTGTCGTGCCAAACAAGTTTGCTTTGGCTGTGAGAAACGAAAAGAAATAGAATAAAAAATAAGGTAAGTGGAGTCTTCATTATATGGTTTTTTTTAAAATTAGTGTTTTATTAGGTGTTTACAAAGACCGTGCAAAAGTATTTGTGTCAAAAGAAATATCCTTTTTTGTAAGAATTCTCCTTGTCTAGAACAAAATATAACTTGTACTTTCGTTTTAAAAAACATGAAGCACTTATTACTTTTTTTCTTTTTAATATCCTCTTTGTTTCTATTTGGACAGAGGGTTCCCACACAAGCCGTGCGCGGAAGCGTTTTTGATAATGAATCAAAATTTCCTATCGTTGGTGCTAAAGTGGTTTTGTTTTCAGAGGGGTTTTCATCTAAAACAATTACAGACTTTGATGGCCTCTTTCTTTTAGAAAACGTGCCTGTTGGAAAACACGAGATTCAAGTAAGTTATACTTTATATTCCTCCAACACCCTCACTGTTGAAGTTTCTTCAGGTAAAGAGGTTGTTGTTCAGGTGCCGCTTGTTGAGTTTATTTCTGAGCAAAAGGAAGTGGTGGTTCATGGAAGGAAAAGGGGTGAAGTTTTAAATGAGCTTGCACTTATTTCTGCTCAACAGTTTAGCGTTGAAGAAACGAACCGTTATCCTGGTTCTAGGATGGATCCTGCTAGGATGGCCTCTAACTTCGCAGGTGTTCAGGGCGCAGATGACTCTAGAAACGACATAATTATTAGAGGGAACAGTCCTTTAGGTGTTGTTTGGCGTGTTGAAGGTGTTGACATTCCCAACCCATCCCATTTTGCGATTTCAGGAAGCACCGGCGGGCCTGTATCAATTATAAATAATAAAATCCTTGCCAACTCTGATTTTTTTATGAGTGCCTTCCCTGCAGAATATGGCAATAGCACCTCTGGTGTTTTTGACTTAAAACTAAGAAACGGCAATAATAATAGACATGAATTCACAGGGCAATTTGGTTTTTTAGGAACCGAGTTTTTAGCCGAGGGGCCTCTTTCAAAAAAAAACAAATCAAGCTACCTTGTAATGGGGAGATACTCAACATTGTCGCTATTTCAGCAAGTTGGCATACAGCTTGGAACGGACGCTGTTCCGCAATATGGAGATGCTTCTTTCAAGTTTAATTTTCCCCTTAAAAAAGGGGGCCAACTTTCATGGTTTGGTATTGGTGGAAAAAGCAACATTAATATCTTAATTTCAGAACAAACAGAATACTCAACAGAGTTTTATGGGGAAGGGGATCGAGACCAAAAGTTTGGGACCTCCATGTATATTACAGGTTTGAATTTTAAAAAGCCTTTAAGCCCTAAAACATTTGTTTCTGCGACAGCTGCCGTTTCATACGAAGAGCAACACAGCAGGCATGACTACCTTCAGCGCTCTTTATCAATTCAAAACGAAGACACAACAATCTCAGTAGACACCTCTTACCTCATGATGGGCTACAACTTCAGTATTATAAAAACATCGGGGCACTTTAGCTTGAATCATAAAATAAACAAGAAAAACCTTGTTAAAACGGGCGTCAACATAGATGTCTTTAGCCTTTTTCAAAACGATTCTGTACTATATGATTTGGACGCTCCAGACAATTTTAAGCAAAGATGGGACTATTCCGGCAACAGGCTCTTAGTTCAGCCTTTCGTTCAATGGAAATTTCGCGCAAATGACAATCTTGATTTTACTTTTGGCCTTCATAGCCAATACTTTTCAAACGCTAAAAGTTTCAGTCCTGTTGAACCGAGAACAGCAATCAAATACCGACTACCTAAAAACCAAAGTGTTTTTGCCGGCGCTGGCCTACACAGCCAAATGCAGCCGTTGTATACCTACTCATATCATCAAATAGGTGGCGACGGCTCTAAGATCTATCAAAATGAAGATATGGGCTTAATGAAAAGTATACATACCGGTTTGGGTTATGAAAAAGCCTTTAATCAGGGCTTCAGCATTAAAACAGAGGCTTATTATCAACACCTATACCAAGTACCCGTTACTGTTGCACCTTCTTCTTTTTCAATAATAAATATGGGTAGTGGTTTTGCTCGACTTTTTCCAGACTCATTAGAAAACACAGGGACTGGTTTGAACTACGGAATAGAACTAACAGTGCAAAAGTATTTTAATAAAAGTTTCTTCTTTTTATTCTCCGGTACGCTATATGATTCAAAATACAGGGGAAGTGACAATGTGCTTCGTAATACTTCTTACAATGGGTCTTATGTTGTTAATTTTCTCACTGGAAAAGAATTTAATGTGGGCAAAAACAATGTTATCGGACTTGGTTTAAAAACTACTCGTGCTGGGGGTAAAAGATATGGCTATGTGAACGTTGAAGCAACAGAGGAATTGAAAGAAATTATTTTTCAAGACTCCCTTTTTAATGAAAGGCAATTCGCAGACTACT
>JAKMFD010000002.1 GCA_022425625.1 Crocinitomicaceae bacterium | reverse complement strand
TCTGCTTTTGATGTTTTGACTCTTCTTTTCCTGTCTTAAAATCAAGCACAATTATGTCAGTTGAACGAATTATCACCTTATCTGGAATAAATATCTTACCTGTCGGTAAAAGTATTGGGTGCTCGTTGAGTACTTTCTCTACCCCGCTATAAAGCTTGTTCTCCGCGGCGATTTTAAAGAAAGTATGAGCGGTATCAATCAGCTTTGCTTTCATTGAGACTTGAACAAGTCCATTTTCGATGAGAACACCTAACGTATCATCAATAGTTTCAGCCGTATCTACTTTAGCCATTAGAAGATGAAAATAAACACCAAATAATCTTTCTTCCTGTGAACTATGATCCTCTTTTAGTCTCTCTTTAAAAGCAATTTGAAATACGGAAGATTCATTGACAACCTCTTTAGGAATATAAAAATCCCCCATATCCATAACCTTTAATCCTTTCTTTGAGCGCTCACCTATCTGATATTTACATATCCCGTCTTGTTCGCTCAGGTCAAAGGTTTGCATTAGAATATCGTGAAAACGATGGCCCAAATTAGAGGCTCTATGAAATCTATTAAATACATACAATCGTCTTTCAGGTCTTGTTAATCCCACATATAACAAATTCAATTTGTCAAGCAGAATCAAATTTTCTTCTTCTAAGGCCTTTTCATGTATTTCATCTAAGATATTTGTCTTACTCAATGAAGTGTATAACACCTTTCCATCGGACTCAATAAAAAACTTGGATTCATTATGAATGCTTAAACTGAAATCAACCTTTGGAATTATTACTATCGGAAACTCTAGCCCCTTTGACTTATGAATTGTCATTATTTGAACGGCATCTTTACTTTCTGGCATCTTCAATGCAAACTTTGACTTATTGTCCTCAAAATACTCAATGAACTTAGATAAATCAGATTGTCGATTGCATTGGAATTGAAAAACCAAATCTGAAAATTGATGCAAGTAAGGATTTTCTACCTCTTTCCAACCCATTAATCTAATGAATTCTTGAACGAGTTGTACCAGATTCTCAAAGGGCTTAAAGAACTTTTTAGCACCACCAAAATAATCACTTAAAAATTGATCATCGTCAAAAATCTTTATGGATTTACCCGACTTATTTATTACCAATTTTATGTAATTGAAATAAGGGTCATTTGCTGTTTGATTCATTCTAAAATAGAGCTCAGCAAATTGACGTTTCATTAAATCCACAGTAGGCTTCATTCTCCATTTCAGAAAAGCAATAAGCAGTCGCACTTCCATATTTCTTGAAATCAAAAGTGACTCCTGAGAAAATACAGTTATCCCCTTCTTGGTTAATTTATTGGCAATCTTAACACCAAGATCGTTCTTATCTGTTAAGATGCATATATCGCCAAGGTCATAGGAATCCTCTAATGATTCGTTAATAATTGTATAAATCTCTTCAATCATTTCATCAGGATCAGGTTTTCTTTTTTCAGAAACAATCTTAACAAAGCCGCTTTTCTTTGCGGCAGGCGATTGAGAAACCGCATCATAAAAAGGCTCGAATCTAGACGGTAAGGAGGTCTTGAAATTTTCAAAAAAACTATTATTGAAATTAACAATCTCTGGAGAAGATCGGTAATTCATTTCTAGAGGCTTTTTGATACCCATCTGACTAAAGTATACTGAATGGTTTTCAATTTTAGGATCCTCCTCCGGATTATATATAGACGGTAGGGCAACAAACTGCTCTGCCAAGCCATTATTAAATCTATAAATAGACTGCTTTGGGTCTCCTACGATTAAATTTTGTTTCCCATTAGAAAGAGATTCACGCAATAAAGGGAGTAAATTCAACCATTGAAGACGAGAAGTATCCTGAAATTCATCTAATAAAAAATGTTCGTATCGCGTTCCGAAGCGTTCATAAATATAAGGTGCATCCTCCTGTTGAACCAAAGATCCTATCAATTCATTAAATTCAGAAATACGTATGACTTTTGTTTTTATCCTGAGGTCTTTTAAAGCATCCGAAATATACTTTAGCAAGGCCATATTGTAAAAATTAGCTTTGTATTTTGACAGCATCATATGTCGCTGAGCATAATTCGCATGAAATGCATTTAGGGTCAACAGTTGCTGCTTCAGCTCAAATGTGAATGCCTTCGAATCACCTGGCTTTTCGCAAAGCGTCACGAAAGTAGAAGTTAACAATGAAGTATCTCTTTTAAAGGTTGGGAACCTTCGAAAGCTGAGTATTTTATTGAGTGATTTCGTGGTGTTTGACTTTCCCGGGAGGTCTTCAGGGTTAAGATTTAAACCATCCACATAAACCTTTAGACTATAATGTAATTTTAAGAACTTATCATTGATCTCTTTAAGCTCATTACAAATTAATCCAAACTCTTTTTCATTAAAATCAAAAGTTTCAAGAAGTGCAATATAGGACTTGTTTTTTTCGTTGTTCAATGCTGCTGCAAATGCCAATAAATGTCTTTTAAAATTCCATTGACTGCCATCTTGAAAATTTGACTTTGCGTAGTTTTTTACAAGTTTTGTAAGTTTTAAGTTATCCTCAGAGCCGACACTACTCAACATGAGCTCTAAAACTTCGTCAAGAACCTCCTTCTCATTTAAAGAAATTTCAAATTCTGCAGGTAAATTGAGGTCATTTGAAAATGATTTAATCAATCTCAGGTTGAATTTATCTATTGTGGAGACATTGAAATTTTCATATCCATGAAGAATTGCTTTTAAAGCATTGGATGCTCTGAGGCGAAGCTCAGGTGCTTTTAATTTTATGATTTTTTCAAGCTCCGTAACAATTGACTCAGTTTTAGCATCGTTTTCAGATGAATCATATTTTGCAATGTTAAACAAAGCATCGATAATCCTTGTTTTCATTTCCGTAGATGCCTTGTTCGTAAAGGTAATAGCGACGATACCTTTGTATTTCGAAGTGCTGTCTGGAGCTAATAGAATAGACAAGTACTCTAGAACAAGTTGAAAAGTTTTACCACTTCCGGCAGAAGCGCTTAAAACACATAAAGGCGTCTTTTTTCTATCTATAGTTGAGAGCATGTCATTCTGAAATTTCTGTACGCTTAAAAATAGGAAAAACCGATTATTTTAGCTTAATTTTGAAGTAATATGATGAAGATTATTTTTTTTATTTTAATCGTTATTAGCACCTTGAACGGGTGTAAAAAAAAGGGGTGCACAGATGAATCTGCTGAAAACTACAATGCAAATGCCACTCATAACGATGGCAGTTGTACCTACAGCACCATTGATTCAATTAAAATCCATATCACTCCTGTTTTTAATGGTTTGGATTTATATTTAGACTCCAGCTATAATACTATTGAAGGATACGGTGTGAAATTTACAACTATCAGCTTTTTTATGAGTCAATTAAACAATCAAGAGGACACCATAAACATGTCTTCAATATTTGACTTCAGAGAAAAGGGTACACTCTTACTAGGGGCGGCTAAAGATTACAAGACATATAGTGAGTTACAGGGGCTCGTCGGCGTCGACCCCATAAATAACCACAGCGATCCATCGGCCTTCAATACAGACAGTGACTTAAATATTGAAAATGCAGGGACTATGCATTGGAGCTGGAATACAGGCTATATATTTATTAAATTAGAAGGTAAAGCCGACACCCTAGCAAACGAAACGTTTAACCATAATTTTAGTTTTCATATTGGTACAGATGCTTTGCTTCAAACATGCTCTTTTGAAAACCTTTCTTGGGAACAAACTGGAGAAAATGAGCATACCCTTAACTTGCAATTAGACTTGTCTAGCTTCTTGGCTGCCGAAGGCAATGCTATAGACCTTAAAGATGAATTTTTAACGCACTCCAATAATAGCGAGCAATTGCTTTCTGATAAGGTAGTGACTAATTTCATTAATGCACTGAGTGTCCCATGATTAGTAAGTTACTCTTTTTAATAGTAAGTATTATCTTGTTTTCGGCTTGTCGAAAAGAAAAGGTCACTTTTCTACCAACCCCTTATACTATAGATATACCTTCGCATTTCCCTCAAATGATAATTCCAGAAGACAACCCAATGACTGAAGAAGGTGTGGATTTAGGAAGACATTTATTTTATGAAACCCAGTTAAGTGGTGATGGAACAATGAGCTGTGCAAGTTGCCATCAAATAGGAAGTGGTTTCGCGGATAATGTAGCAGTTCCTGTTGGGATAGATGGTATTCCAGGTACAAGAAATTCCATGCCTTTATTCAATATTGGTTGGGATGAATTCTTTACTTGGGATGGACGCAAGTCAACACTTGAAGCCCAAATATTGGAACCTGTCCCCAATCCGATAGAAATGCACCTTGAATGGAAGGAAGCTGTCAATCGATTACAACTAGATGTAGCTTATCGAAACAGATTCTTCAAAGCTTTTGGAGAGGAAGGTATCGACTCGTTAAAAGTAGCAAAAGCCATAGGGCAGTTTATCAGAACTATTGTGTCTGGCTCTTCAACCTTTGACGTAATGTATAAATATGAAAATGGAATTTCTCTTAACAGTACCGAAAATGAAGTACTTCAAAATATAGAAGCAGAAATATGGGCAGGCTATGATCTATTTAAAAGCCTAAATGGTGCAGACTGCTTCCACTGCCATAATGGACCACTTATGCGGGTTAAAAAGTTTAGCAATAACGGTTTAGACATCTCCTTTAGCGATGCAGGGCGTGCCCTTGTAACAGAAAATGATTTTGATTTGGGTAAATTCAAAGTGCCTTCTTTACGGAACTTATCAAGTACTGGGCCCTATATGCACGATGGGCGTTTTAATTCACTTGAAGAGGTAATTGAACATTACTCAACTGGTATTCAAATGAGCCCTACACTAGATCCAATGATAGAGTTTGGAGCTCAAGGCGGCGTTCAACTCGATGAGTTAGAAAAAGAGTGGTTAAAACAATTCTTACTGGCATTAAACGATACAATTTTCATTAATAATCCTAATTTTAAGGATCCATTCAATTAATCATGCCAGCTACAAGACATCTAACTACCGAAGAAAAGGCACTAAAAATTAATCTACAATCTGATATTTACGGTTGTTTTGCCGAGATCGGTGCTGGTCAAGAAGTTGCGGCAAATTTTTTTAAAGCTGGAGGTAGTTCAGGAACGATAGCCTTTAGCCATTCCGCTTATGACATGAAAGTTTCGGATTCCATGTATGGTAAAACGAAGCGATATGTCTGTGAAGAGCGTCTTCAAATAATGCTCGACACGGAATTTACAAACCTCAAAGAAACACTTCCAGATAAATACAAGGAATCGAAATTCTTTGCCTTTTGTAACACAGTAGAATCATTGAATTACCACAAAACAAATCAAGGAAAGGGTTGGATTGGAATTCGTTTTCAGCTCCAACCAGAGGCAGAACCTAACACAGTGGTTTTACATGTAAAAATGCATGACAATAGTCACAAAGGGCAACAAGAAGCCCTTGGTATTCTCGGCGTAAATTTAATTCACTCTTGCTACCACAGGAATAATGATATTGACGAATTTCTAGACGGCTTAACCAAAAGAATTCCCAGAGATCGAATCGAAATCGATATGCTAAGCATCACTGGGCCAGATTTTAGTAATATTGACAATCGCGTAATTGCATTGAATTTAGTGAAACGAGGAATTACAGATGCAACAATGTTCGACTTGGCTCAAAACGTACTTCAGCCAACAAATGCTCTTTACAAAAAGAATATTTTACTAACCAGAGGAAGGTTTCGACCTGTTACAAAGGTGCATATAGATATGATTGAGAATGGAAGAAAAGCATTCTCCGCAGAAAATGACGTTAAAGAGGATAACGTAGCTGTTGTATTCGAGTTGACATTAAAAGACCTTACTGCTGATGGAAAAATATCAGTTCAAGACTTTTTAGACCGAGCCGACCTACTTTCTTCATTAGGTTACACAGTAATGGTATCCAATTATTTGAAGCATTACAAAATGGTTGAGTACCTCGCTCCTATTTCCAGAGGGAATTTAATTGGTGTAATTCTGGGTGTCTACAATTTAAACACCATTTTTGATGAACGTTATTACGACAACCTCCCAGGTGGTTTACTTGAAGCCTTCGGTCGCGGTTTTGGCCCAAATATGAAACTATATGTTTATCCTGCATTAAATGTTGAAGATGGTGAAATCTATGATTTAAATAACATTGAAATTGCATCAAATCTCAAAGGTCTTTTGGAATACATGAGGGAAAATGATAAAATGAAGCCTATTTTAGAATTTAATCCTAAATTGCTTCACATCATGTCAGATGATGTACTCTCCAAAATCAGAGCGGGAGCATCAAGCTGGGAAGAAGATGTCCCAGAGTCAGTTGCTAAGGCAATTAAAGCTTTTGAATTGTTTGGCTACCAAAAAAAAGAACTTAAAATATAATGCCGCATATTAAGAATGCATTGCTTCGCTTTCGGATTATCGATAAAATGATTCGAAATAAATACAAATCATTTCCGTCAAAACAAGAGCTTAGAGAAGCCTGTGAAGAATCTTTATATGGTTCAATTGACGGGGCTCACATTTGCAATAGCACCATTGAAAAAGACCTCTTCAACATGAAGATGGAGCACGATGCCCCCATTAAATACAGTAAAAAGGAAAGAGGATATTATTATGAAAACCCGAACTATAGTATTAATGATATACCTTTAACTGAAGATGAATTGAGTTCCATAAAATATGCTGTCGATACTTTACATCAGTTCAAAGAGACACCTTTTTTTAAAGAGTTTGGAAATGCCATTGATAAAATTGTAGACCGTGTATCGGTTGGAGATGAGACAAATGAGATGGCTAGATACATTCAGTTTGAGGCAGCTGCTTCTGTGGGAGGCAATGAATTCCTACCGACTCTTTTAGAGGCGATTCAAAAGAAAAACAAAGTTTGGTTTATTTACACAAGCTTTTTAAAAGGAGCAGGCAAGCCAAGAAAAGTTTCCCCGTTATTCCTCAAGGAATACCAAAAGCGTTGGTATCTCATTTCTTACGACTCCAACAGGAAAGATATTCGTACCTATGCTCTGGATAGAATGGAGGAACCCAAAATATTAGATGAGCATCAAGATGTGCCGAAGGACTTTAATCCAGAAGAATATTTTAAGAATGCAATGGGCATAACGAGCTACAAAGGGGATGCGCATTTCATAAAGCTTAGAGCCGACGAAGTTGCATCTAAATACTTGAAAAGCCAACCTATTCATAGGTCTCAAAAAATCATTGAGGAAACAGATAAAGGCGAAACATTTTTTAGCCTCAAGCTTTTATTGTCTGAGGAATTAATAAGAACATTGCTAAGCTATGGTGGGGAAATCGAAATCATAGAACCTCAGAAACTAAAAGAACTGATTGTGCACAGAATCAAGTCCATGCAGAAGGTTTATGGACTTAGATAAATAATTCAACTTATTGTTACTTTTACAGTCGTAAGAAACGAGATATGGAAATCATTACTGAACAAAAAAATGGGGTTTTCTTCATAACTTTCAATAGACCGAAGGTTTTTAATTCTTTTAATAAACCAATGGCAATAGCCGTTCAAAGTGCCTTAGATGCATGTGAAATAAGCTCAGAAGTTAGGGCTATTGTGTTGCAAGGTCATGGAAAGGCTTTTTGCGCAGGTCAAGATCTTGCCGAGGTTATTGACCCACAGGGTCCCGCATTAAAAAGTATTGTAGGCGAGCATTATAATCCGATAATTCAACGTATCCGAAATATAGAAAAACCTATCATTGCTGCTGTCAATGGCGTTGCCGCAGGAGCTGGAGCCAATATTGCTTTAGCTTGTGATATCGTTTTTGCAAAAAAAAGTGCTTCGTTTATTCAGGCATTTTCTAAAATTGGACTGATTCCAGATTCAGGAGGTACCTATTTTCTTCCAAGAATTATTGGAATACAAAAGGCAATGGCTCTCATGATGACAGGTGATAAGGTTAATGCAGCTGAGGCGGAAGAAATGCAAATGATTTACAAGGCAGTTGAAGATGAGCTCTTTACAGAAACTGTGGTTGAATTTGCAGAGAAAATTGCAAAAATGCCAACAAGGGCTCTTGGACTTACAAAAAAAGCAGTGAATGAAAGTCTATCAAATACATTAGAAAATCAATTAAAACTTGAGGAAATGCTTCAAAATGAAGCAGGACAAACCCAAGACTTTAATGAAGGTGTCGAGGCTTTTCTCGAAAAAAGACCTGCAAAATTCATAGGAAAATGATTGAAACAATTGGCGTTGTTGGTTCTGGTACAATGGGCATTGGAATTGCTCAAATAGCCGCACAAAATAAGCACCAAGTGGTGGTGCATGATCATAGCGAAAATCAACTATCCAAAGCAAAGGAAGGACTTGATAAAATATTGAGAAGGCTTGTTGAAAAAAAACGTATTTCTGATTCTGAAAGGAAGGAAATAATCAATCGTATTTTATTTACCTCTAACATGGGTGACTTGTGGCCATGCGGTCTTGTGATTGAAGCAATTGTGGAAAACTTAAAAATTAAACATGAAGTTTTTAAAAAACTTGAAGATATTGTTTCAGAAAACTGCATACTTGCCTCGAATACTTCCTCACTCTCAATTGCTTCTATTGGTGCTGCACTCAATAATGCGGAAAGAATTATTGGTATTCATTTTTTCAACCCAGCTCCCCTGATGCCTCTGGTTGAAATCATTCCATCAATTCAAACCTCAAAGGAGACAAGTGAGCTTTCAAAATCTCTAATCACCGATTGGGGTAAAACCGTCGTTTTATGTAAAGATACTCCTGGTTTTATTGTAAATAGAGTCGCACGACCATTTTACGGTGAGGCCCTTCGTATCTACGAAGAAGGTTTAGCAGATTTTGCAACTATAGATTGGGCACTTAAAGAATTGGGAGGTTTTAAAATGGGGCCTTTTACATTAATGGATTACATTGGAAATGACGTAAACTTTGCTGTGACGGAATCCGTATTTCAAGCCTTTTTCTATGACCCGCGATTTAAACCTTCTTTTACTCAAAAAAGATACGCGGAAGCGGGCTTTTATGGACGTAAATCTGGTCGAGGTTACTACCATTATGAAAATGAGACGCTAAACAATGAAGCCAATAAAGACGAGAAACTTGGACAATCGATTTTAGACCGCATATTGTGTTTACTGATCAATGAAGCTGTAGATGCTGTCTTTATGGGTGTAGCTACTCCTAAGGATGTTGATTTAGCGATGACAAAAGGTGTAAATTATCCAAAAGGACTTTTACAATGGGGAGATGAAATAGGGCTTGAGGTTGTTTTAGGTAGGCTGCAAGACTTATTTGATTTTTATGGAGAAGATAGATATCGACCCAATCCATTACTTCGTTCAATGGTAAAAGAAAAGAAGAAATTTTATAACTGATTTTAGTATCTTTGCACCTTAAAATATACAATCTATGGCATATTTATTCACTTCGGAGTCTGTCTCTGAAGGACATCCAGACAAAGTAGCAGACCAAATTTCTGATGCATTAATAGATAACTTTTTAGCCTTTGATCCAGATTCAAAAGTTGCTTGTGAAACTTTGGTGACTACGGGGCAAGTTGTTTTGGCGGGAGAGGTAAAATCAAATACCTATTTAGATGTACAAAAAATTGCTCGAGATGTAATCAATAAAATTGGTTACACAAAAAGCGAATATATGTTTGATGGTAATTCTTGTGGTGTCTTTTCTGCTATTCACGAACAGTCTTCAGACATAAATCAAGGTGTTGAGCGAGCAGTTAAAGAAGAGCAAGGCGCTGGTGACCAAGGAATGATGTTTGGTTATGCAACAAACGAAACGGAAAGCTTCATGCCTCTTCCGTTAGAAATTTCACATATCTTATTGAAAGAATTGGCAGCTCTCAGAAGAGAAAATGATGAAATTACTTATTTAAGACCTGATTCAAAATCACAAGTAACCATAGAGTATTCAGACGACAACAAACCAATACGAATCGATGCGATTGTAATTTCTACACAGCATGATGATTTTGCTGGTGAATCTGAAATGCTGACAAAAATTAAAAAAGATGTTATCGAAATACTAATTCCTCGTGTAAAAGCCCTTTTACCAATTGAAACACAGGCATTATTTACGGATAACATTACTTATCATGTCAACCCAACAGGAGTTTTTGTGATAGGTGGACCTCATGGAGATACTGGTCTAACAGGAAGAAAGATTATAGTGGACACTTATGGCGGCAAAGGAGCGCACGGTGGTGGAGCTTTTTCAGGTAAAGACCCATCAAAAGTTGACCGGTCTGCAGCATACGCAACAAGACATATTGCAAAAAATGCGGTTGCAGCAGGCTTAAGTGATGAAATTTTGGTTCAGGTTGCCTATGCTATTGGTGTGGCAAAGCCAATGGGCTTATATGTTGACACGTACGGAACAGCTAAGGTGAATCTTACCGACGGAGAAATTGCAAGGAAACTAGAAAAACTCTTCGACATGCGTCCTTTTGCTATAGAAACCCGATTCAACCTAAGAACTCCGATTTATTCTGAATCTGCAGCATATGGTCACATGGGCAGAGAATGTACTGAAGTAGAAAAAGTTTTTAAAGATGCTTCAGGAACGGTTAAAAAAATGAACGTAAAATTATTTCCTTGGGAAGAGCTAAATTTCGTTGAAAATATTAAGGCTGAGTTTAGTTTATAAAAAGAATTGAAACAAAAACAATAAGGACCTTCGGGTCCTTTTTTTATTTTATACTTTTTAGAATCATGAATCATGAATCAAGCTTAAATTCAGAAAAAGTAATATTTTTACGTAAGACCAAGACTTGTTTATCAAAATCATCTATGCGCAAAATAATTTATTCTTTACTCATCTTAATATGTTCTCATGGTTTATTGGGACAAAAAATTTCATTTTTTGATAAATTGACCTCAAAAAAACTAATCGGCGAAGGTAATGAGTTATTCTATGCTGGACGAATTAGTGAAGCCATGCTCACTTACAAAAGAGCAAAACTTAAAAACCCTTTATCCGGAGAAGCTTGTTACCAGCTTAGTGTTGCGCAATTTGAGCTCCGAAGTTTTTACGCAGCCCATGAAAATGCAATTGCTGCTCAAAAATTAATTACAAAGAAAAAAGATGGTGAATATTATTACTATTTAGGCAGAATTTATCACTCCGTTAATAAAACAGACTCAGCTCGATCTTTTTACAATATGGCTCAAGAGAAATTAGGCCCAAGAATATCAAAAGACTATGATCTTAACATTTTAATTCAGCAATGTGATTTCGTCGAGAAAGAATTAAAAAATAATGTTCAATACATCTGCAAACCTTTCTCGCGCACTGTCAACTCTAAATACGATGAATATGGTGCAATCCTAATTTATGACAAGCAAAGGCTTTACTTTACGGCGAGACAACCAGAAACAACTGGAAATAACATCAATTATGGAGACCAAAAGTTTTATGAAGACATCTATCGTGCAGATTGGAACGATGACAAAAAAAATTGGGTTATCAATATTTCTGAAATGGAAGATTACAATACTGAAGGCTTTGATGCTTTAAATTTTATTTCTAGAGATGGTAAATATGGTCTTCTCACAATTAATACCTCAGCAAGTGTAGAAAAATCAACTCAAAGTTCAGAGATCTATGAGTTTGAAGCTGACGACGAAGACAGTTCTTGGTATATAGACCCTATTAAATCTGAATCTATTAATACAAGTTACTTTGAAGGCTCAGCAACGATTACAGACACTAGCTTTGACGAAGACGAAACGGCTACACAAACAATGGTTTTTGTAAGTGATAGAAATGCAGAAAAAAGCTTAACCGACTTATATTCTGTGAAACGTGTTGATGATAAATGGGAAGAAGCAACCTCATTAAAAGAAATTAATACTACAGGTAGGGAAACAACACCCTTTATTACGGCAGATGGTAAATTTCTCTTTTTTAGTAGTGATGCGCTTCCTGGAATGGGAGGATATGATGTTTACTACTGCAAATGGGACAATAATAAATGGGGGAAGCCTATAAATTTGGGCGCTGCTATAAATACGGTAAATGACGATACACATTTTCAATATTTTCCAGAATTCAAGATAGGAACCGTCTCATCAATAACAGATTATGATGGCTACTTTAGCTATGATATATTTCAATTTGACCTATCAAATTCAAATTTTCCTTTCTTAAAATAGAATATTCTATTTTTTGCATGAGCATTATAATATGAACCGTTATTTTTTTGAAATTTCCTACGATGGTAAAGATTTCTTTGGATGGCAATCTCAGCCGACAGAGCCGACAGTTCAAGACACCATTGAAAATGCCTTATATAAACTTTGTTCTTTAACTCAAGTACCTATCGTGGGTTGCGGTAGGACAGATACGGGAGTTCATGCAAAAAAATACTTTTTCCATGCTAACCTAATTCTAAAAATGAGCCCTAGAGACTTCATGTATAAATTGAACGCTATGCTCCCCAAAAGTATTGCTGTTAATAATATACAAGAAGTAGATCCAAAATTGCACGCAAGATTTAATGCTGAACTTAGAACCTACAGGTATTTTATTCATTCAAAAAAAGATCCTTTTAAAAAATCTTTTTCATGGATGATTTCACAATCATTAGATACAAGTAAAATGCAAGAGGCAGCTAATCTTTTAATAGGAAACAAAGACTTCGAAGCTTTTTCAAAAAAACATACCGATGTTAAAAATCATATGTGTACCGTCTCAAAGGCGTCACTTAGTGTTTTTGAAAATGAGATTGTATTTGAAATTTCGGCAAATCGATTCCTTAGGAACATGGTTCGCGCAATTGTGGGCACACTTGTCGAAGTCGGTCTAAACAAATTAAGTTTGGAAGATTTTAAAAAAATAATTGCTTCAAAAGACAGACAAAAAGCGGCTGCTTCTGCTCCAGCAAATGGATTATATCTTTGGGATGTCGTCTACCCTATTACGCCAAGCTAGCACCTTCTGTAAGTACCTCACGATTAACCTTTTTAAATAGACCTTGAAGCACACGTCCTGGACCAACCTCAATAATATGTCCTGCTCCATCTGCTAACATCTGCTCCATTATTTGAGTCCATTTGACAGCACCTGTTAGCTGTAACACCAAATTATTTTTTATCAAAGCTGAATCAGATATGGGTTTTGCATTAACATTTTGATAAACTGGACAAATTGGGTTATTAAAGCTTGTTGCTTCAATAGCTGCCGCTAATTCCTCACGAGCAGGCTCCATTAATGGAGAGTGAAATGCTCCTCCAACGGGAAGAAGCATCGCTCTTCTTGCGCCAGCAGCGCTGAGCTTTTCACAAGCCTCTTCAACAGCAGGTATCGCACCAGAGATCACCAACTGCCCAGGGCAATTGTAATTTGCTGGAACAACGACGCCATTTACCTCAGCACAAATACTTTCAACCAAAGCATCGTCAAGACCTAATATAGCAGCCATAGTTGATGGTTCTTTTTCACAAGCACTTTGCATTGCCATTGCACGTTTAGACACTAAGGACAATCCATCCTCAAAACTCAATGATTTGTTAGCAACGAGAGCTGAAAATTCACCTAAAGAGTGACCTGCAACCATGTCTGGTTGAAATGCATCACCTAAACAAGTAGCTAAAATTGTGGAATGTAAAAAAATGGCTGGTTGTGTGACTTTTGTTTGTTTAAGCTCTTCTGCAGTCCCTTCAAACATTACTTTTTGAATGTCAAAACCCAAAATCTCATTTGCTGTTTCAAACATATCTTTTGCCTGTGCAGAGGCTTCATATAGGTCCTTGCCCATTCCTGAAAATTGAGCTCCTTGACCGGGAAAAACATAAGCTTTCATATTTCTTTTTTTTCACAAAAGTAAAAGAACTATTAGAATATTAAAATTGTCCATCTGAATGGTACTTTCCATTTTTATAAACTTTTACCTTCATAATAATACCATCTGCATCATACTCATAAACCTTACCATCCCATAAAGATCCGTTTCTAAAAGTTCCATCCATCCAAATTTCATCATTTTTATTATAGACCTTATTGTAGCCAAATTCCTCAAACTGAACCCCACGTGTATTAGGTTTGCTTATACGAGGTGGTCTAGAAGAATTATTCCTAACAACCGTAACAGGCTTTTGTATCGATGGTTGGTACTTTTTTACAGATTTCTTTTTTCCTGCATCATTTAAAATAACTTCATATTTTAACGACCCATTTTTATAGTAATGCTTTATTGTCCCGAAAGGCCTTCCATTTTTTGCTGAATATTCTAGCTGTAACTCACCGTTCTTGTGGAAATACTGAATTGTTCCTGACTCTTGACCACTGTTGTTATAATTGCCTTTGTAAGCAACCTTACCGTTATTAAAATAACGCACACATGTACCCTTGTACTTATTTTGGATGAAAGTTGCTTCTTCCATTTTTTTTGTATTTCGGTGGTATCTGATATAAAATCCTTCAGGGCGATTATTTCGATAATTACCTTTTAATTTAGGAGTTTTACCATCGCGATGATAGCGGATCCATATGCCTTCCTTTCTTCCATTAATAAAGTTTCCTTCCTCAGTTTTTAAATCATCTTGATACGATAATGAAGGATGGTCTTTTCCTTTAAAAACCCATTTACCCGTCTTTTTGCCATTTTGATCTATGACATTCTGAGCCAATCCAGCGTATGTACAAAGAAAACTTATATAAAGTAAAAACAAAGTGTTCTGTTTCATATGACTAAAATACAAATCTCAATGACTTTAAAAGAAAAGAATAAGAATTGTGAATAAAAAAGATGAAAACAAGAGTAATAACTTCGAGTTCTAATTAATTTTGTAACTCTAAAAGTTATGAAAACAATAAATCCAAAAGACATTGAAACACCTAAGTTACATAGGTATCTTTTAGGGGCTATAGGCCCACGGCCTATTGCGTTTGCATCCACTATGGATAAAGATGGTGTAGCAAATCTTGCGCCTTTTAGTTTTTTCAATGCATTTAGCGCAAATCCACCAATACTTGTTTTTTCACCGGCTAGGTCGGGAAGGACTAATACTACAAAAGATACATATAACAATGTTAAAATACTTCCTGAAGTTGTAATCAACGTTGTTAATTTTGAATTAGTTCATCAAATGAGCCTTGCAAGCTCTCCATACCCTTCAAGCGTGGATGAGTTTGTAAAAAGTGGTCTGACACCTGTTGCTTCAGAATGCGTTCAACCTCATAGAATAAAAGAATCTCCCGTTCAATTTGAGTGTAAAGTCAATGAGGTTATAGAACTCGGGGATCAAGGTGGTGCAGGAAACCTAATCATCTGTGAAGTATTGAGGATACATATTGATGAAGCCATCCTAGATGAGCATCAAATGATTGATCAACATAAAATCGATCTTGTATCTAGAATGGGAGGTAATTGGTATTGTCGCGCGGATGAAAACTCTATGTTTGAAATACCAAAGCCTATTACAACTTGCGGTATCGGTTACGATGAATTACCTGAAGACATTAAAAACAGTGATATCTTGACTGCCAATAATTTAGGTCAATTAGCAGGGATAGAATCAATCCCTAATGAGACTGACGTAAATGAATACAAACTCTTAGAATTAAGTGAATTGTTTTTATCTTTGGAGGAGGATGCCACTCAGTTAGAAATTGAAATTCACAAGAGGGCAAAATTACTATTAGAAAAAAATCATTTGGAAGAGGCATGGTTGACGCTTCTTTCTTTTAACAACTAAATACAATATAAAAAATGTTCAAATTTCAAGGAAAAATTAAAGTTATTAATGAGACACAAGTCATTAGCGAAAAATTCAAAAAAAGAGAATTTGTTGTTACAGATACTTCCTCTATGTACCCTCAAGATGTGATGTTTCAGTCAGTTCAAGACAAATGTGATATGCTAAATGATTATGCGGTTGAAGATCAAGTTGAGGTATCGTTTAATTTAAGAGGACGTGAATGGACAAGTCCAGACGGTGTAGTAAAATACTTTAATACCCTAGATGCATGGAGAATCGAGAAGATGGGTCAAGGTGGTGGAATTCCTGCGGCAGGGCCTTCTGATATGTCATTAGATGCACAACCTTCCGCTGAAGCTGATGGCTCAGGTGAAAAAGACGACCTTCCTTTTTAGGTTCAGTAATAAAATTTGAAAAGGGGCTTAAGCCCCTTTTTTTTTGCGTATCAAATTATTCAAATCCCGCCAAAACATGGGGTAGCTTTTAGATACGACATCCGCATCATTAATAGTCAACTCCTCATTAAGGTTCAGCGCAGCTATCGCCAAGCACATGGCAATCCTGTGATCTCCATGAGATTCAACAATAACGCCACCTTTCAGATCGCAGCTTTTAATACAAAGCACATCATCTTCTATATAAATATTTGCACCAAGCTTTTTAAATTCTGAAACAAGTGCATTGGATCGGTCAGTTTCTTTATTAATCAATCTATGGACCCCTCTAATCCTCGAAGTCCCACTGCAATTTACCGCAAGTGCCGTTAATGCAGGAAATAAATCCGGACATTGAGTAGCATCAAAATCAAAACCCGATAAAGGCGCTTTAGGTGGTGAAAAACAACCATCAGTCAAGTCATATTCAATCCCCAAAGAAGACAAAAGCTTCGTGATACTTCTATCTGCCTGAAAAGAAACATTAGACAATCCTTTTATTGTTAATTCATGACCTAAGAGACAAGCTACAATCCAATAACTAGCAGCACTCCAATCACCCTCTACCAAGTAATTGGTCCGGTTATACTTTGCACTCGATGGAATTTCAAATTTACCAATACCATCAAAATCTATATTCACACCAAATTCTGCAACTGTTTTTAAGGACATTAATAAATAAGGCTTACTTGTTATTTTATCTGCAAAGATTTTTATTTGCCTCCCTTGAAGGGGCAACGCAATGAGTAAACCGGATAAAAACTGAGAAGTAATACCGGCATCAATTGTGTAAATCTCTTCCTCAATTCTACCTTTAATTATATACGGTATTTGTCCATTATTAGATTGAACTTGAACACTTCGCCCCAATCCAAAAGCTTCAATAAAGCTATGATCTCTGCTCAACAAGGAATCTCGACCATGTAATTCAAAATCCCCCTTCAATACCATTGACAATGCCGCCAGCAATCTAAATGACAACCCACTCTCACCACAATTAAAACAGACTTTCTCTGGGAATATATTTAGACCTCGAATTTCAATAAAGTCTTCACTTAAGGAACATATAGCACCTAGCTCTTGAATGCATGAAATCATAGCTTTTACATCATCACTAGAGCCATAATTATATACCCTAGATGTATCCGGAACAAGCGCTGCAACCAAGATAGCACGTTGCGCATCACTCTTTGAGGCAGGAACATTAATGACACCCATTCTTCGTCCAGGTTGGATAAGCTCGATCATGAAGATTTACTGGTCTTAGGATTCATAATTCGAGTTTGATGACGAATAGACTCTTGGTGTATGGCATCCATCAAAATTCGAACAAACTGAGGTGTCAGATGATAATTTTCGCTTTGATTCAATCGTTTAGATATTAAATTACTCCAATGTTGTTGCTGTAAGATCGTTATATTATTTTCTCGTTTTAAAATTCCAACTTCTTCACTCAGTTGCATACGATCGCTTAATAAATTAAAAAGCTCATCATCTAAAACAGATACTTTAGCTCGAATTTCATTAATCATTGCGGCAACATCTTGTGAAAAATCGGGTTGACGTAATATTAACTTCATAAGCAGTTCATCAAGTTCTTCAGCATTTATCTGCTGTTGAGCATCTGACCATGCATCATTTGGGTTGGGATGTGTCTCTATCATCAAACCATCAAAATTTAAATCTAAAGCATACTGACTCACCTCTAAAAGTAATTGTCTATTACCAGTAATATGACTCGGGTCACATATCATAGGTACATCTGGACGTTTTTCTTTAAAAGCAATTGGAATTTCCCAACTCGGGACATTGCGATATTTCACATGATTATAGATTGAAAAACCTCTATGTATTGCAGTTAAATCTTCAAGACCAGCATTGTTAAAACGTTCAAATGCACCAAGCCATAATTCCAAATCTGGATTGACAGGGTTCTTTATTAAGATAGGCGTGGTTGTTCCTTTTAAAACGTCCGCAATCTCCTGCACTGCAAATGGATTTACAGTGGTTCTTGCACCAATCCATAATGCATCAACACCTGCTTTAAGTGCCGCCTCAACATGTGACTTATTTGCCACCTCTGTGCACGTTGGAGTATTTAATCTGTTACCAGCATCAACTAACCATGGTAGCGCCTCTAATCCAAGACCTTCAAAACTATTTGGATGTGTTCGCGGCTTCCAAATACCTGCACGTAACATGTTTACTTTTTGGGTAGCTACAATGTCCTTCGCTATCGTTGATACCTGTGACGCTGTTTCTGCGCTGCATGGGCCAGCGATTACAAAAATACCATCTTGATTTTTTATTTTATTTACAAGAGCCTCTTTCATTATATCTATTATGAGTAACGCACTAATTAAAGTTAGTGATATAACGAGCCCAATTCTATTTTAGTTCAAATAAAATTTAGAAATAATAGTAATGCTAAGCTGATATTTTTTTTAAGCCTTAATTTAATATCTGTAAATAAAGATGGTTAGTTAATTACAATATCTCACCTGCATCGATTGTGTTTTCGTTGTCTGAAGGAGCTGTAACCGTCCATCGCTCACGTAAATATAAAACCAAACCAATATAGAAGACTCCCCAAAAGATCAAAGAAATACTTGTAACCGTTTGGTCTCCAGCCATATCTTCTCCAAAGAAATCAAAGAACCGGAAAAAGAATGCACCGTTAAGTATCGATACCCCAAGAAAAAGACCTAGTTCAGAATGAGATTTAAGCGCAGAACGCACATAGTCATAACCCAACCAAAGCAAATAAAACCACACAAGATATGCACCAATAGAAACAGGCAAAATGTAGGCTACGAGGAATACAAATAAGGGAAACCATAATAATTTGTGATTCACAGAAACTTCATTCACTTCAATTTCTTCACTAAATAAATAAAATGTACTAATAAGCAAACCAACTAAAATGAAATAGGATATCTGTTTAGCAAAAGAATAGCCCTCAAACAAAGCAATAGAATCTTGACCTATGGTAAATATTTCATCATTGGAGAAAAGGAAACCGAGAGCAACAATCAATAAAATTGATAAAATCTCTACGGGCCTACCAAAAATAGAAGATGACTTTGAAAAGTATGCTCTTGAAAAGATATACAAGCCTGGAAATACAACCACTATTATAGGTATGTACAAGCCAATTGCACCAGACAATTGAAACATAGACAGTGATAAAATAGCTACAAAAAATAAAACACCGAAGATGGACTCTCGAGGACCAACATCATTAGCCACTTTTAACTTTGGTAACCAATAATATAGAATAAAGCCAATAAAAACCCATAACATCTGGGGCATAAATGAGAGCCAATTGTCTTCTGTTACTAATGATAAAAAAACTGCAAAAACACCTACAAATATTAAATAAATATACGAGGCGATTATCGAGTTGAGATGATGTATAAGAAATAAACCTAATGCCAAGATTCCAAAGCATAGAAAATCCATCCTAAACCAATCGACAAAATCAAAATTTTCATATGCCATTAGCAGTGTTGCGGAAACGCCTATATAAAGAAATAAAGCTGAAATCTCACGCCAAAGACCATGATTTTTATAGAGCGTTTGACAAACAAAATATACCGCTAAACCTATTAACATAGGCAGAAAAACAACCTTATCATAGGTATCCGCAGAAAACTGATCAGGCCAAATTAATAGCAAAATACCGCCGAAAAAGCTCAGAATACCTAACGTAGCAAAAGAGAATTTCAAGTATTTATAAATCGGATACCCATGTTCGGGTTCCGCAGCTAAAAGTAAATGTTGTTTCAAATCATCTGAAACGATTTGGTCTTGCGACAAACTAGAGAACTGCTTTTCTAACCACTTTTTTTTATCATATACAATGAGTGATTGAATTAGAGGCAATAAAAGAAAATAAAATATAACAGATATTGTCACTGAGCCAAATACAATTATAAAATCGGAGTTATATAAAAAGAGGTTTAATAAAGAAGATGTCATCGTAAAAGTTTATTTAATCACTTGTAATATAGAAAGAAATATGCTAATCTATTCTAGGAGAACAACATAGCCAATCCTGCGCCAAAAAGAATGCAAATTAACTTCAATAAATTTACTCGATGATTCTCTGATGTTTCAAAGATGATTGTTGTAGATATATGAAGAAACATACCAACGACTACTGCTAAAATAATATGGACATTCAGACCTAATTCTTCAAGATTTATCTGTGTTCCCATTATGGCTCCTAAAGGGGTTGTCAAGGCAAAAATCATCAAAAACACCCAAGACTTTAATAGGCCCATAGTTGAATTCACAAATAAAGACATCAATGCTATTGAAACTGGAACTTGATGAAAAACAATTCCCCAAAACAACGATTCGTGATTGTGCCCTTCGTGAACAATATGTCCACCATGTGCAGTACCTAGAGGAAAACCCTCTATGACAGAATGTATGGATAAGGCAACGAACAATGTCATAGGTACCCTGTTTCCAGCCAACGAATGCGTATGACCATGTTCAATTCCACCCGAAAAGTACTCAAGAATCAATTGAACCAAAAACCCCACCAAAATATATATTCCTGCTTGATGAAAATCGTGCTGGTATAAATCGGGGAGCAAATGCTGAAAAATTATAGCCAATAAAAATCCACCACTAAATGCTAGTGTCAGCTTTATGGTCTGCGCTTTTTGTTGAGATTTTAAATAGGTAACCATCAGTCCCCCGAGCAGGACAGACAATATTAAGGAAACTTGTATGATTAAAAAACTCATTATTTTCGCGTTGCAATAATAATCAATCGATTTGATTCAGATGGTATATATTCATTCAATTCAAATGAACCAAAAACCGAATCAATTACAAAATAAGGTGCTAAAAGCTCCTGGAACATTGACAAATCAATAGCCTGAACTTTTTCTTGAAATTTAAATTTCTCTCCTTTGTCTTCAAAAGAAATTTGTTTAATTATATGTGTCCCTGAATATGTTCGTTTAATATCGAACTCAATATCTTGAACTCTTTTTAACTCTGAGGGGACTAACTCTTGAATAACCTTTTGCACATTCATGAAATCAATCACCAATCTACCCCCTGCATTGAGCATTTGAGCCATAGCTCGACATACCTTTTCATTTTCAAGTTTTGAAGAGAAATAACCAAAACTTGTAAAAAGATTGAAAACAGCATCAAATTGCTTCGATTCAATAGGTTCCCTCATATCTTGAACTGCAAATGATAGTGAAGGATTTGAGAACTGATTTGCATGGGCGATACTCTGTGCAGAAAGATCCACACCAAGAACTTTATAGCCGAATTCATTTAAAGTTATCGAATGTCTCCCTTTACCGCAAGCTAAATCTAATACTGATGAAGCCTCTGGTAATTTAAGGAGGTCCACCAAAGACTTAATAAATACTCTTGCTTCATGATTATCTCTATTCTTGTAAAGAATATGATAATATGGCGTATCAAACCATTCAGCAAACCATTCTTTCTTTTGCATTTCGCGAATTTACAACAATTGAGGTAAAAAATAGAAAAGATAGGATCACCAAAAAATCCTAAATTTGAGAAGATGAAAACAATTGGTGTAACAGGAGGAATAGGCAGTGGAAAAAGCTACGTTTGCGCGCTTATAGAAGAAAGAGGCTATCCTGTTTATTACGCTGACAATCGGGCTAAAAACATTATGGATACAAATCATAATGTTAAGAATGCACTCATTTCACTTTTAGGACCTAAGGCATATTCAAATCAAAAACTGAATAAGACTTATGTTTCATCAAGGATTTTTAATGATAATACACTTCGGGAAAAAGTAAATGAGATTGTGCATCCCGCAGTTAGAAATGATTTTGAAGAATGGAAAAAGCAACATACTAGCTCAAAACTTGTCTTTAATGAGGCTGCCATTCTTTTTGAGACAGGTGGGCAAAAATTTTACGATGCACTAATATTGGTTTATGCACCAATAGATCTTCGAATTCAAAGAATTCAAAAAAGAGATGGACTAAGTCTAGAAAATATCGAGCGAAAGATCAATGCACAATGGTCAGACGACAGAAAGAAAAAACTTACACCTTTCCACATTTATAATGATGGTATATTACCCATTCAGGACCAAATTGACCTAATTATAGCAAAGCTCAATAAACCATTCTGATTTTTACTTCTTTATCTTGACTTAACCAAAATGAGCATGATTGAAAGCTAGGTGCAGAGAACCTAGGCCTCACATTATTCGAGAACGCATATGCCTCTGTAGGTATACCAAAAAAGTTAGTATCACAATTTTTATTTGCATTCTCATCGTGATAAATTGCCAATGCGTATCGACCTTGGGGTAAATCTTTAAAGGTATATACCCCTTGTGAACCTTTTGTTTTTATCCTAACCATTTTATAAGTCTTTCCGACTTTTGGAAATTTTGAAGCCACATTGTAAAGACCAAACTGCACGACCCCTTTATTGTTATTCAAATTTGATACCCGAACAGTTAAATTATTATGGGTCTGTGCATGAAACAAACTCATAAAGAAAAAGTAAATAAGAAAAAGTAATTGCTTCATTCTTTGAATGTTGATTTAAAAATTTTGTCCATCCAGTTGAAAGTTGAGGCATAATTACCTGTCAATTTAGCATGATGATCATCATGGTGCTTTGTTTTACTGAAAAATGGCAGCTTACTTAGAATTGGAAGCTCTAGATCAGAATGAATGTGAATTTCATGTAGGTTTCTAAGCAATCCAAATCCCCATAATGCATATACACTAATTGGCATTACTAATAGTATTAATGCGAAAGCAATAACTACACCAATCATACCTAGCATCCACTCCAATGGGTGGGCATAAAGATATTCCAATGGGAATGGCGTGGTTGCTCGATGGTGAATAGAATGAACATTCTTCAGCATAAACTTATTTTCATGCAACCATCTATGAAAAAAATAAAACCAAATGTCATCTATAATAAAAGCAAAAAGTATCTGTGATCCAATTAACCAAATAGGCTGCATGGCGGTTTCAAGACTTTCATATAATAAATATGATCCAAATCCAGCAACACTCAAGAGAATTAAGAAATTAAAAATAAACAAAGGCATTCTTTTACGAAAAATAGCTGAGTCATAGCTTTTAGTTTGAATTCTGAATGACTTAAAAATTTTCGTTTTAAGTACCAGCATACTATAAATTAAGCCGAAAAAATTAGATGCTAAGAGCACCAAAACCGTTCCGATTGCGACCCATTCTTTTGTCATCTCAATGCAAATAAGTTAAACATAACCGAATCTTCTAATCCAACTTCGCGTTCGTGGTGAAGCTTTTTAAACCCTTTTTCATCTAATAATTTCTTAATCTTATCTAAACGATTATCTATATCATGTACTTCGATTACAATCGTTTTTATGCGGGACCAATGCTCCTCACTAATTCCATTTAAAACAGACCACTCAGCACCTTCACAATCAATTTTTAATAAATCAATTTTAGAAACTTTATGTGCTTCGATAATAGAGGAAAGAGTATCTAAATTACAATCAACTTGTTTTTTTCCTCGGACCAAAAAGAAAGCAATGACACCAGAAAGGAAAGAGGGTATCAAACGCATCCATTTCATGCCTTCCGGAGGGTTTCTCATGGTTCCTTTCACAGCTCTTGAAAATGCCTTAGGATCTTTGTCCCATTCTTCAGGATGCAAAGTAGAAAGTGCCGGTGTATTCGGAAAATAAGTAAAAGATGCTCTAGATGCGGAATCGGATACTCCCATTTGAAAGGTGTGTATTTTACCATTCCCATATGTTATGGCATTCTTTTTTAATACTTCATAAATATCTGGAATAGGTTCAAAGCAATAGGCTTGAACATTATCGGCTTTTTGAGTAGCTCTGAGACCAAAAACTCCGACATTGGCACCAACATCAAAAACAATATCGCCTGTTTCAATTTTAATTCCATTTTGAAGATACCCTTCAACATGGTGATCTAACATTTTAGCTTCTGGTTTTCGTAAACAAAAAACTGGGGTACCATCACTAAGCTTAGTTTGGGTCATATGCTACCCAAAATAATAATTATTTAGCGGAAATACGAGGTTATTCTATTTTTCGAGAAAGGGATACTTATAATCCGTAGCAGGAACAAAGGTTTCTTTAATAGTCCTTGGCGACACCCACCTCAAAAGATTTAAAATTGATCCTGCCTTATCATTCGTGCCAGATCCCCGTGCACCACCAAAAGGCTGCTGACCAACAACAGCACCAGTTGGCTTGTCGTTTATGTAAAAGTTACCCGCAGCATTTTCAAGTGCTTTAGTAGCATACTCAGCCGCATAGCGGTCAACGGATAATATTGCGCCAGTTAATGCATACTCAGAGGTCTCATCGACAAGAGTTAGCGTTTCTTCCCACTTATCCTCATCATAAACAAATATTGTCATCACTGGACCGAAAATCTCCTCTACCATTGTTTTGAATTTTGGATCTGACGTAACAATTATGGTAGGTTCAATAAAATAACCTTTGGATTTATCATAATTTCCTCCGGCTATAATTTCAGCTTCCGATGAATTTTTAGCATAATCGATATATGAAGCAATACTATCAAATGCTTTTTCTGAAATAACCGCATTGATAAAATTTGTTGGATCTTGAGGAGTTCCCATTTTAAACGACTTTGTATCAGAAACAATCTGAGTCTTCACATCTTGCCAAAGATTATTTGGAATATATGCCCTTGAAGCAGCAGAACATTTTTGACCTTGAAATTCAAATGCACCACGTGAAATTGCGGTGGCTACCTCTGCGGCTACAGCAGATTTGTGAGCCACAATAAAATCTTTTCCTCCAGTTTCTCCAACAATCCTAGGATAAGACTTATATTTTTCAATATTATTACCAATGCCCTTCCATAGTGTTCTAAATACATCTGTACTTCCTGTAAAATGCAATCCTGCAAAGTTTTTATCTTCAAAAACAACATTTGAAATCTCCCTTCCGCTAACCGTTACCATATTGATAACTCCTTTAGGTAGACCAGCTGCTTCAAAGAGCTCCATAATAACCTGAGCAGAATATATTTGAGTTTCAGCAGGCTTCCAGATTACGACATTACCCATCATTGCAGGGGCTGCACATAAGTTTGCACAAATTGAAGTAAAGTTAAAAGGTGTAAGCGCAAAAATAAAACCTTCAAGTGGTCTGTGCTCAAGACGATTCCACATACCAGGCAGAGACTCAGGCTGCTCTTTGTATAATTGACTCATGTATTGAACATTGAATCTGAAAAAATCTATCAATTCACATGCGGCATCAATTTCCGCCTGCATCACATTTTTACTCTGAGCCAACATTGTTGCCGCATTCAGTTTTGCACGAAAAGGTCCTGCAAGGAGATCAGCAGCCTTCAAAAATATTGAAGCTCTATGCTCCCAGCTCATGTTAGCCCATTTTTTTCGTGCCTCCATAGCAGCATCTATAGCCTGGCGCACCTCTTTTTCAGTTCCATAATTTGATGTTCCTATCGTATGAGCGTGATCATGAGGTGGACTTAACTTTTTCTTATTATCTGTAAAAACTTGCTTGTCTCCAATATACATGGGTACGTCAACGTGGCCATTATACATTCTTGAGTATTCATTAAGAAGTGTTTCACGTTCAATACTTCCTGGAGCGTATGATTTCACAGGTTCATTAATTGCAACAGGTACTGAATAAAAGGCATTTGACATAATATATTTTTTGTTGCAAACTTAACAATACTTAAGTATCATTGCAAAAAAAGTCGAATTGTATGAACAGAATCCTGATCCTTTTTATTTTGCTGCTCGCATTTAATGTAAAAACTCAAAATCCTATTAGCTATCAAAGTTTTATTGAAACAACTAGCTCAAAAGAAAAAGCTATAATTGCCTTAGAACTTAGTGAGCATTACCATAGATTTTCTGTGGACTCTCTCAATATAATTGGTGTTGCATTGAAAGAAATATATGCCCTTGAAAACGACCCTTTTGTTAAAGCTGTATATGAAAGATTATTAGGCAGTTTCGATATGAAAAAAGGATTCGTTAAAGATGGACTAAAAATGTTAGAATCGTCAAGGTCATTTTTCCTAAATCACGGAGACAATGCACTCATTTCACAAGCCTTCAACCATACAGGTTTATGTTATTTACTTCTTAGTGATTTTCAAAAAGCAAAAGATAATTTTAATACTTCAATAAAATTCGGTGAAGATGCACAAGATAAGACTATGAAATTTATGGCACTCATTAACCTTGCGCAATGCCATTATTTAAGCGGAGATACGATCTCCGCTCAGCTTTATGCAAAAAGTTATATGACCTTATCTCTTAAAAATGAAAAATATGAATCTGCTGCGAATGCAAATTCTTTTCTTGGTCAAATTGCACTAGATCAAAAGAAAAATAATTTGGCCATGAATTATTTTGAAAAGCAAGCTGAGTACGCCGAGAAAACGAAATCACCTTTTACAATTTCAAGGGCAAAAAACAACCTTGCAATCTCTCTGTTCTTTAAAGGAGAAACTGAGCATTCCCTAACTCTTTTCCAGGAGGTTTTACAGGAAAGAAAGGACCAAGGCGTTATTCCTTATTTGTGTGATGCCTATTTAAACATTGGAAGTTTATATATAGAAAGTAAAGATTATGAGATTGGCAATATCTACCTTGACTCCTCAATATTTTTAGCCAAAAACAATAATCTATTAACAAATCAAATTGAAGCGTTAGAGACTAAACTGGAATTCGATGATTCTCAAGCACTAAAAGATGAGGTTCGTAAGCTAAAAGGTAATCAGAAATTAATTTTGGCAGAACAAAGAAAACTAAGAAATATAAAATCTTCTGTAACAGTGAATCGTGGCTCTATTTCGACTTGGCCATGGTACAGCTATTTAATTTTCATATTTATACCAATTGTTGTTGTCCTATTTTTTAAGAACTCCCTATCGGACAAGGGTTAAAAAACCATGACCCGATAATTCAGATCCATTGATACCCGTCGCGGTATACTTATAGAAGTAAACACCCTCTTTAGCATCATTCCCATTAGAAGACCTGCCATCCCAGCCACCATTCAAGGACTCAATTCGTGCCATAATATTACCCCATCTATTTAGAATAATTAGTTCAATTGTTGCTATGTTTTCAGTATCAATAAGGAATAATTCATTGGTGCCATCTTGGTTGGGACTAAAGACATTAGGCACGAAAATGATAGGATCTGCAATTTCTAAAGCATTAATTGCCAATGTAAAAGTATCGCTGCATAAATCGTTTTGAGCAATCAGCTGAACATTAAAAACACCTGCAGATTCATAAATTGTTGAAATTTCAGGATTCGCAGGTTCGACATAATTTAATTCATCTTCATTTCCAAAATCCCAACTATACTGAAATGCATCTGAGCTTTGGTTTATAAAATCTACATTCAATGGAATAGCTCCCGAAATAGGATTCGCTTGAAATAAAGCAATGGGATTTGGCACAGCAGTTAAGGTAACTGAAGCACTGCCTTGGCAACCATTTTCATCAATTCCTGTTACCGTATATGTTGTAGTATTATTTAAATTAAATGGCACCAAATCACTAGCTCCATTATCCCAATTGTATGTTCCACCTATACCCAAACCACTGGCGGATAACACAACGAGTTCTCCTTCACAAACACTTAGAGGAAGACCTGGATCAATGACTGGCAATGGTAAAACCTCTACCAAAACCTCATCTTGGGTTTCACATCCATCAGCGCTAAAACCAGTCAAAGTATAAACACTGGTCTCTGAAGGGGCAAAATCAACACCGTCCTCAACACCACCAGACCAGGAATAGTTTATACCATTACTTCCGTTAAGCGCAACACTTTCACCAAGACATAAGGTAACATCATCCCCAGCATACACTGGTATGTTGGGATTTACAATTACCGTGAAGTCAACTACAGGACTTGGGCACCCACCAACGCTATAGGTTGCGGTGTACTGCGTAGTCTGGGTAGGACTAACAATAATTTCGTTTGTCGTTTCACCATTAGGCAACCAGTAGAAATCACCATTGGCAAGGCCCGAAACAGCCGTAAGTGTAGCATCCTGACCTTCACATATTTCATTTGTCCCAATAATAGATAAATCCGGTGTTTCATTTACCTGAATAACCATTTGATAATTCAATGCGCATTGATTTGGATCAACAACAAAAGCATATATTGTAGGACCAACAGCATTTGTATTAATACCGGGAGGACCCCAAACGCCTGTAATACCATCAATAGAAATATTAGGTAGAGCATCTGCTGGATCATCTTGACAATAAGGCCCCAGCTGATCAAAATCTGGAACTTGAGAAGGTGTTACAGTTAAGGTTAAGGTCGCCAAAGAATCACAACCAGTCTCCAAACTTTGTAGAGTTACTGTTTGGGTACCTCCAGCCCCAAAAAACAAACCATTCCACAAATAAGGTAATTCTGAATCACAGATTGTTTCAAAACTTTCGCTTGTTGCCGGGGGAATGACGGATAAGTCAAGTGTAACCAAAGAATCACAACCCGAAAGTAAACTTGTTAATGTTGCTGTCTGAATACCTGCATTGGCAAATGATAAACCGTTCCATTGATAAGGCAGCTCACTTTCGCATATGTCAAAAGAAATAGAACTTTCAAGAATAGGATTAACAGTTACAGTCCCAGATGCTTGAGCCATACAGCCTGCCAAGTCATAATCACAGGTATAGCTCGTTGTTTCACTAGGTGAGACTTCTATGAATTCAACACCTGTCTCACCATTACTCCAGGAATAAGAACCACCAATTATCGAGGGAACAGCTGTTAAAATCACACTTGAACCCTCGCAAATAACTTCAGAATTCAATCCTAATGTCGGCGATTGAACTGTCAAGCTTAACGTTGCTAAAGAGTCACAGCCAGAAATAACACTTGTTAGTGAAACTGTTTGATTGCCAGAAGTTAAAAAATTCAATCCATTCCAAACAAAGGGAAGTTGATCCTCGCAGATGGTTAAATTTGTCGTACTCGTTAAAGTCGGAGCTACTGCTAATTCAATTGTAGCAGTGGAATCACATCCAGTTTGCAAACCAGCTAACACAATTTGATGCGTACCAGAAGTGTTTAATGACATTCCATTCCATAGGAACGGAAGCTCAGTTTCACAAATATTTAGATTGGTTGTGCTTTCTAATAATGGGTTTACAGTTACAGTCGCGTTTGCAATTGCAATACAACCTGCTAGATCATAATCACATGTATAACTAGTGCTTGTAATTGGAGAAACATTGATAGAGGCTGTCGTTTCACCTGTATTCCACAAAAAAGACCCACCCGCAATAGATGGAGATGCCGTTAGTGTTATAAAATCACCTGCGCAAATTGTTCCTGAATTGATTGATAAGGTTGGAACAACAGCGTTTGCAACTACTTCAACAGTCTCAATTATGGGTTCGGTACAACCACCAGCATCATCCACGGATACCTCATAAATACCAGGATCAAGCCCGGTTGCCGTTGGCGTTGTTTGTGGAGGCGTTGTATTCCAATTATATGTATATCCTGGAAACCCTCCTGTCGCGTTCACTGAAGCTGTACCATCCGATCCAGCACATGAAACTGGAGTTGATGAAACTGTAGTCTCTAAAGCAGTAGAGCATTCTAAAAAATCAACAAATACTCCTGAATCCCAAAAGGGATCACCTGCGTCTGCAATGGCTAACTTAAAATGATAACTTTCGCATGGCACCACAGAAACATCTGAAATCAATACCGTAGTAAAAGCGTCAAAAACATTGGTGGTTCCAGTTGCGTTATTTACATAAAAAGCTTGATTCAAATTTGCATTAACGTTATCAATACTAACAATCGTATTTCCATCAGGCAAAACGGCCACATTATTGTTGTTGTATACACCACCATTTGGATCGGGACCTGAAATAAAAAATCCAAAAGCATCGTTATAACCAGACGATACCCACTCAGGATATTCTTCAGAACCGAACACAAAACGTATTTGAAGCTCGTCGCATGTTGGAACTACGTCGAACTCTAAAATGCAACAATCATTATTGGCTAATGGCTCAAGCGCGTTTAACTGAGGGTCGTTACAATTGGTCCCATTATCCGTGCTCATAAAATTTGCTCCTGGAGCATTTATATCAGCAACATTTCCCGTTGTCATAACAAGACCAGTTGGAATACCAATATCGGTTGTTGCACCATTGGTAAATGTACCATACGCATTGTTTGGACAATTCATGGTGGCATTTGTTATCGTAAGGCCACCGCTTATTATAGAATTTACTACGACCTCTGCTGTTGCGCCTTGATTATCAATAATTAACTGAGCATGTGCATTTTTCGAGTAAAAAAAGACACACAATAAAGCCACAAAAGAAACAAGAATTTTACGTTTCATACAATGTTAAGACTAAATTTAATCATCACAGGTTGCTTACCTAAAAATAAATTTAAAAACTCGCTTATTTGAACTAATTAAATACTTTTTACCCGCATAAACCATGTCATGAAAGCAACAGATGATTTTTGCAGTTTTCAGTCGCACAATTCTATGCTAGCTGAAACACCTTAGGCGTTAATTAAAATCCAGGCAGTTCATTTGATCCTTTATAAATATAAACATATTCAGAGAAAATAAAATACATTGCTCAGACCATTATAAACGAAATCAATTAGCTAATTTTAAAAAATGTTCTTATCGCGAATACATTTGATTCAATTTAAAAATCACCAAAGCACTGAAATTGAGCTGAGAAATGGACTCAATGCCTTTATCGGAAAAAATGGTAGCGGTAAAACTAATATTCTTGATGCGATACATTATATGAGTATGTGTAAAAGCTACTTGAACCCTATTGACAAGCAAAATGTCATGTTCAACCAAAGCTTTTTCCATATTAACGGGATTTGGAATGTAGAAGAAAAAACTTATCAAGTTGCCTGCTCCTACAAACTCGGTGCAAAAAAGAAAATAAAACTAAATAAAAAAGAGTACGATAAATTAGCTGAACACATAGGTAAGTTTCCCGTAGTTTTCATTTCGCCTTACGACGGTGATTTAATAAATGAGGGCAGTGAGCTGAGAAGAAAATGGATGGATGGAATCATATCACAAGTAGATCCAATTTATTTAAATACACTTCAATCCTATCATAAAGTTTTATCACAACGAAATGCCTTACTAAAAAACATGGCAGAGCATCGTTTATTTGACCTGGAATCTATAGAGGTGTGGGATGCCCAAATGTCAAAGCTGGGTGTCTTAATTCATAAAAAAAGGACGGAGTTTTTAGACTCTTTCATTCCTGTTTTCCAAAAGTTCTATTCAGAGATAGGTATCTCAGCAGAACAAAGTAATATTGCCTATAAGTCGCAACTTACAGGTGAGGATTTCTCTAACTTACTTCTGAAAAATCATAAAAAAGACAGTTACAGCCAATACTCGAATATAGGTGTCCATAAGGATGATTTGATATTTACAATCAAAGGACACCCTATAAAGAAATTTGGATCTCAGGGACAGCAAAAGTCCTTCGTGATCGCACTTAGGCTTGCGCAATTCGATTGGCTGAAAGAACAAAAGAAAATAAATCCAATATTATTGCTAGATGATATTTTTGATAAACTTGACGCTGAAAGGGTCCAAAAATTGGTACAGCTTGTAACTCAGGATTACTTTGGTCAAGTAATATTGTCTGATACAGATAGAACAAGAATGGAAAACTTGCTAGACAGCGTAGATGTCTCCTCAAAACTATTTGAAGTAATCATGGGGGATGTTAAAGAAATTTCTCGTTAAATTTAGCAATATGACATACAATCCAGACAATCGAAGATCTAAAAAAGAGCAACCTTTAGGAGATGTCATTGAAAAACTCATGAAAGCCTATAAACTTGACGATAAAATGAAAGAATACGACCTCAATGACGCTTGGCCAGAGCTCATGGGTAAAGCCGTTGCATTCCGCACGAAAAGTATTAAAATCAAAAACAAAACCTTACATCTTCAAATTGATTCTGCAGTAATGAGGGAAGAATTGCACTCAGGCAAACAAGTAATTATTGAAAGGGTCAATCAGTTTATGAAAAAAGAGGTGATTAATGACGTGTGGTTCTCCTAAATACCCGACTTTTTAAACTCCTGATACATCGAATCAATATCAAATATTTCATTGCCAACATTGGTTTTTCCAAGGTGGATTATTTCAGAATCTTTCTCGATTAAATAAGGGTCTAAAATATTGTTCAGCATGGCGGACTCGACATGAATTTTTGCCGGACCAAACTCAGCCTTTTTACGATAAGCAGCAAATGCAAAGTCACAAAACTCAAGTTTAGTATTGTTGACATTAACGATAGATTTATCCTTGGAAGCGATACCGATAGAGGCATTTGTTATAAAACAGTTTCTAACATTTATTGTAGAATGTTCCCCACCTGAAATACCTTTATCACCAGAGTCTATAATCGTACAATCCTCAATATCTATGGTGCTCCCCGAGAAGTCAACACAATCATTCCCTGTTGATCGAATGGTTGAGTTCATAATGATCCCAGAACAGAAATCCGCGTCAAAACCGTCTGAATACGTACCATCTACCAGAATGCCATCAATCTTAAAATCACATCGAATAAGGTTCAAAGCATCCTCACTTCTAGCATTTAGGAATGAACAATTCAAAAGATTGACGTCTCCTTCATATATGGTTAAGCCACCCGTAAGAATCCAACTTTCAGAATTGGCATCTGTGAGGTTTTTACAAATTACATGATTCATTTCAACGCTGCCTCCCTCTGGAAAAAGCACAACACCGCCCCCTTTTGCTCCCTTACCTTCAATTTTAATAGGCTTATTATTTGAGCCCAGCATTTTAACCTGACCATAAGCAACAAAACGCGCACCATTACTCAGGGAAATTTTAACACCTTCTTCGATAACTAAATTCTTATCTCTTGGAATAAAAATAGTTTCCGTAAAAATGTAAACCTCATTGGCTTTAAAGCGTATTTCATCATTATTTGAGATAAATTGACTGTTCTCGAAGTCAATTATAGACTTGTATTTAACTGGGGGGAATGGGCTTACCTTAACAGAAAGTAAAGAATCCCCTGTGATCTTAGTTTTATAAAAAATCTTTCTAGGTCTGAACGGAAAAGACACTTCTTTTTTAACTGACTCATTAGCGAAGGCTTCCAAAGAGAATTTTTTATCGAATTGAAAAATAAGATTTTTATTCGCTTTTGTCGAATACCCTACAACCTCTATTGGTGAAAGCAAGTAGTTTTCAAACTGAAAAACACCGGATAGCGAATCTGATTTTATCGTGTAAACCTTCAATGAAACCTCATCAAAAACTACATTTTGCGGTGTGTCACGGTAAAGATCTTTTTTGTAAATTTTTCGATTATTTTCAGGAAGTGACGCATACTTAAGAACCTTTTCTTGAACATTGTACTGATTGAGCAGGAAATAATCTTTATTCAGTGTATATAATGGATATTCATATTGCAATAGTTCCTCATAGTGGTTGATTTCATCTTCCAATGCCAAAAATATTTCCGAAAAGTAATCTTTTGAGGAATACTTGTTGAGGTATTTAATATACAATTTATTGAAGGTCTTATTTAAAAAGAGTGCATCAAAACTTGTAAAGTCTTTTGCCTCGCGCCATCTGGATGCCATACCCAATAATTCATAATGAATCGAAAGCTTACCTGAAAAACAATCGTACGCAACAGGCTCAAGAACACCATTAACTGGATTCAGATAGCTTCTCTGATTGTGCCAAATTAATCCATGGGAGGCGTTCATAACATCACACAGTGCGATGAATCTCGCCATTTTATCAACATCAAGATATTCTTCGAGTTTTGAATCTAAAGCCCTGAATCGAGATAGGTGACTTTGAGCTAGGACAAATTGATTCAAAAGAACTGGATTTTTACGTGTTCTTTTTTTACTAAAAGGTAAGATCTCTGCTGATTCCAAGTAGGGGAATTTCTTGAACCCTTGCTGGTACTTTTGCTGGTCGTAATAACCTTGCCATACACCGCTTTCATCAAACTTTACAATAGGACCCTCTCTTCGTTTTCTGTATTCTAGAAGCCTTTTATCAAAGTGCTCTTCAAGTGCATAAACACCTCTATTGACTCCATTTATGTAGACGACCTTGAATTCATAGCGTGTGGTCAAGATATCTTCCCTCTCAAATAGACGGTGACCAAGCCACTCCATCATAAAAGAACGTGTATGAGGATCCTGAATGGAGAACTTCTTCATACCTTGATAGGCATTAGCTCCTTTGAATTTGATACGATAGGACCATTTTTCGCCATCCAGATGATCTACCCAATCTCCCTTAAACCTCAGAGAAACGGGAACTTTATCTCCATTTAAAATTACAAACGCTTTAAAATAACGCTTAAGATCTGAAGTGATTACCTCTTGATTCAAAGCTTTTTCTCGGAAATCCGAAAGACTATCTAAAGCACTTTGTGGAATTTCAATCCTAAGGATATCTTTGTCATTAACAACTTTTGGTTTTTCGTTTTCACGGTAACAGTCAATAACTAAGTCATCAAAATAAACAGCTTCTTCATTTGGATTCCAGAGGTAGACGGTCACAAAATCATAATCTTTTTTTGCTACAAACGTACATTTCACCTGCTCCCACTCTACTTTTTCTTCAAGTGAAATTTGATTGCTTTCGTATTGACCATCGTTACACGCAGCTATAACAAGATGACCATTTGACAGGCCTTTTTTACGGTAAACTGAGGCATAGATCACATCCCCCATTTTAATTGAATCCAACCTCAAGGAAGGACCAAACTGCTTTTCTTTGTTGAGTTTAAAAGCAAAGTCTCCTGTGCGACTGTATTGCTGCGTTCGACAATTGGCATTTGAAAGACGAACGTCCCCCTCAATAAATTCGTCTCCTGAAACAGACTCTCCACCACAGTTAACACGTAAGTGTTTCTTCATCTTGATATGTTGATCTGAACATGAACATAACAAAACCAAAAACAGTAGATATATAGATGCTTTCATTGGCGTGCCTCGATAAGAGCGCAAATTTATAAAATTTAAAATGGTAAGATAAGAAATCATAGAATCGAACATCCAAATAATAACATCCGTTCAATAGCATGTTCCATTTTATTATATTTAGTCCTAAACTGAAACATGAAGGAAAAGATTGATAAAATTGTAGAAACAAGAGAATCTAAATCGGGGCTTTACTTTGACTACTTCATTCAAGTATTGATTCTCTTATCTATCGCTTCCTTTACCGTTGAGACTATTCCAGATTTAGAGTCTGACACGGTTTATTTTTTGGAGAAATTTGAACTTGTATGTATTGTTATATTTTCTTTAGAATACTTAATCCGACTCTATATCGCCAAAAGCAAAGTGAGTTTTGTATTTAGCTTTTATGGCATCATTGACCTTTTAGCAATACTTCCCTTTTACTTAGCTCTTGGATTTGATTTAAGATCAGCGCGTGTTTTGAGGTTTCTCCGCTTATTTAGAATCATAAAACTTATTCGTTATAACAAAGCAATTCGTCGATTTCAAAATGCTTTTATTATGATCAAACAAGAACTCATTATGTTTAGCGTGGTCTCATTGATTCTTTTCTATTTATCTGCAGTGGGTATTTATTATTTTGAAAATCGGGTGCAACCGGATGCGTTTTCCTCAATTTTTTCGAGTCTTTGGTGGTCCGTGGTGACACTAACCACAGTTGGATATGGAGATATTGTTCCCATAACTATTGGAGGAAGAATCTTTACATTCATCATCCTCATGATTGGGCTAGGTATTATCGCTATACCTTCAGGAATGATTTCATCTGCACTCACAGAGGCAAGAGCAATGGAGAAGGAAGAAATGAAGACAAAAGCAGCAAAGGATGCATGACAAAAATCCTTTTAATAATGGATATGACTTCACTATTTTAGCCGCAATAAATTCAACTTTAAAAAAGTCAATCTATGTAAATAAATATGGGAATAAAACCATTGATTTTTCTAATGCTTCATCAGTAAAAGCTTTAAATCAAGCATTGTTAAAGTCACATTACGATTTAGACTGGGATATACCAAAAGAAAACCTTTGTCCTCCTATTCCCGGAAGACTTGAATACTTGCTTCATATTGCAGACCTATTTCAAAAAAAAGACGTTCAGCTTTTAGATATTGGCACTGGGGCAAGTTTAATCTACCCCGTTCTCGGTACTGCTCACTTTAAATGGAAATGTACTGGAAGTGAAACAGAAAGAGCGTCAATCGAGCATGCAAAAAAAATAATAAAAAAAAATGCAAAACTAAACTCAATTGCCATTCGCAGTCAACAAAATAAGGACCATATATTAAATGGTATTATTGAAGAAAACGATGCTTTTGATGTACTGGTATGCAATCCACCATTTTACAAGAATGAAGCTGAAGCGAGCAAACAAAATAGACGAAAAACCAATCATATAAAGTCAGCAACACAGGGTAGAAATTTTTCTGGAGTAGCGAATGAGCTATGGTACCCAGGAGGTGAGTCGCAATTTATTGAAACACTGATATCCGAAAGTATTAGATTTAAAAAACAAATTAATTGGTTTACCACTTTAGTGGCAAATGAGGATCATCTTAAGCCATTGGTGAAAAGCATCAAAAAAACGAAACCAAGAGCATTGAAAATAATTCCTTTAATACTCGGCAATAAAAAAAGTAGGATTTTAGCCTGGTGTTTTAGCTGATTCCGAAGTAATCTAATTCTCAAGCTTGTAGGAGAGACCTATTCCCAATACGGACTTAAACTGTGTCCTGGGACCAACATTTCCATTTCTATCTCGAATTTGAATATCATCGTCATAAACCAAATTCCATTGTGCTGTAGCCGAGAATAGTGAATTTACCCGAAAGACAAAAACAAGCTCGGCATTTACATCAATGTTTTGAGGATTGTTCAGATAATTGCTAAAAAGCTCGAGCTTTGATTTCATTTCTATGTTTTTCATCACTTCTGCATTCCATTTCAATTTGACAAATGCACCAAATTCATGACGCATACGTTGTCCCTCGTCTACCCCAAAAGCACCTATTTGAGATAAAGAATCATCTAACACAAAAGTTGTTTTCGCAGCAAATGGAGATCCGAAAATAGAGAAATTAGCATCTTTAATATAATCAGTTCCTAATGCTAAATTAAGATAACCCGGAGCCATGAATTTTGAGACTGCAATTGAATCATTTGGGTAAGTAAAACCATCGGCAAATTGAGTTTTAAATCCTACATTAAGACTAATTAAATGTTTTTCAGAGACCCGAACACCAAACTTAGAGGATAGGTCAATAATATCGTCTGTTTTCTGCAATGTCAACAATTCTGATTCATCAAGATATTTGATACCGCCAAATGCAAGTGAGAGGTCGTTGGACCAATTCAATTTCGCTTTATTAAAATTTGCGCTAGCCCGAATGGTTGCATTTAATGAAATATTATTTCTTCCTCCTGAATTCCAATTCACAAAAGAACTTTGTGTTCCATTTAATGAATATAAGGATTTCAGCTTCCAATTCTTTACGGGCAGCGTGTCTACTATGGCCGTGTCTAACTTCGTCGTATCTACCTCTTGTGCAGACACATAAAAAATGTTAAACACGAAAAGTATTGCTGTAAATGATATAATTTTGGGCAACATAAAATTAATGTTTTGACACAAAAATAATTCCTTGTGATACGCGCGCTACTTGTTTTCGTTTTTATTATTCAACAAATTGAATTTAATGCACAATTAATTGCTGATTATTCAGATACCTCATCATGGGTAATACTTCCTAGTAAAGAAAACAATCTTCACGCTGAGTACATCATTGACTCTTCGCTCCTATCATATGCAGATGTATTCTATATTTATCCCACGGTTTTTACAGATAAAAAAAATGAGCAATGGAATATCTCAATTGAAGATACTGAACAACGTAAAAAAGTCAAAAGAGTAACTAAATTCCAAGGCTCTGCTTGGGCTGAGGCAGGTAGGATGTTTGTTCCTTATTATTCTCAAGCAAATTTACGAAGCTACTCTGAACTTGAATTTGGTGGTAGAAAAGCATTGTTGAAAGCATATAAAGATATCAAAGATGCTTTTAGCTTCTATTTAGAACATTATAATAACGGTAGGCCAATCATCATTGCTGGTCATAGTCAAGGCTCAACGCATGGCATGCTTCTTTTAAAGGACTTTTTTGACGGTAAAGCGCTCCAAAATCAATTGATCTGTGCGTATTTGCCTGGAATAGGACTTGCCACCGATGAGTTCAAAAGCATTTCTTTATTGTCAAAACCTGACGCCATAGGTGGCTTTGTTACATGGAATACATTCAAAAGAAGGTATAAAACAAAAAAATATAAAAATTGGTATCAAGGTAAGGCAGCAATAAACCCCGTGACATGGAATGCGCAAAAATTTGCAAGCCGTGCACAACATAAAGGCTTTCTTTTTTGGGACAACAAAATGTATGAACATGCCTTCAAAACGAATCTTGTAGATGGTGCCATTTGGATCAGTCTACCGCACGTTCCCTTTCGTTCTTTTGCATTGACCATCGATGACTACCATATTGGAGATGTAAACCTGTTTTGGAAGGACATTCAAATCAATGCAAAAATCCGTGTTAAAGCTCACATAGAAAAAGAAAATAGAATTTCTGAAAAGCGCTAAACTCTTTTGAAATCCAATTGTTGTTTTGGTGAGTTAAAGTATATTTGCAAAAAGTTTTAAAACACATTTTCATGAGTCCATTTTCGAGCCGTCATATTGGCCCCACTTCCTCTGAGAAAAAAGAAATGATGCATACAATTGGTGTATCCAATATTGAAGAATTGATTCATCAAACTGTTCCAGAACAGATCCGTTTAGAACAATCATTGAGAATCTCTGATGCCATGAGCGAAAATGATTTTTTGGCACACATGTCAGATTTGGCGTCCAAGAATGAAGTCTTTAAATCTTTTATTGGATTGGGATATCACGAAACAATTACCCCTTCTGTGATTCTTAGAAATGTTCTCGAAAATCCAGGATGGTATACTGCATATACTCCATATCAGGCCGAAATTTCACAAGGAAGGCTAGAGGCCCTAATGAACTTTCAGACAATGGTGCTTGATTTAACGGGTATGGAAATAGCGAATGCATCGCTTCTTGACGAAGCCACTGCAGCTGCTGAGGCTATGCTGATGTTCTACAATAGTCGCTCGAGAGCAGATGTAAAAGCGGGTAAATTAAAATTCTTAATAGATGAAAATGCACTTCCCCAAACCATTGATGTAGTTAAAGGAAGGTCTAAAAATCTAGGGATAGAATTGATTATTTCTAATATTGAAGCATACAATGTAGACGATTCATTTTTCGGAGCGTTAATTCAATACCCAGATGCAAATGGCCATATCTGTGACCTAGAATCAAGAATTCACAAGCTTAAAGAAGCCAACCTTCAAGTAGCTGTTGCAGCAGATATATTAAGTCTTGCCGTGTTAAAGGCACCAGGTCATTATGGGGCTGATGTTGTACTAGGATCATCCCAAAGGTTTGGTGTTCCTATGGGATATGGAGGACCACATGCTGCATATTTTGCTACTCGAGAATCGTTTAAAAGAAATATACCTGGACGTATCATTGGAATATCGAAGGATGCAGATAATAACACGGCACTCAGAATGGCATTACAAACCAGAGAGCAACACATTAAAAGAGGTAAAGCCACATCAAATATTTGTACTGCACAAGCGCTACTTGCCGTAATGGCGAGCATGTACGCAGTATACCATGGGCCGAGCGGTATCAAGGGAATTGCCAACCATGTGAACAAATTAGCAGGACAACTTGCAGCAGGTTTAAAGAAAATGGACTTTGAATTGGGATCTGAAACGTTTTTTGACACCGTTTGGATTCGTAATATCGAAAGTAAAAAGCTAAAGGCTCTAGCTGAAAAACATCATTTTAACTTCTACTACAAATCAGACACTGAGGTAACCATAAGTTTTGCCGAATCCCATAACTCCGAAGATGTAAATATTATTCTAGGGCTTTTCTCCGAGCTCATAGGAAAAAAAGATGCTAGTAATCATGATGAAATGATTGCTCTTGCTATGGAGCTTAAACGAACGGACTCAATACTGTCTCAACCTATTTTTAATAGCTATCATTCTGAATCTAAAATGATGCGCTATCTCAAGCGATTGGAGAATAAAGACCTTTCATTAGTTCATAGTATGATACCTCTCGGTTCTTGTACCATGAAATTGAATGCAGCAAGTGAGTTGATGCCAATTACAAATCCTGCGTTTAGTAATCTTCATCCATTTGCACCATTGAATCAAGCTCAAGGTTATCATGATATGTTCAAAGAGCTGAGTGATGCACTTTGCGAATGTACCGGGTTTGCCGGAATGTCTCTACAGCCAAATTCTGGAGCTCAAGGCGAGTATGCGGGACTTATGGTTATTCGTGCCTACCACGAATCAAGAGGAGACCTAAAAAGAAAAATAATGATTATCCCTTCATCTGCACACGGTACAAATCCAGCCTCAGCAGTGATGGCCGGTTTTAAAGTAGTGGTGACGAGCTGCGATGAAAACGGTAACATAAATATAGATGAGCTCAAAAAAGTAGCAGAAGAAAATAAAGACATCTTAGGAGGTTTGATGGTTACATATCCATCTACACATGGGGTTTTTGAAGAGGCTATTAAAGAAATTACAGGAATCATTCATGACAATGGAGGTCAAGTATATATGGATGGTGCAAATATGAATGCACAAGTTGGGGTTACTAACCCTGGTAATATAGGCGCTGATGTTTGTCATCTTAATCTTCATAAAACTTTTGCCATTCCTCATGGTGGCGGCGGTCCAGGAATGGGGCCAATTGGCGTTGCTGCACACTTAAAACCATTCCTTCCTGGTAGCGTTTTAATTCCTTCAGGGGGTTCACAGGCAATTAATGCAATCTCTGCAACACCTTATGGTAGCGCGCTTATTCTTTTGATTTCATATGCATACATAAAAATGCTCGGAGCCAAAGGATTAACGGAATCCACTGAGATAGCGATTCTCAATGCAAATTATATTGCAAAAAGACTAGAGAACCACTACCCTATCCTATACAAAGGAAAAAATGGAACGGTAGCACACGAAATGATTCTAGATTGCCGAGCATTTAAAAAAACAGCAGATATTGAAGTTGCAGATATTGCAAAACGTTTGATTGATTTTGGTTTTCATGCGCCAACTGTGTCTTTTCCTGTTGCAGGAACCTTGATGATAGAACCAACTGAATCGGAGGATCTAGATGAGCTAAATCGCTTTATTGAAGCCATGATTAAAATCCGTGAAGAAATAAAGGAAATCGAAAATGGTCATTCAGACAAAGAAAATAATCTTTTACGAAATGCACCGCATACGGCAAATTGTATCATTAATAAAAACTGGAACTACCCATACTCCCCTCAAGAAGCAGCTTACCCGCTGCCCTATTTAATAGAAAATAAATATTGGGTTCCTGTGCGACGTGTGGATAACGCGTTTGGTGACCGTAATTTAATATGTGCTTGTCCAAGCGTTGAAAGTTATGTACATATAGACTAAATGAAATTAGATATTCTTGCTTTTGGCGCACACCCTGATGATGTGGAAATCTCTGCCGGTGCTACTCTTTTAAAATACGCTCGAGAGGGGAAAAAAATAGGAATAATTGATCTAACAGAGGGTGAATTAGGTACACGTGGCTCTGTTGAAAAAAGATATGAGGAGGCTGCCAAGGCCTCGAAGTTCATTGGGCTGCAGATGCGTGAAAACCTGAATATGGGAGACGGTTTCATTCAAGACTCAAATGAAAACAAAATAAAAATAATCGAATGTATTCGAAAGTATCAACCAGAAATGGTTTTAGCAAACTCCATTCATGACCGACATCCTGATCATGCAAAAGGGGCTAATCTTGTTTCAGAAGCAGTGTTTCTTTCTGGTCTCCGAAAAATAGAAACTTCCTTAAATGGTAATACTCAAGAGGCTTACCGACCAAAAATCCTGCTTCATTATATTCAAGATTTTTACCTTAACCCAGATGTTATTTTAGATGTTAGCACAACTGGTGAAGACAAGATTGAACTGATTAAATGCTTTGACAGCCAGTTTTTTAATGTCAATTCTAAAGAACCTAAAACACCTATTTCAGGAGAAACTTTTTTTAAATATTTAGAAGGTAGAATGCTCAGCCTAGGAAGAGAACTCGGCGTAACATATGGGGAAGGTTTCACAATCAATAGAACCTTAGGTGTGAAAGATTTATTTGCCCTAAAATAACATGCCCGCCAATACGGAAGTAGACATGCAGGCGAGCGTACCACCGACAAGTGCTAATAACCCTAATTGAGCCAGCATAGATTTCTTTTTTGGTATTAAAATACCAATACCACCTACCTGAATACCTATCGAGACAATATTGGCAAAACCGCACAAGACGTACGTAGACATAATAATTGTTTTATTAGAAAGTTCGTCTTGAATATCCCCCAAATGAGGATAAGCTATAAATTCATTTATTATTGTTTTTTCACCCAAAAGCTGACCGAAGTACATTGCGTCTTGCCATTCTACACCAAGAATCCACGCTAAAGGTGATAGGAGATACCCTGAAATACTTTCAAAACTTAACCTGTCATACATCCCACCTGATTCTATTAGTGCATTTAGAGTAGTCCAATCGCCTATTTTAAAAACAATATAATTTAATAGTGCAATTAAACTGGTAAATACCAAAAGCATCGCACCAACATTTACCGCAAGTTTCAATCCGTCGGTCGTACCATTCGTTATAGCTTCAAGAGCATTAACACCCATTTTATCCTTCGCAACATCTAAATTTTTATTAATCTTCTCGGTTTCTGGAAGTAATATTTTTGCGAACACAATTGCTGCGGGGGCTGACATTAAAGAGGCCGTTAGTAAATGTTTGGCATAAAACAATTCAAGAGCTGGATCACCTTGCCCTAATATCCCGACTACTGCACCAAGAACCCCACCCGCAATAGTGGCCATACCGCCTACCATTAAACAAAGCATCTCTGATTTTGTCATTCTATCTAAATATGGCTTGACAAGAAGTGGTGCCTCTGTCTGACCAACAAAAACATTAGCCGCCGCCGCCACACTTTCAGAACCTGAAATACCTAGAAATTTATTCATGACCCACGCCATTTTCTTGACTACAAACTGGAGGACACCAAAATAATACATTAAACTCGAAAGAGCTGATACGAAGACCACTGTTGGTAAAATCCAGAAAGCAAAGTTTGCTAGCATTGGCGGCATTTCACCCATGGATCCAAAAAGAAATATTGCACCTTCATGAGAAAAGTCAATCACCTTAGTGAATGCTTTGGCCAACCAATCGAAAGCAGTGCTAACAAAAGGAACTTTAAGTATAAAAAGTGCTAAAATGAGCTGTAAAACAGAACCCTTAATTACTAAGCTCCAATTGATTGCTTTTCTATCTCTACTTAAAAGATAAGCGAAAAGAAACAAAAATAGCATCCCGATGATGCCTCTAAATATTGAATTTAAAGGAAATCCAGATGTCTTATAGGTACTGTTATAATCATGGTATGAAAACCTACCTTTTGATGAAGTTAAGGTTAACTTATTATCTGAAATATATGCAATTGAAAAAACAGATCGATGATTCAATTCAGAGGTGCCATTACTTCTATCTAATGTTATTGTCTCAGGCTCGAGATACAAGCTATCATTTTTAACAGTCCAAGTACCTTTTAGGTGTTTTGATAGTTCTTGATCATTATTTGTAAAAGTACCTGACTTTGAAAGTTTTAAAACTTTACCTGAACGGTAATAAACTTCATCCTCAAATGTATTATTTCCTGAAGCAATTGTGAAGCCTGCAATAGCAACACAACAAAATAAAACAATTCCTATTCTATGGATTTCTTTTTTTAATCTCATCTCTTAATTTCGATGCAAGCTCGTAATCTTCTTGTTCTAAAGCACCCTGAAGCTGTTTTTCAAGATCCTCCATTGAACTTGAAGAGTAATCGTTAACAGTTTCCTCAATATCAAAATCATCATCATCTTGGCTCACTAAAGAATCACTTTCAAAAGCATCTTCTTGATCTTGGGTAATGCCAGCATCTTCCAAAACATTAGAAAAAGTATATATTGGACTGTTAAAACGAACGCCAACGGCTATGGCATCAGAAGTCCTGGAGTCAATTTCTGTATGCACACCTTCTTTATCACAAATTAGCTTCGCATAAAAAACACCTTCTTCAAATTTATAGATTAAGACTTCCTTTATTGTTACATCATAAGAAACGCAAAACGACTTAAACAAATCATGAGTTAACGGTCGGTTAGGTATCATTTTCTCTAATTCAACAGCTATAGCTTGAGCCTCAAAACCACCAATGACAATTGGGAGCTTTCTGTTACCTGCTGCCTCAATTAAGGTTAACACATACGAGCCTGATTGAGTCTGGCTATATGCAATACCTTGAATTTCTAATCTTACTTTCTGCATAGTTCAAGCGCTAAAGCTTAACATTATATATATTTTTACGAAGCTTTGAATTTTTGAATCGCCTCATTTAATCGAGGCACAACTTCAAAGGCATCACCTACAATACCGTAATCAGCTGCTTTAAAGAACGGTGCTTCAGGATCTGTATTTACCACTACAATTACTTTAGAACCATTGACTCCAGCTAAATGCTGAATGGCTCCTGAAATTCCAACTGCAATGTAAAGATTAGGTCTGATAGCTACCCCTGTTTGACCAACGTGCTCATGATGAGGTCTCCATCCGATATCTGCCACAGGCCTTGAACATGCTGTTGCAGCTCCTAAATTATTTGCTAACTCCTCAATCATTCCCCAATTTTCAGGACCTTTTAAACCTCTACCTGCAGAAACAACAAGCTCTGCTTCCGGTAATGGGATTTCACCTTCTGGCTTTTTAGTAGACAGTACTTTTATCCTAGCATCACCCACATTCGATGAAATCTCCTCAACACCACATGTCGAACCAAGTTCCTCTGGCGGCAAGCTATTTGGAAGTAAAGAAATAATTTTGGCTGATGAATTAACTTTCACCTTGCCTACAGCTTTTCCCGAAAATACATTTACTGCAATAGCACCAGACTCATCTGGCAATGAAATAGCACCAGAAACCAATCCAGCCTTCATACGAACTGAAAGCATAGGAGCTATAGATTTTCCATAAAGATCGTGAACAAAAACAACTGTATCTGCGCTATGGGTAGCTGCAACCTCAGCAATCATTTTTACAACTTGCTGTTGATCTTCTCCACTTACAGCGCGATCAATGAGTACTTTGGAAGCCCCATAGTTACCTAAAGTAGAAAGCTCATCGTTCGATAATGAACCATTACTCAATGCAACGACATCTCCTAGTTTATTGGCATATGTTATTGCTTCCAAAGAAGCTTTAGAAACACCATTTTCAGAATTTATATATACTAAAATCATTGGCTAAAATTTTATTTAAATTACTTTGGCTTCACTGTGCAACAATGAAACCAATTCATCCATATTCTCGGGGTCAATCATTTTGACTGCAGACTTTTCTCCTGGCATTTCATAGGAAACAAATGAAGTTAAATCTTCAATATCTTGCGCTGCAACCACATTTAAAGGTTTTGTTCTCGCTGCCATAATTCCTCTCATATTAGGTATTCGCTGTTCAGCCATTCCTTTTGCGCAGCTAATTACTGCAGGGGCTTCAACCTGAATTTCTTGAACACCACCAATGATTTCTCTTTCAATCGTTAATGTATTACCTGCTACATTTAATTTCGTTGCTAACGAGATAAATGGTATATCTAAACCTTCAGCTAGCATACCTCCAAACTGAGATCCATTGTAGTTGATTGTTTCTTTTCCCGTTAAAACCAAGTCATAAGTATTTTCCTTGGCGTAATTAGCAATCTGCATTGCTGCACTATATGCGTCTTTTGGTTCGACATCAATTCGCACGGCATCGTCTGCGCCAATTGCAAGTGCTTTTCTAATCACTGCGTCATCAGCTGCTCCTCCAACAGTAATTATTGTTACTTGTCCTCCGTCTGATTCTTTAATTTCAAGGGCACGGACCAAAGCGTACCACTCATCGTAGGGATTTACAATAAATTGCACACCATTCTCATCAAACTTCGTGTTTCCATCAGAAAACGAGATTTTTGATGTTGTATCTGGAGCCTTACTAATACAAACTAATATTTTCATCTTTTGTCGTTATTTGAAGTGTTGCAAATTTACTGAATTATCTCACACAATGAAAGTCTGAAAATCAGAATTCACGTAAAAACAAGAATTACACAAAGAATAACGCAGTAGCAAAGAAAAGTGCTGAGAAAAAAGTTAAAAATGCCACTTTTTTCAGCTCACTATCTAAAGCACTAGGTTGAGGTGCCGTGAATACCCTTTTCAAATGCCCAGCAATAAAGATTGACGGAACTATTGCTATTATTGGCAATAAACTATAAGTGATAATTACAAATGTTGAAACCAAAATCAGCCAGGATATCAGTCCAAGAACGAGTAAGCCAACATGGTATAACTTCGCTTTTTCATACCCAATTTTAACAACCATTGTTCGCTTCCCAGATGCTGAGTCATTCTCAACATCACGCATGTTATTTAAGTTTAGAACCGCAGTACTCCACGCGCCAATTGTTATTGATGGTAATAATGTAAGCCACTCAAAACTCAAGCCATACAACGAAAAAACACCTATTACACTTACAAAACCAAAAAAGATAAAAACCATAATATCTCCGAAACCACTATAACCATATGCGGACTTACCCATCGTATAAAATATAGCCGCTAAAACACAAAGGACAGCAAGGACGGCAAAAAAGTATAACAACTCAATTGACAAATTAGGAAGACTCAGATAAATAAGTACACCTGCGGCAACAAAAGACAAAATCACAAAAAGACCAACACCCACTTTCATTTCTGATTGAGAAATCTCTCCCGATTGAACGGCACGCTTTGGCCCAACTCTATCGGCATTGTCTGCGCCCTTCTGGCTATCGCCTAAATCATTGGCTAAATTGGATAAGATCTGGAACAAAACAGTTGTTAAAATTGCTGTAGAAAATATCTGCACGTTTCCATTTCCGAGTAAAAAAGCCAGCGCAGACCCGACCATTATTCCCGATATAGAAAGCGGTAATGTTCTTAATCGCATGGCTCCAATCCAGACTCCAATCTTCTTCATATTGTAAAATTACGAATAAGAACAATGCGATTTCTTATGTCACTTAAACACAATTTCATATTTTTACGCTCCAATTCGGGATGTAGCTTAGTCCGGTTAAAGTGCGCGTCTGGGGGGCGCGAGATCGGTGGTTCGAATCCACTCATCCCGACTTCTTTTAATTTGTATTGATACTCAATACGAATCTATAATAAAATTGGTCCCTTGAAGGATCAAAAACCATAATGAGTAATCAAATAAAAAATCAGTCCCAGATTTTGCAAAAAATGGGAATAGAACAGTTGAACCCTATGCAAAATGAGGCTATTGATGCCATTGGCGAATCAAAAGAGATCCTCATTCTTTCACCTACTGGAACGGGAAAAACCTTGGCTTTTTTGCTACCCCTAATTCAGCGATTAGATCCATTACTTTCTGTAACGCAACTCCTAATCATTGTGCCAGCAAGAGAACTCGCTATTCAAATTGAGCAGGTAATCAGAGATATGGGTACTGGATATAAGGTGAATGCCGTGTACGGAGGAAGATCTGGCTCAAAAGAAAAAATAGAGCTCACACATGCACCTGCAATACTTGTGGGAACCCCGGGGAGGATTGCAGACCATATAAGAAGAGACCGAATTACTTTGAGCGGAATAAAAAGCCTTGTTATTGATGAATTTGATAAATCTCTTGAGATTGGTTTTGAAAAAGAAATGAAAGAAATTGTAGGATCTCTTTATGCTTTGGATAGAAAAATACTTACTTCTGCCACACATAAAGAGGAAGTTCCTGGATTCTTAAAATTTGGCGATCCTGTGAAACTCGATTATTTAAATACGAAATCTCAAATCCTTGACTTATCATGGGTTCATTCTACACAAAACACGCTAGACACATTATTAAATCTGCTAGAAACCCTGGGAGAAAAAAGAGGGATTATATTTTGTAACTTTAAAGATACACTTGATGGAGTTTCGGAGTTTTTAGATGAAAACAATGTGGAACATACTTGCTTTTTTGGTGGTATGGAACAAATTGAACGCGAAAGAAGCCTAATTCAATTTAGAAATTACAGTCACCGAACCCTCTTAGCAACAGACCTCGCAGCAAGAGGCATAGATATACCCGGCTTGGATTACATCGTGCATTATGAAATGCCTACTAGACAAGAAGAGTTTACGCATCGTAATGGACGGACGGCAAGAATGAATACAAATGGATCCGCAATTTGTATAAAGGGGAAAAATGATAAAATTCCAGAATATGCCCGAGGTATAAAAACAAAAGAAATAATAGAAGGAGGTAAAATCCCTAAGAATAAATGGAAAACACTTTTTGTTTCTGGTGGTAGACGTGACAAAATCTCAAAGGGAGACATCGCTGGGCTATTTATTAAAAAAGGTGAACTTGACAGCAGTGAATTGGGTGTTATTGAACTAAAGACGGACTGCGCATTTGTGGCTGTTTCAAGCTCAAAGGCCGCTGAATTGTGCAATAAACTGAATAACGAGAGACTTAAAAAGAAAAAGGTAAGAATCTCTACAATCTAGAAAAATTCAATAATATCATGAGCCTATTCAAAAAAATAACGATCTATTTTATGAGCTCGGCATATATCTATGTAGGCATGAGACATTTTATTGACCCAGATTTCTTTCTAGCCATTATGCCTGATTATCTGCCCTTTCATCAAGAGGCTGTATATATCAGTGGTTTTTTTGAAATCCTTTTGGGAGGGATGTTACTGTTTCAAAAATCAAGAAAAGTCGCAGGTTGGGGCTTGATAGTTTTATTGATCGCTGTTTTTCCTGCTAATATATACCTTGCCCAAAATGAAGCCGCGCAGCAAGCCATTGACATAAGTCAGACCGCTGCCATTGTTCGATTACCCTTTCAAGCCTTGTTTATAGGTATTGCTTTTTGGCATCAAAGAGGTTAGCGATTTAATTAGAGTCTCGTGAATTTCATTCTACACGATATTCCATTAATTCTGGCTTGTAAAATATACACCCCATTGGAAGTAAAAGAAAGATCTATTGCTTGCGTTTGACTTTCTATTTTTGACGCATAAATGGTTTGACCTTGAAGATTCAAAATTTCAAAAGCTGTTCCTTTAGCCATACCCTCTATGAAGAACATTCCTTCATTTGGGTTTGGGTAGAGTGTGATATCGTAATACGCGAAATCTGAAACCGACGCGCAGGGCTCCACTGTTATTTCAATATTGCTTTGACCTGTACATTCATTTTCATCAGTAAAACTTCCAGTAATGACGTGTGTCCCCACACCAGCAACTTGAGGATTGAATACCGTACCATTTGTGCCAGGACCTGTAAATCCTGCACCCGAAGGAACACCAGAAAGTTGAACTAAACCATCACTAATACAAACAATATTGTCTGAATCATTTGTTGTTATTTCAACTATTGGTAAAGCATTTACCAATATAGTTTGGACTGCTGAATTTGAACCAAATTCATTGGAAACTGTAAGTGTAACAACATATGGGCCTGAGCCGGTAAATACATGACTTGGGTTTTGAGCGGAAGAAGTAGAACCATCTCCAAAGTCCCAAGCCCATTCAGTTGGTTGCTGAGACGAAAAATCATTGAAAGCAACCTCTGAGCCAGAACAAATTTCATAGGTTGATGGTGTAAACGATGCCTCTGGAGCTACACCTTGTGGAGCATCATTATAAAAAACCTTGAAGTCATCAAAATAAAAACCATCCTCTGTTACACCTCCATCAGAACGAAGCCTAAATCTAAAGTTGACTACTTCACCTAAATAATCACTTAAATTGATATCCTCTAATACCCAATTAGCAACGACTCCTTCATAAACAGGCCCTCCATCAGGCTGTACACTACCATTATTATCCGTACCTGGGACAGTGTATTGACCGCATTGACCAATCCATGAGTTTCCGCCATCTATAGAAACCTGAAATTGAGCATAATCATAATTTGCCTCAATATCCCATTTTGCATAAAAAGTAACCTTGGCAGAAATAGCGTTAGTCAAATCAATTTCGGGATTATAATACAGACTTTTTGTTTGGTTGTTCGCATAATTCCCATTTGGAGAATCTGTAAACGATTTATTTGGAGAAACATACGTTGATGTCGTTGTTCCCCAATTTCCAGACCAATTATTAGTATTTGTTGCATCCTCTAGAACTTGCAATGTAATTGCACCATAGGTTTTGGTAATTGTGTCTTTTTTCACCCAAAGTCCATTGTCTGTTTTAAGTATAAACTTAACCTCATCACCAAATTGAATACCTGAATTTAAGTCATAAGAAATTGTTCCTGTTTGTTCTTCTGATGGGTTTAAATTATAAACGACAGCATTACCAACTGAACTAATATTTAACAAGGGTTCTATCGACACTGTAACTGGACCTGCTTCTCTACCATACCTTTTGGCTGAATGATTAAAATCACCTGAAAGAGTTGCAACGACAGCTGGATCCGTATCCTTTACAACAACATAGTTTCTAGAAACATGAGCCAAGACTAGATTTGAAAAAACCATTTCTTGGCATGTTGGGTTTATGTTATTGGTTCCTGGCCAAAAAGATGTTCCAACCTCAGGTGTATGTGCAAAAATAGTATCCTTTTGACCTGCCCCAATATCTTCTTTATACATGTAATCATCTGAATCACCAGAAGCAGGATACAATCCTGAACTTTTAAAAGCCGGATAACCATTGTATTCACACATGTGATTTGTATAATCCTGAATATAATCGTGGTGGTCAGCAAATTCTTCATCAGTTGTACCAATCGGAAATAAAATAGCAGGAGAATAACTGTGGGCATTAAAAGCCGTTTCAAAATCATAGGTTTCTGACAACCATTTCATTGCCTGTGTTTCTGGTTCAGAAAATGGTCCCGAACCACAATATACATCACTATTGGTATTAAAACTGATTCCTGTAGTACCCCAACCATAGGAATAATTTCTATTTAGGTCAACACCAAAATTATTACTGTTTGGGTGGTCTCTGCGGTTTTTTCGCCACATACCACCACCGTTAGGATCTGTCTGTTCATTGTAAATGTATCCGTCCGGATTCAGACAAGGTACGAAGAACATTCTCGTATGATCAACCAGATAAGTCACCTCATCATCAGACCCGTAATTTTCAAGTAAATACCACATGAAAAATATAGTCTCCATTAAACTCATTGGTTCTCTTGCATGATGAATAGCTGAGTATAATACGTTCGGCTCATTTGCCTCATTCGAATTTGGATTATCCGATATTTTGACATGATAAATCGGGCGATTATTGTATGTCTCAAAATTTGAAATAGGACTTTTGGCTGTAATCAAATCGGGATATTGGGTATGCATGTCATCAAGCTCCGCGAGCATTTCTTCATAGGTAAGATAACCTCCCATAGAACCAAGATTGAAATTTGAAGGAACAGCTGGTTCAAATCCACCAGAACCACCAGAACCACCGGCACAATCCGCATTTTTTAGAAAAGGGTGCGATGCAGGTTTACTTAATCGTTCTTTGTAGAAGGCTTTAACATCATCGATTTCAATCTCGTAAGCATAACCATAATTGTCCAAAATATCGATTTCTTGTTCAGACAAATCTGTTATTAAAAAGGTGTTTTTCTTTCGAATCCCGTGGTCAACTGCAACTCCTAAATTCGAAATTTGAAGTAACTCTTGATTGTTAGCAATCACTTTAACTCTAGAATATTTTTGGGCTGAAATAAAGGGTGTTACGGCTAATATTAAAATAAGGGTAAAAATTGATTTCATGTAGTTTTTTTTGGTATAGTTTTGGTATAGTGAAGTGTACAAAGGAACGAAAAAGCAAGAAGACATACAAGTTCGGTGGATTATAGGATGTCTTTTCAGGCAACTTATTGACCAACAATGTGTTTATATAATAGAAATGTTTTTTTTTCGTTGTAACTTAGACTAAATGAGACTCTTCTCCCTAATTTCTATGCTCTTTTGTGCCTCGACGTTCATTGCGCAAAAGGTTTGGATGACCCCAAATAAGGGGCAGTGGGATGACCGTATTCAATATTCTGTAGAACTAGATTTAGGGAAATTGTATATCCAGGACGACGGTTTATATTTCTATCTAACGGATTTTATGTTACATGACCACGAACATGAGGACGAACAGGATAGCCACATTTCGCATGTAAAAAATATTCATACAATTCATCAAAAATTTATAGGCCACAATGAAGTTCCTAGTCATACAAAATCAAACCCATCTTTTGATTACAAAAATTATATAATCGGAACAGATTCGTCAAAATGGAAGCACCACATCTATTCATATAATGAGGTTGAATTTACTGACTTTTATGCGGGGATAGACTTACTTTATAAAGGGGAAGAAGGTCAGTTGAGCTACAATTTTCTAATCGAACCGGGTGCAGATCTTTCTAAAATCAAATGGATATTTGAAGGCACGAAGGATGTACGTATCATAAATGACCAATTAATTGTTAAAAATCGATTTGGAGAAATTAGACAATCTGCTCCAAAGGCATGGGAAATAGATTCTTTAGGGCGTAAGTCTTCAGTCCCTGTTTCATTTCAACAAATTGATGAAGAATTCTCATTTTATTTTCCGGAGGGATACGATAACTCAAAATCAATTTATATTGATCCGAGCTTAACTTTTTCAACTTTTTCAGGTGCAATCTCTGACAATTGGGGTTTTACTGCAACCCCTGACATATACGGGAACTTATTTGGTGGGAGCATTGTAATGGGATCTCAATACCCTGTGACCACAGGAGCATATGACGTGACTTATCAAGGAGGTCAAGGAAACATTGCTACAGACATAGGCATTACAAAGTTTAATGCTCAGGGAACTGCGCTACTCTATTCAACCTATATTGGTGGTAGCGGAAATGAGACCCCTCATAGTTTGGTCTGTGCTGATAATGGAGAATTGTTCATCTATGGTGTTACCGGTTCTACTGATTTCCCAATGGCCGGTGCTTCTTTCGACAATATACTAGGAGGTGGACCATCCGTAACAGAGAATAGTATTAGTTTTTCGGGAACTGATATTTACATCGCAAGACTCAGTCCATCCGGTGCCAATTTATTAGCATCAACATACCTCGGCGGCACTAATAATGATGGTTTAAATCTAGATGATTTACACATGAATTATGGAGATCAGTTTCGTGGAGAGATCATGTTGGATGCTAGCAACAATGTTTATGTTGCCAGTACAACATACTCCTCTGATTTTCCATTAAGCAATCCAAATCAATCAAGCCTAAGTGGTATTCAAGATGCTGTCCTTTTTAAAATGCCACCAGGATTAAATGAACTTTCTTGGAGTACCTACTTCGGAGGTATTGGTTTAGAGTCTGGTAATTCAATTCAAGTAAATGATGAACTCGGTGAATTATGCATAGCTGGAGGTACAAATTCAAGCAGTCTTTTTACGCAAGGAAACGACCTGACCTTTGATGGAGGAATATCGGATGGTTATATTGCTAAGTTTAATGCAAACACGGGTAGTTTGATTTCCGGTACTTACATGGGATCTGTTGAATATGACCAAGCCTACTTTGTGCAATATGATATAGACAACAATATATACGTTTATGGGCAAACAGAATCCTCTTGGCCCATTACAAACGGATGTTTTGGTTCACCAAACTCCGGGCAATTTGTTAGAAAATATGATGCGTCATTAACTAACATTGAGTGGACGACAATGATAGGAGCTGGTACGGGAAATGTAGAAATTTCACCCACTGCATTTCTAGTCTCTGATTGTTATGATATATATCTTGCAGGATGGGGAGGGACACTAAATCAAGGTATACTTCCAAATTCGTCAACAAACGGGTTTTTAGTCACCAGTGATGCGCACCAAAGTGAAACAAATGGAAGTAACTTTTATATAGCGGTTTTAGGTCAAGATGCGGCAAATTTGAAATATGCGACGTTCATGGGAGGCATGAATAGCAGCTCTAATCATGTCGATGGTGGGACAAGCCGTTTTGATAAATCAGGACGCATATATCATGCAGTTTGTGGCGCTTGCGGGGGAAATCCAACAGGATTTACGACAACACCCGGGGCTTTTGCTGAAACAAATCAAGGTTCGAACTGCAACATGGCTACATTTAAATTTGAACTCAGTACCATTGAAGCGGCAGCGGCGCAACCTGCGCCCTTAATCTGTATTCCTCAATCCGTGTTTTTCCAAAATGATAGCCAAAACGGAAATGCTTATTTATGGACTTTTGGAGATGGGGGCTCCTCAACAGAAGAGGAACCGATTTACCAATATAGCGAGCCAGGAACCTATGAAGTTCAGCTTGTCGTTTCTGATACGTCTGGATGCTTTAGTTCTGATTCTGTAACTATTTTTGTTAACATTGGAGCATTCGAAGGCGGTGTTGTTGAACCTCTAACCCCGATTTGTCCTGGTTCCAGCTATGAGCTTGAAGCCTACGGTGGAGCATTTTACGAATGGGAACCTGCAAATTTATTGGACGACCCAAACATTTCAAATCCTATTGCTACAGTTGATGAAACCACAACTTTTTCTGTTACTGTGTCTGACACTTGCGGCTCACAAACTTTAGAGGTCACCTTAGAAGTCTTTAATAATAGTATTGGAATATCTGAGGAAACAAGTTTGTGTTTAGGAAACAGTTTGACATTAGAGGTTACGGGAGAAGGAACCGTCACATGGAGCCCCACAACTTTTTTAGACAACCCAAATTCATTTACACCAACGTGCACCCCAGACTCCACGATAACCTATGTAGCGACGATAACAACTTCGAATGGATGCGTGAACTATGACACAACGACCGTTGAAGTATACTTTGAACCTCCCAATCCTGAAATGGATGATGAAATAGGTGTCTGTTTAGGTGGGCAAGCCGCAATTATTGCAAATGGAGGAGACACATATCAATGGTTGCCTGATCCTAATCTTATTAATTCTGATGGACCCATAGCCGTGATCGCTCCCACACAGAACCAATGGTTTTACGTTGAAATCGGCAATGCTTGTGGGGTTATTTTAGATTCCATATTTGCGAATGTTATAGAAATTGAAATTCAGGCCGGTAACGATACTATAATTTGCCCAAAAGAAGAAGCTTACTTATGGGCCGAAGGAGCAAACTTCTACCAATGGTTTCCTGAAAATACAGTGGTCAGTCAATTTGCGAATGAGGTCACCGTCATACCACTGAGCAGTACAGAATATACGGTTATTGGAATTGATGAAAACGAATGTCGAGATACCGCATTCGTTAATGTTTCACTATTTCCTTATCCCTCATTTGAAACATCAAATGACGTTTTGGCTTTTTATGGGGATCAAATTCAACTCAGTGCATTTTCTGAACAAACAGGAAGCTACATTTGGACACCTGCAGAGTACCTAACTTGCATTCATTGTCAAAACCCTATTGCTACACCTAATCAAGAAATCACATACAAAGTAACATTTACGAATACAGATGGATGCTCGTCGGATGAATTTATAAATATTACCTACGACGCTGTTGTTTATGTACCAAATACATTCACACCTGACAATAACGGACTCAACGAAACCTTTCAAATTTCTGGAGGAAATCTTAAAGAAATGGAATGTCTAATCTTTAACCGTTGGGGTGAATTATTACACACAATGTCTGAACCTTATCAAACTTGGGATGGCACATACTTGGGTAAACCTTGTCAAGATGGAACCTATATTTGGAAGCTCACCTATACAGATTTCGTGAACAAACAATATCAATTGAGTGGTCACGTTAACTTGATTAGGTAAAGTAAAAATTATGAGTTTAAAGGTCGTTTCATTTCAATTTAATGGATTTCAAGAAAATACATATCTCGTTATCTCACCAACTAAAAATTGTGTCATCATTGATCCTGGCTGCTATGAATCTCATGAAGAAAATACACTTTTTGAATATATAGCATCGAATAATCTGCGCCCTTTGGCCCTTCTAAATACACATGCACACATTGATCATATATTAGGAAACGCTGCGGTAAAAGAAAAATTCAACATCCCACTTTACCTTCATGAAAAGGATTTAGCAACACTAAAATCTGTAAAGAACTATGCGGCCTTGTATGGATTCCAGGCTTACAAAGAATCTCCTGATCCTGATTTCTTTTTGGAAGACAACACAGACATTATTTTCCAAGATATTGACTTTAAGGTTTATTTTACGCCTGGTCATGCACCAGGACATGTTGTTTTTTATAATGAAGCAAATTCATTTGTTATTAATGGTGATGTGCTTTTTAATGGAAGCTTTGGTAGAGTCGATTTACCAGGGGGAGATATAAATACACTAAAAAATTCTATTTTTGAGCTTATGTTTAAGCTCCCTGAAAACACCACTGTTTATTGTGGTCATGGACCAGAAACAACAATAGGACAGGAAAAAGAATCGAATTATATCCATCAGTTTTAAATTTGAACGTAGCAATAAATTGTAGGAACCTCATTAAAGGAAAACTTGAGGGGTTTGGGAATTATTCCCTTGAGCTCATCCAAAGGATATGTAAGGATAATCCTGAGTACACTTTTCTATTATTATTTGATAGGCCCTACGATTCATCATTTATATTCTCTGAGAACTGTAAACCCATTATTGTCTCGCCACCAACTAGACATCCTTTTTTGAATATTTTCTGGGCCAAATTTTCACTTCCAAGAGCACTTCGGAAGTATAAAGCAGATCTATTTTGGTCACCGGATGGTATTTGTTCGACTAAATCAAGCATTCCTCAAGTCATTACGATTCATGACATTAACTTTGAGCATTATCCTAAAGACACGCCGAAACTTGTTGGCTGGTATTACAGAAAATTCTATCCGCTATTTGCCCAAAAGGCACAACATATTCTAACCGTGTCAGAATTTTCCAAGAAGGATTTAATAAGAGCCTATGGTATTGATAACAAGAAAATAAGTGTTATACACAACGGGGTCTCTGAAATATTTAAGCCTTCAAACGATGCTGAACGCAGCGATTGTAGAAGCAAATATACGAATGGGAAAAAATACTTTGTATTTGTAGGCTCCATTCATCCTCGTAAAAATATACAAAGGCTAGTCATGGCATTTGAGCAGTTCTACCAAAAAAATAACACATTCCAATTACTGATTGTTGGTAGCAATATGTGGGGTGATAAAAAGCTTGTCATACCCAATAGTATTTCGAATGCTGTTGGTTTCACAGGGCATGTCGAGCTCGAAGCGTTGAGCAAAATCATGGCTGGTGCCTTTGCTTTTGTTTACCCGCCTTATTTTGAAGGATTTGGAATACCTTTAATTGAAGCTATGAAATCAGGTGTCCCCGTACTTTCAAGTAACAAAACATGCCTCCCTGAAGTCGCAGGTGATGCCGCATTATTTTTGACCCTTTTAATGTAAATGATATTGCAGAGAAATTAGAAATCATTTCTGAGGATGAACTATTGCGTGAAACTTTAATCAAAAGAGGATACAAGAAATCCCAAGATTACAATTGGGATAAAGCTGCAAAGCAAACATGGCAGACATTAGAAAAATTCATCAAGGCTCCATAGTTCAATGGATAGAATAGAAGTTTCCTAAACTTTAGATCCAGGTTCGATTCCTGGTGGAGCCACAAAAAAACCCACTCAAATCAGTGGGTTGAAGTAAAAACTTAGGTAGATAATAAGCTATTTACACGTACACGTTTGCTCAACAGATTGTTCAATCCCGCCGACATTTTGCGTAAAGCTGATTGTTCCCTGAATATTGTCAAGGTCTTCATCACAAACATCTGTGTATTCAACGGATTGCGTATATGTCTGTCCATCTTGGGTAATTGTTTGTGAACAACTGCAGTCCTTGCACTTATTACAAGACGAAAAAAAGAATATTGCTAAAGCAATTGGAAAAAGGTTTACTAATTTTTTCATGATCTTAATTTTCTTTAAAAATATATTTTTTTCTTGGAAAACATTTCCCAAGTTAAATTAATTTGGTTCTCAATTAAGTATTATCTTCTTTTTCCCATTCTGAATATAAGGTTGACCAATAGGAACTTCTTTTAATTCTCGTCCAAGCATATCATATATTTTGTTATCGTAAATTGGATTTGTTTCTATTTCATCAATTCCTACCGTTAAACCGGAATTATTATAAACAAATGTCCAACTTCCCCATGGAGTATTCGCACCTGTTTCCCAATATATTTGATCCTCAAAAAGACAGTTAATTGAATTACCACTTGGTGACAAGCCTTGATTTATATACCAAGCATCCAAATTAGCCGAATCATTCACAAAATGTACGGAAACATTAATTGTATCAGTAAGTGACCAATTATGACCAAAAGTTATCGTAGCTTCATCAACTAAAATATCCTGATGTACTATATTTCCTTGTTGATTTGTAAACTCCCACATAAAAATATTTTCTGATTGAGGGTGCGTCATATATTGACCTGAATGATAAATACTGATAGAATTTTCTGAAGAACCTACATTCATAACCATACCTAATTGATCACATGGAACACATGTAATCACTTGTGCTTGTATTGATTGATGTAGACCAAAAGTAATGGCTAGTAAGATTAATTTTTTTTTCATTTTTTAGTAATTTGTCTTAGCAATCGTATAAGTAAATTAAAAATAACACTTCAAACTTATCGGTGTCTTGCAAGGCAAGATACAAATACTACAGAATATTCTAAAAGGCTGCACTTAATAAGTATGAAAATCTATTATTGAATTTTTCATAACTTTAATGAAACTCTCATACTCATGAATAAATTGAAATATTTTGGCGTATATTTCACGCCCTTACTGGCACTTATAAGTTTCAACAGTAGTGGTATATTGGCCTATTCAGGAATTATCGTTTTGTATTTGTTTATTCCCATT
>JAKMFD010000191.1 GCA_022425625.1 Crocinitomicaceae bacterium | reverse complement strand
CTCATCCTTTCTCCAGCAATAATATAAACCTTCCGCGCCATCACTATCAGCATCTTGAGAACATAAATATGGGCCTGAATTTGTCTTTAAATTACGTTTTAAATACTCAAAAGTCTCATTAACAATGGTGCCATAAAACTCAAAATCCGAATTTGAATTAGTATGCATTGCGGCCTTACTATATAATTCGATAAGTTGCGCATTATCATATAACATTTTTTCAAAATGAGGCACCTTCCAAAGCGCATCAGTTGAATACCTCGAAAACCCACCTTCAACATGGTCATAGATTCCACCATTACCCATTGCAAAAAGGGTTCTTCGCAAGTGCAACTCGATCATTTCGTCCTGCTCTTGACTACCATAGTCCAATAAAAACACAAGATGATTTGGCAATGGGAACTTGGGCACAAACTTATACCCGCCAAACTCAGTATCTAGCGTAGATTTTAGCTTAGAAACCCATTCTTGTATGGTCTCGAAATTTAAGTCATCAGCGTCTTTAATCTGTTCATAAGAAGCATCCTGAAGATGACCTTGTATTTCTTTCGCAAATGCTTCTACACGATCAGGTTGTTTCTGACTGGTTTCCACCAAAGCCTTAAGCAACTCCAGCCATTTTTCTTTTTTGAAGTACGTACCGCCATATATAGGCCGGCCATCAGGAAGCAATATGCAGTTTAAAGGCCATCCCCCTTGAACACCCATCAATTGTATTGCCGACATATATAACTTATCAACATCAGGACGCTCCTCTCTGTCAACTTTTACATTTACAAAATGTTTATTCATAAAGGTTGCTACTTCACGATCCTCAAAACTTTCTTTTTCCATCACATGACACCAATGACATGAGGAATAGCCAATACTTACAAGCAGCAGTTTATCCTCTTCTTTCGCGTAATCCAATGCCGCTTCAGACCATGGCTGCCAATGGACAGGATTTTCCGCATGTTGTAAAAGGTATAAAGATGTTTCATTGGAGAGATTGTTATCTTTCATCGTTAGTATTTGTTTAAAAACTATATTTGTTTAGCAAAGGTTTTTTAATGAAGGAATACAGACCGATAAATGTACTTTTTTTTCTTTTATTGACTTGTTCTTTCTTGCTCCCAATTGTATATTTCGCCCCTGATGATGGTTATGTGATTTTCGGTAAAAACATAAGATTCTTAACCTGGGAAAGATTAATAACTCCTAAAAATCAACAAAAGAAAAATATAGACTTTTTAGAGAATGTTGATGTTTCAGGTATCAATGACGATTCCTTTAATTCGCAATTAGATACGGCCAATACAAATCTCGGTTTACCCTCAAAAAGTAGCGTTCTTCGCGTTGCGAGTCAAACGCATTTGGAACAAAATACCGAGTCAAAAGAAAATCTAGGTGCTTTCTTTAATATTCTAAATAATATTGCTTCTCGAAAAGGGAAGGTCAATGTTTTTCATTACGGTGATTCTCAAATCGAAGGAGATCGCATGACTGCTTTTATTCGTCAACGACTTCAAAGCCAGTTTGGAGGTGCGGGACCTGGTTTGATTCCTGCAATCAACGTTTATAGCACCATATCATTTGGACATAACTACTCAGCAAACTTCATTCGAAAAATTATTTTTGGAAAAGAAAAGCTGGCTTCAAAAAACTATGGCGCAATGCTTTCTGCCGCAAAATTCAGCATTGATAGTCTTGCACTAAATCAAAATAAGCCAACAGAGGCATGGATTGAAATCACACCTTCAACAAAAGGTTATTCTCGATGTAAAGCCTATACAAATGTCTCTTTATTCTATAATGACTGTATTGACACTTGTACCATAGATGTTTTTGTAAATGATGCTTTTTATAGCTCTGATTCGTTAATAGCAGATGGAGATGCACACCAACTTTTATTGAAATTTACGTCAACACCTAAAAAACTTAGGTTTGTTTTTAAATCGAAAAGTAGCCCTACGATAAATGGTATTTCACTAGAAGGGGATGTCGGTGTTCAAATGAATAATGTTGCAATGCGAGGCTCCTCGGGCACTCAATTCACCTCATTGAATAAAGAGGTATTCTCCTTCATGCATCAGGCATTAAATACAAGGCTCGTTATTATGCAATTTGGTGGGAATTCAATCCCATTTTTCAAAGATAGTAGCGCTGTACGTTCGTATGCTAGAAGATTTAAACGACAAATAGAATTTGTTAAAAAATCAACGGACAATGCCGCAATCATTGTTATTGGACCTAGTGATATGTCACAATTACAGGATGGCATTTATGAAACCTATCCCTTTATTCCATATTGTATTCAACAAATGAAAAAAGAGACCCTAAATGCAGGTGGATCTTATTGGGATTTATATAACGCAATGGGAGGTAAGGATTCTATGTTTGCATGGGTGGAAAACAATCTAGCCGGAAAGGATTATGTTCATTTTACGAACAAAGGATCCAAAAAAGCTTCTCAATTATTTTATGATGCTTTTATAGATGCTTTTAATGTTTGGGAGAAAGAGCTTCAAAAAGATATAACAGAGGAAAATAATGAATAAGATCTTTTTTTATATCATATTCTATTTTCCAATACTAGCTCTTGGACAAGTCGAACCGGATTCTAATCGAATCAATCTTTTTGAAACCGTTTGTATCGACTCCAATGCTGTGAATCAATTTCCTTTTATAAATTTTGATGAAAATATTTTCACCTTCCCCTCTAATGAAAATGAAAGTTGGGATGAGTTATACAACTCAATGGATTCTATGATTCGATTTAAAGATCGAAAACTAAATTTTTACCATATTGGAGGCTCTCATATTCAAGCAGATATTTACACCCATGATTTCAGGAGCTTTTTACAAAGAAATTGGCCAGGGCTCGGAGGACATAGAGGCCTCGTTTTTCCATTTAATTTAGCAAGAACAAATAATCCTGGCAATTATCGATTTACCTCGTCGAATAGCTGGAGTGGTTATCGAAGTGTTATTCAACGTCCTGAGTTCGTACACTATGGTATAACTGGAGCGGCTATTTCCTGCTCAGACTCACTAATCGACTTGAATTTCATCTACAAAAAAACAAGAGTAAGCCCTCCTATTGAGGCGATAAGAATCTACCACAATAGTGGTGTTATTCCTTTTGAATTTAATTTTGGATCGAATGAATTATTGATCGAATCCGTTCGGCGCTGTTCAGAAATGGGATACACAGAAATTCAGTTTACCGATGCTATTGACACTTTAGATATTCAATTTATACGAAATACTAAAGAAAAGTACCGATTGGATCTTTATGGATTTGAGCTGATGAATGCACAGCCAGGTATTTCATATAATTCAATTGGAATAAATGGTGCTGGGTTATACACCTATTTGGATAACGAATTCTTTTTAAGGGACCTCAAACAAACGCCTCCTGACTTTTTTGCTTTTTCTGTCGGTACAAATGATGGTTTTGTCCCATACGACAGCTTCAAACCTGAGGACTACAAGAAAAACCTCGAAGCAATGGTTAAGATTGTTTTAGAAGCCAATCCAAAATGCGCCATCCTTCTTACTGTTCCAAATGATTGTTATTACAAAAGACGGTATCCAAATAAGAATACGGACAGACAAAGAGCGGTAATAATTGATCTTGCGGCTAAATATAATACTGGTGTTTGGGACTTTTACGGTTTCATGGGAGGTCTTGGCTCCTCTGATACATGGAGAAATGCGGGCTTAATGAGAAATGACCTTGTTCATTTCACCAAAGAAGGATATCACTTGAAGGGCGAGCTTTACATTGATGCTTTTTTAAAGTACCTGAATCAAAAGGAATGCGAACAGGAAAATATAAACTTTTAGGATGGAGCGGCTGATACAACTTTTTTCTTTTGATGAAGCGCAACCCTTGATCTTCACTCAGCTTGATTTTTGGATTTTCTTTTTAATCGTTCTTTCCATTTTCAGCTTCATTCAAAAACATAAGCTAACGAGGAGTATTTTTCTTTTTGTCGTAAGTCTCTTCTTCTATTTCAAAACCTCCGGCCTTTTAGTTTTGCTATTAAGCGCGAGCATTATACTGAATTACTTTATAGGTAGAGGACTTGGAAAAGCAAGCTCAAAAGTCTACAAAAAAGTTTTTGTAACCCTATCCGTATTGTTCAATCTGCTTACACTTGGATACTTCAAATACGCTTACTTTTTTACAGATTCATTTAATGAAATGTTTCACACTAAATATGAAGTATTCAATATTTTTGCCCGTATGGCCAACAGTTTTATGGGGGCCGGAAGTTTTGCAGATAATATTGTACTTCCCGTTGGAGTTTCATTCTTCACCTTTCAGAGTATAAGCTATGTCGTCGATATTTATAGGAAAGAAGTCCAACCTGTTCAAAATTTCTTCGATTACGCCTTCTTTGTTAGCTTTTTCCCACAACTTGTTGCGGGTCCAATTGTTAGAGCTAGAGATTTCATTCCGCAAATCAGAAAACCCTTCCAGCTAAACCACAATGAATTTAGTTGGGCTATTATTCAAATTGTAAAAGGTATTCTAAAGAAAGTTGTTCTTGCCGATTACATAGCCATTCATTTTATAGATAAAGTAGTTGATGCACCCGAGGCATTTCCTGGATTCATTAGTATTCTGGCAATGTGGGGCTATTCCCTACAAATCTATGGTGACTTTTCAGGCTACACAGATATAGCAATCGGAGTTTCAAGGTTAATGGGATTTAAGCTCCTCGAGAATTTCAACTCGCCATACAAGGCAATAAATGTGGCTGATTTTTGGAGGCGTTGGCACAAGTCCTTAGGCTCTTGGCTCAGAGATTACCTGTATATACCACTGGGGGGGAACCGAGGTGGTGGCATAGGAACTTATATTGCAACTCTAGTTATTTTAATCTTTTTGGTTTTTATAACGCAGTGGTATTGGTTGATTTTTATCTACCTAGGCCTAATGCTACTTTACATCGTTTTTTCTTTATTATTTGTCAACTTCAAAAAATACATTCATCGAGACTTAAACCTCCTTATAACGATGGTTTTAGGCGGACTCTGGCATGGAGCAAGTGAGAATTTCGTCATCTGGGGTGCAATGAATGGAATTGCCCTTATTCTTTACAATCATTGGAAAAAAATCAGCCCTTATGAGCAATTAAATAATTGGGTTGTCCATATTTGGAAAATATTTATCACCTTCAATTTCATCACCTTTACTAGAATTTGGTTTCGACTTGAAAAAGATGGAGCGCCTTCACAAATGCTTCATCAAATCTGGCATAACTTTGAATTGAATCAAGATTCTATATCGATACTTTTAGACGGGTTTGACATCGCGTTAATCGTAATGCTTATTGGATATATAATTCACTGGTTACCTGGTAAAACCAAACTGTTTGGAGAAAAATTATTCACCAAACTCCCAATGTATGTACAATCTATTGTTGTTGCAATCATCCTTGTTTTTGTTTATCAGGCCTTTTCTGACACTTTCAAACCCTTTGTTTATTTTCAGTTTTAGGAATAAAAAGCGTGATTTACTTGACAAACGGGGTTTGCATGTTGTATCTTTGCCTTCTTTGAATAGATAATGCTAAAATCCCAACTATGAGTAAGATGAAATTATCGGAGTTTAACTTCGATCTTCCTGAAGAGCTAATTGCAAAATACCCAAGTGAAAACAGAGATGAGTCTCGATTGATGGTTGTCCATAAGGACACAGGAGAAATTGAGCATAAACTGTTTAAGGATATCATCGATTATTTTGATGAGGGAGACGTTATGGTAATGAACAACACCCGCGTTTTTCCTGCAAGAATGTATGGGAATAAGGAAAAAACCGGTGCTAAGATTGAGGTTTTTTTACTTAGAGAATTAAACAGAGATAGTCTACTTTGGGACGTCTTGGTTGATCCGGCTAGAAAAATCAGAATTGGAAACAAACTATATTTTGGGGAAGATGATTCACTCGTTGCCGAAGTTATAGACAATACAACTTCAAGAGGTAGAACTTTACGCTTTCTTTTTGATGGGCCTTATGAAGACTTTAAAGCCAAAATCACTGAGCTTGGCGAGACGCCACTACCGAAATACATCAAAAGAGATGTTGAACCGTCTGATGAAGAACGGTATCAAACTATTTTTGCAAAAGAAGAAGGCGCTGTGGCAGCACCAACAGCAGGTTTGCATTTTTCACGACAATTACTTAAAAGATTAGAGCTTAAGGGTATTGAATTTTCAGAAATCACGCTCCATGTCGGACTAGGAACATTCAGACCTGTTGAAGTTGAAGATTTAACTAAGCATAAAATGGATTCTGAACAAGCAATCATTACCGAAAAGGCATCCGAAATAGTAAATACTGCTAAACGGGCTAAACGAAAAGTTTGTGCTGTTGGAACGACATCAATGAGAACTATTGAAACTGCGGTAACAACAGACGGGTTCTTAAAACCTTATGAAGGATGGACTAATAAATTTATTTTTCCGCCTTATGAATTTAGTATTGCGAATTGTTTGATTACAAATTTTCACACGCCTTTGTCTACGTTATTGATGATGATATCAGCGTTCTGTGGTCACGACTTAATGAAAAAAACATACGAGGAAGCCGTAAAAGAAAAGTACCGCTTCTATTCTTATGGTGATGCCATGTTGATTATCTAACATGAGCTAGGATTTATTAATCAATTACTATGATGTAATTTGATTTTTTTCCTTTGCCTAGTAGTAAGTACTTATCGTTGATTAGGTCACTTTCTTTAACGAGGAACGCTTCATTTACTTTCTGCTTATTCACCGAAATAGCATTCGCCTTTAAAGCGCGTCTTGCTTCACCATTTGAAGAAAGAAACCCAGATTTAGTGGCTAAAAGCTCTATTATTGAAGCGCCTGTTTTTAGCTCAGAACGAGAAATATGTGCCTGAGGAACGCCATCAAAAATCTCTAAGAATTCGGAAGAGGACAATCGCAATAGATCTTCTTGAGTAGACTTTCCAAATAAGATTTTTGAAGCATTGACTGCTCGCTCATAAGCTTCTTTTCCGTGCACTCGAATCGTAATGTCTTCAGCTAACTTTTTTTGAAGCGATCGCACATGAGGTGCTTCATCATGTTCTTTTTGCATAGCACTAATCTCATCCTGATTGAATAATGTGAAAATCTTTATAAAATTAGTAGCATCTTCATCTGAAGTATTAAGCCAATATTGATAAAAAGCATATGGTGAAGTCTTCTCTTTATCTAACCATATGTTTCCACTTTCAGTTTTTCCAAACTTCGTCCCATCTGCTTTTTTAATTAAAGGTGTTGTAACAGCGTAAGCTGTCTTGCCGCCCTTACGTCTTATTAATTCAGTTCCAGTAACAATATTACCCCATTGGTCGGATCCTCCAAGCTGAACAATGCAATTCTTATGCTGATTTAAATAATAGAAATCGTACCCCTGAACAAGCTGATAGGTGAATTCTGTAAAGGACATACCCGTTTCCAATCTTGATTTAACCGAGTCCTTTGCCATCATGTAGTTAACGGGAATATGTTTTCCTACATCTCGAATAAACTCTAAAAAGTTCATATTCTTAAACCAATCATAATTATTTGCTATTTCTGCAGGGTTCTCTCCTTCAAAATCTAAGAATTTTTCAAGCTGATGCTTGACCCCTATAATGTTTTTAGCAATCGTTTCTTCATCTAATAAATTCCTTTCTTGAGATTTCCCAGATGGATCTCCAACCATTCCTGTTGCACCACCAATCAAGGCAATAGGCATATGTCCTGCTCTTTGAAAATGAACAAGTGTCATAATTTGAACCAAACTTCCTATGTGTAAAGAGTCTGATGTTGGATCGAAACCGATATAACCAGCTGAAGGACATTTTAACAATTCCTCTTCAGTCCCTGGCATCATATCATGTATCATACCCCTCCACTTTAGCTCTTCTATAAAGTTCATATTAATTCGTTAAATCTTTAAATACTGATGATAGTGACTTTTGTTCTAGCTGCAAGGTTAAAATTATTAGATTATTTTCCTGACTGAAACGAGAAATCTCCGATCTAGGATCAACAGACTTCGAATATAAAAGCCAACCCTTATCTTTCTGATCAACCTTATTTATGTCTTTAATCCTTGAAAGCTGAGATTTGGTAACCTTACCTTCAAATTCAACAAATACTGTTTTGATTTCGCTCTGGTCATGTAGTCTTTGTGTAGGCGTGTCAGCTACTATCTCTCCCTTAGACAGAATAACAACACGGTCACATATCGCCTCTGCCTCTTGCATAATATGCGTAGAGAGCATTAATGTTTTTTCTTTTCCGATAGCTTTAATAAGCTCTCTAATTTCTACGAGCTGATTTGGATCAAGACCAGATGTGGGTTCATCCAGGATCAAGACCTCTGGATCGTGAATCATTGCTTGTGCAAGTCCAACCCTTTGTCTGTAGCCCTTTGATAAAGCTCCAATTTTTTTATTCTGCTCAACTTCTAGACCTAAAGTGTCTATCATTAAATCTACACGTTCTGAGCGGTTTGAAAGCTTATAAATACCAGCAACAAAATCTAGGTATTCTCGAACGTACATATCTAGATACAACGGGTTGTTTTCTGGTAAGTAACCTATTTTCTGTTTCGGATTAAGTTGGTCTGTTCCGACGGGCATTCCTGAAACTAAAATTTCACCTGATGTTACAGGAATAAACCCTGTAATCATTTTCATCGTTGTACTTTTCCCAGCACCATTTGGTCCTAAAAAACCAACAATCTCACCAGATTTCACAGAAAAACTAATGCCTTTAACTGCGGCTTGTTCTCCATAATATTTAAATACGTTTCTTACTTCAATCGACATGGTAAGACGAAATTAATGATTTTTATTACTCCATTGAAGGACGAGGGATAGGAAGCGAAAATAAAGCTAAAAAGAACGCAAATAATGTGACTCCTGTCTGAGTTTCTAAAGTATCTTCAAAAAAGAAAGTGACGAACATTATTGTCCAAAACACAAAACCACTTAAATTTTCATGACTCAGTTGAATTTTAGCACTTATGAACAATAGATATAGGAAGCAAATAACGCCTATGACACCAAATGTTATAGCGCTTGTCAAAAATGTGTTATGCGCTCTAATTTGATTCTTCACAGTTAGCTTAGAATCGAGAGATTGATATTTATCTTTGAAAGCAGTATTTAGGTCTCCGGTACCTACACCTTTGATTGGATTATCGAGATAAACAGACCATCCAACCTTCCACGCTTCAAATCTTTGAAGCAATGAGTGCCCATTTGGATCTGACATATGACTTAGCTGATACCTTAAGCCCTCAATTCGACCCATAAAGCCACCTTGCATTTCTGAAACATGGGCCATACCTTCTTCTATAGCATGAATCTCTGCTGAAGATAACTGGCCAACTCCAATTCCCGAGTTTGGGTAATCTTTAGAGCTTAAAAAGCGGGCGAGTGTATATTTTAAGTCTTGACTTCTTTTGTCTTTTCCATCATAAGGAATGTCGGATTTTTTTTCCCATGCTAACATAACAGAAGGAATATTGACTTTCGGAGGCTTGTCGTTACGAACATTGGATTTCAAACCGACATAAATCAATAAACAAGTGACCAAACCCGAGCATATTAAGAAAAGGAAAGGGATGTATTTTTTATTATTGAGGAGTGGGTATATCACTAAAGCAATTCCAATTGCAACTATCGAAAGTATTCCCGTTAAAACTTGACTTGAAAATGTATAAAACAAAAACCAAATACCCATCAAGATCAATCCAATTCTCAAACCTCGAGAATCCTTGTAAAGATCATAAAGTAATGGCAAAGTAAAGGCCACCATTATTGCATAACGAATGTGAGAATTGAATAATGACATATCACGCGCATCTTTAAAATCAAATGAACTTTCAAAAAAATGATAGACCGTAAAATTTATTACGCTTGTAACGAGCATGCCTAATAAAAAAACAATGATTAAAAATTTATAGCTTTTTCGTAAAACAATAGGACGAGCAATAACAATTAAAGGAACTACAACTATTGTTGCTTTGCTCTTAAGGTCGTCAAGACCAGATATTACATCATTAGTCCAAAGAAGCCCAAGAATATGAAGCACATAAAACACGAAAACCGCGATAAAAAAACGATTGCTTTTTATATTAATGAAATATTGCTTAAAATCACCCTCAATGATAAGGTTGAGAAGTCCTAAAAGGATTCCCATTGACATTAGAAACTTACTGCAAACAACACCTACTGTGAATAAACACAAAACAAACAAATGGATATAATAATGAATCAGTGTTTTTGACAGCCTACTCATTCTTCAAATCTATTTTTTAAGTATCTCATTATAAACTTTTTCATCCATTAAGACCTCCAAAGCCTTGATCACGTCTAAATCGGAACGAAAACCATGACGGCTAATTCCCGACTGGAAATAATAACGAGAAATGATTTCACTTTCTATCCATTCTGTTAATTCATCTCGAACCGCATTAATTTCCTTTTCCAAATCAGCACCAACAAATGCTTCCATCTCTTTTAAAGTTGGTTCTAAAAGCGTTAAATACCCCTCTTCCTTTGCGGTTTCTTTAAGCTCCTCTAGCTTTAGTTCCGATCCTGTTTGAAAGGTAAACGCCTCATCCAAGAGTACAAAGTCAACAAATGCTTTAAAGTCCAAGTCACTTAAATCAAAGCTTTCAGGCTCAGCTATAGAATCCCTACTCGATGCGTAATCAGTTGCAAAATTAAAAATCATGTTTTCAACTAATAACTTTGAGCTTAACCTGCTAAGTAGTGCTTTATTAATGTTTATGTCAGGAACGATACCCCTTCCATCAATTACTTCCCTTCCATTTCGAGTTTGAAACTTACTTAATAAAGTGTCTGAAATTTCAGCAGCCTTTGCCTTCGAATCTTTGTCATAATATTCGAGTCTTTGAACACATCGACCTGAAGGTGTGTAATATTTAGAAATAGTAAGCTTTAGTTTTGAACCATATTTTAAATCAAAAGTGCGCTGAACAAGTCCTTTTCCAAAACTTTGACCGCCAATAATAACGGCTCTATCAAGATCTTGTAGGCTTCCCGCAACGATTTCACTGGCAGAGGCACTCCTCTCATTAATTAAAACCACCAATTTTATATTTGGAAAAGATGGCTTTTCCATCGTTTTATAGGCTCTATTTTCTTCTACCAAGCGTCCTTTTGTTGAGACTACGAGCTGACCTTTAGGAACAAACAAATTAACGATTCTTATTGCTTCCATCAACAAACCACCTCCATTATCCCTTAAATCCAGAATCGCGGTCTTCATACCTTGATTTTTTAAGGTATCAAATGCCTCTTTAACGCTCTTAAACGCAGTTTGAGAAAAAGAAGAAAGCTTGACATAGCCAACATCACTCGCCAACATTCCAGTATATGGTAGATCGGGTAACTTAATCTCTTCTCTCGTTACTTTTATAACTTGCTGCGGCTGATTGATTCTTTCTATACTGATTTCAATGGTCGTACCTCTTGGTCCCTTGAGAAAGGAGGATACTTCATCTGAAGTTTTATCGAGCATAGAAACCCCATCAATAGCTAAAATCTTATCCCCGGCTTTTAAGCCACTCAGATGAGCAGGACTGTTTTCGTATGGTTGTACAATACAAGTGTGGTTCTCTATTTTTCTAATCAGTGCTCCAATACCTCCATATTGACCTGTTGACATCATTCGAAAATTCTCCATATTTGACTCATGGTAGAATACTGTATAAGGATCAAGTTTTTTGAGCATCTCATCAATGGCCACCTTCGAAATATATCCCGTTGCAGGTTCATCAACATAATACAAATCTAAATACTCATGTATTTGATCCATGAGCTCAAGATTTTTTAAAATCTCAAAACCTCGAGATTGGCTTTTACCCATCCATGGTAAAAGGCAAAAACACAGAAAGAATAGTACTTTTTTTAGAGACATCTTATTATTGGATTTTTTTTAGAGCAGCGAGGAGATAAGTTTCGATTTCTTCGTACTCTAGCCTGGTATTAAAACTATACAAAATTGCAATATGAAACATACCATCAACCTTTCCTGAAAGTAATTCCTTATTTTTTCTAACTACTTCTCGAATTCTTCGTTTCAGAAAATTTCTATCTACTGCCTTTTTGAAGTTTCTTTTAGGAACAGAAATTAAAAGTTTAAAAGGCGTATTTTTTTTCTTAGGAAGTGTATTGTAAATAATTATAAACGGATGAGATTTCACGCGTCTACCGGATGAAAACAAACTTTCAATCTCTCCTTTATGTGTTAATCTTAATGATTTTTGAAATGACTGGTCCATTAAATAATTGGGTTGAAACTACTCTACCTCCTCGAAATCATCAAATTTATCTTTATTCTTTGAAGGGGCTTTTGAGACAATTCTAGCTATAATAAATTGAAAAGCATTCATCGTTTTAGTTAAAATATCTAATAAAAAGAAAAAGCCGATAATTTTGAAAATGAAACCTATGATTGCAGTAGTCTCAATATCGATAATCGTTACTTTGAACCATTTTGCAATATTGTTTTGTGCAATACTCGGTTCAAGTATAAATAAAATGAACACCAATAATGATAACATTATTAGCACCATTTCATAACGCGAATTAAATTGAACAGCATTAGATTGAATCCCCATCCTTGAAAGAAAGATATTCTTATTTTGATTTTTTTGGAATTTTCCAACAAAGTACAAGAATAAGATAAGCATGACTGGTACTAAAGCTCTTAACTCGATTTTTACCTCTGTATCCGATACAGAAAATAAAAATATAACATTCACCAAGAAGAGATACTTTACACCCTTTACCAGGTAGTTACTCAACTCACTTTTAACAGCACCTGAGGTAATGAACTTTATTCCTAAATCAATAAAAAACCAAATAAAACCATAAATGGCGAAAAAAACACCCAATTGAAAAGTGAGACCAAGTATTTCCATTCTAATCTACAAATGATTTAATTATAAATATAAAGGTAGTATATTAATGAATGTGTTCGAAATGAGACCAAAGGCGTTCTAAAATAAATAAAGGTATAAACACCAAGTTGCTAATAATAAAGCAAGCCCAAAATATAAAGGATTATCTCAAAGAACATTCATTGCGAATAATCCTTTTTAAGGAGTTGAATCTTACAGATTTTATTTCTCCGTCCAAAGATAACATCCAAAAAAAGCCGAAATTAATATTACTTTATAACTTTTATAACTGTCCTTCTATTTATGGTATGGTTTTCCTCAGTACAGTCCTCACATTTAATTTCTAGCTCAGATTCTCCTTTGTAAGCACCAGAAATATTTTCTTTTTTGAAACCTTTGGAAACAAGATATTCCCTAGTGCGCTCCATTCTTTTCTTAGAGAGCCAAATATTATATTCCTCACTCGCTCTCTTATCACAATGCGATTCAATGATCATTTTTACAGCAGCTTTATTTTCTATGCTAGAACAGAATGCTTGTAAAGCATCTTTATTTGAGGCATTGTGATAACTTGAGTTGAAGTCAAAATAAATTATTGTTTCAGGTAAAACCTTTACAACTTCAGGGACAACAATCTCCGCAGGCTCATTAATATCTACACTAACCTTTGCGACTTGTCCAACAGCATCTGTTACCTCGACGACATAAGTGCCTTTTACCAAATCAGTTGGATCTTCAATTATAGCTCCATTAGACCAATTAAAGGAATATGGTGCGACACCACCCTCAGGTGTCAAATCTATAGAACCATCATTCCCTTTATATACTGAGACATCTATACCTGTAGCTGAAGCCAAAAGAGGTGGGGGTGGTAAGAAAGTAGAATAATAAATATCACTTCGTTCACTGTCTCGGTTACTCGACCAATAAAAGAACCCGTCAGAAATTGTAAAGTACGCATCAAATTTTGACGAATTAATTTGAGAACCTATATTTACTGGACTTGACCATTCACTCCATGAGTCTGAAGTCTTAATCGAATAAAAAATATCAGCATCTCCTTCGCCTCCCCTTCCATTCGTTGAAAAATAAAGTGTGTCGTTATTTTCAGATAAGAAGGGAGATATTTCAAAACCTGATGAATTCACCTGAGCACCTAGATGCATTGGTTTAGACCACTTTTCTCCTTCCTTAATGCTAATGTATAAATCTTCTTCTCCTAATGTTTCTGGACCTGCATAAGAAATGATAATTACATCACCCTTTCTGTTAACATGAAAACCATAAAAATCACCCTCAATATCCAAGCCGGGTATTGTTATTTCCTTTGGATTGCCCCAGCTGTCGCCTTTCTTTTTAGCATAAGATATCCCTTTTTTTAAGTCTTTTTTACCATCATAGGAATTGATCAAATACACTATACTTTCATCACTATTAAAGCCGACTATTGAATTGTTATACTTGTTATTTAAGTCCTTGTAATCCTCACCTTTACTGTAATTCTTGGCTCCATTCCAAGTACTAGACCATATATCTTGGTCATTAAGCCCTCCTATTGATTGAGGATCATTGACCCTTGTGTAGTAAAGCTTAGAATCTTCTTTTGAAAAAACAGGAAACAATTCATCGGCCTCAGAATTTACCTCTCCTCCCAATCTATGAGGCTCCTCAATATCCATATACTGTCCATGTGCTATTATACCTTGCAAAAGAGCACCAATTAAAAAATAAAATCGCATAACTTTCATGTGTTTATCTTCCTAGCATTAATCCAAGCGTTAGCTCGTGACCTCCAGAAGAGAAATTATTAAATCTAGATAATGAGTAATCGTAAGAATACCCTATTTTAAAACGTTCACTGACATTCATACCGGCCATAATTAGCATCGCATCTGTATGTCTATAACCAACGGTCAACCACAACCACTTTTTATATTCAAGTTGTATATTTCCGTCTATTGAGACCGGAGATGGATTCATATACTTCAAGAGGAATCCGGGAGTAATGGTAAGATTGTCACCTACAGGTATCTTATATCCTCCAATTAGATTGAAATGAACTTGTGGATTGAAATTCGCTGTACCTTGTCCAAACTCGACTAAGTCACGGGTCAGCTGTTCTGCTGCTAAACCTAAAAAGAATTTATTAGAGTACATGTATAGCCCCGCACCGATATCCATTAAATATTTGTTGGATTGGTTTTGAATAAAATTATCATAAGTAGCATCAACATACGGGTTCTGCCCTGGAGCTATTACATTTAGAACTTGTGCTTGATTTGCAAAGAAAGTATTGTTTGAAAGCCCTGCTTTTACGCCAAAAGAAAGGTTGATTTTCTTGGTCATTGGGATGTGTATGGCATACGTTCCTGAAAAGGCCATTTTTCTGAACGCACCATATTGATCAGCAAGTAATTGGCCTCCAAATGTATGTTTTAATTTTC
>JAKMFD010000189.1 GCA_022425625.1 Crocinitomicaceae bacterium | reverse complement strand
GTAGCTACTGGCGAGAATGACGGTAAGCCGATGTTCTCATGGAGCATGGATGAGATTGCAACCGTGACAGGGTCACAAGATCAGCTCAAGGAGGCATTGGATATCATCAATATTGTACCAAATCCGTATTATGCATTTTCTGAATATGAGCGTAATCGACTTGAAACTAAGGTTAAAATCACGAACCTTCCTGAGCAATGTACAGTGAAGATTTATACGGTTAATGGAAAGCTTGTAAGAACATTTAAGAAAGATAGCCCAATAACCTCATTAGATTGGAACCTAACGAATCACGTAAACATCCCTGTGGCCTCAGGGGTTTACTTGATCCATGTTTCTGTCCCTGAGGTTGGAGAACGGGTATTAAAAGCTTTTATTTCGATGCGAACTCCTGACCTTCAGGGCATTTAACACTTTCGTGTTCTTAAGTTCATGACACACATTAGAAATTCCTTTTATTATGTTTTAACTTTGAATAAAATCATTTTTATGAAACTCATTCTATTTTCAATACTGTTTTTTATTTCAAGTACTAGTATCGCGCAAGAATTTACCCTACCTGAACTTCGATTTTCATATAATTCCTACGAGCAAGGTATAGATGCTAAAACGATGGAGATTCATCACAGCAAGCATCACAGAGGGTATGTTAGAAAATTAAACAAGGCTGTCTCCGAATCAAAACTAGAAGGGAAATCACTTGTAGATTTGTTAATGTACGCTAGTTACCGCAATAAAGCTGTCAGAAATAACGCTGGAGGACATTACAATCACACCTTATTTTGGGAAATATTGAGACCAACGATTAAAGATGAGGCTCCTAGCGCTTTGACAAAAGACCTGGAAAATGCAATAAACAAGTATTTTGGGTCAATAGAAAATTTAAGAAAGGAGCTATCTGCTGCTGCTGCAACCCGTTTTGGGTCTGGATGGGCTTGGTTGGTCGTTACACCAAATAAAGAACTTGTTGTAAGTAGCTCGCCGAATCAAGACAATCCAATTATGGACGTATCAGAAGTTCGGGGGATCCCTATTCTTGGTATTGATGTTTGGGAACATGCTTATTACTTGCGTTATCAAAATAAACGAGGTGATTATTTAAGCGCAATATGGTCACTTTTAGATTGGGGAGCTATTTCTGAAAAATATACGGATGCATTAAAAGACCCATTATTAATTCGTATCGAGAGAGAAAACTGGCCAGAGATGAATGCGTTTCATAAAGTTTTAGCACAAACCTTTCATGCAGCAGAGAAGAATGACTTTAAGCCTATTCGTTTGTTAAGTGGGGGGCTTTATGCAAATGCAATTCTTTTGCAGGATTCCGATATCCCTCAATCAATTTTAAAACCAGAGGTAGCTTCGGCCCTCATACGCTTGGAAAAAAAATGTAGTATGCTGCATAAACAGATTTCAAAAAACGCAAAGAATAAAAGTATAATGAAGTCTTTATCAGGAGTACATGATATTTTTCACGAGGTTCAAGGACTTTGCCACGACTAACTCCAGTTTTTAAAAGAATATTATGCAATTCCAATTAACAAAAGAATTTATCGACCAGCTCAAGGAGAGAGTTGCATCAGGAGATAGCGCCTGGATTAATGAAAATGTTTTGGAGTTACACCATGCTGATATTGCAGACGTTTTAGACGAACTTTCGCATGAGGAAGCGAAGCATGTTTACTACCTTAGTAGCGAGGAACTTCAGGCCGACATTTTAATGGATCTTCAAGAAGAAAATCGTGATAGGCTTATTGAGTCATTAAGCACGAAGGAACTTGCTGATCAAATTGAGAATTTAGATTCAGATGATGCCGCAGATATTCTTGGTGAGCTTCCAGAGGATAAGATTCAGGAGGTAATTTCTCAAATGCAAGATGATGCAGCGGCAGAGGATATTATAGACCTGCTAAATTATGATGAAGATATCGCGGGGGGGTTAATGCAAAAGGAATTCTTAAAAGTAGAACTTGATTGGCCTGTAAACAGAGCGCTCAGACAGCTTCGTCGTCAAGCTGAGGATGTGGAAAGGGTTTATAATATTTTCGTAACTGATGCAGAAGAACATCTTTTAGGTGTTTTATCTTTAAAACGTTTACTTATAGCCAATTCAACAACGAAAATCGCAGAGCTCTATAATTCTAAAAATATTATTTCGGTTAAAACATCTGAGACTCCTGAGCAAGTAGCTCTGCTTATGGAAAAGTACGACTTGGTTACTGTTCCTGTAGTCGATTATCAAAATAAACTTGTTGGAAGAATTACCGTTGATGATGTAATGGATTATTTAAAAGAGGAAGCAGATAAAGATTTCCAATTGGCAACAGGAATTTCTGAGCCAATGCAATCCGATGCATCAATTTGGGCTATAGCCAAGGCTAGACTGCCATGGTTGATTATTGGTCTTGCTGGGGGAATCTTGGGTGCAAAAGTGATTTCAGGGTTTGAGGTGAGTATTGCATCAATACCCGAGCTCGCCTTTTTTATCCCTTTAATTACTGCGATGGGAGGAAATGTTGGTGTTCAGTCCTCAGCAATTGTTGTTCAGTCTTTGGCAAGAGGCGAAAAACAAATAGGAGGTATTTTGAGTAAAATCTGGAAGGAAACCCTTGTGGGTATTGTTAATGGAATTCTTTTGTCTCTGCTCATTTTTGGCATTGCAACAGTTTTTGGAGGTATTGAACTTGGCCTTGTTGTAAGCATTTCACTTTTCACGGTCATTATTGTAGCTGCAATTTTTGGAACATTTATTCCTTTAATTTTGAATAAATATAAAGTTGACCCTGCCTTAGCAACAGGGCCATTTATTACAACAATGAATGATGTTGTTGGATTATTCATCTATTTTTCTATTGGTCTACTCATATTTAGTTTGATGTCTTAAAGACCATAGAAAACTTCCTTGTATTTTTTCTATCTTTGCCAACTCAAAATAACGGAGAGGTGCCTGAGTGGTTGAAAGGGCCCGCCTGGAAAGCTGGTATAGGGGCAACTCTATCGAGGGTTCGAATCCCTCTCTCTCCGCTTTTAAAAGCCCTTTTGGGCTTTTTTTGTCTTCATAATTTCTTTTTTTAGAGCATCTTATCGAAAAACAAGGACACATTTTAAAATTAATTTTTCGATTTGAAGCGAACATTTGACTAAATCGTTGCTAAAAAGTAAAAAAACATTATTTTTGGCGTAATTAAACAAGAAGAATTTAATTTTTACTTATGAAAAATATGATCAAATCAATAGCCTTTGTTTTTACTTTAGTCCTAGGCTTTTCACTACAAGTTCAAGCGCAAGATGACGCTACGATGAATGTCACTGAAGATGCAAGTGCAAATGCAGGGGTTGTAGAAGCCGCTACAGAGGCAGCTCCTCCAGCAGCTAATGCAGAGGAAGAAGAGGTGGAGCTTAGCTTCGTTCAAACACTTAAACAAAAGTACATTGAAGGAGATGTTCTTTGGATGACGCCTGTTCTCATCTGTTTAATTATCGGTATGGCCCTTTCCATAGAGCGTGTGGTATACCTTAACCTTGCGACGATTAATACAGATAAATTTAAGGAAGAAATTGAAGCGGCATTACAGTCGGGCGGTGTTGAAGCCGCAAAAGATGTTGCAAGAAATACGCGTGGGCCTATTGCCTCGATATATTTTCAAGGTTTAGATCGTGCAGACGAAGGAATCGATATTGTTGAGAAATCAGTAATTTCTTATGGGGGCGTTCAAAATGGTCTTTTAGAAAAAGGAATGACTTGGTTGCAGCTTTTTATAGCGCTTGCTCCAATGCTTGGATTCCTTGGTACGGTAATCGGTATGATACAAGCCTTTGATAAAATCGTAAAAGATGGTCAAGTATCTCCTACAACTGTTGCTGATGGTATTAAGGTTTCCCTTTTAACAACAGTATTTGGTCTTATTGCAGCAATTTTTCTTCAGATTTTCTATAACTACATTACATCGAAAATCGATAGTATTGTGAATGAAATGGAAGAAGCATCAATTTCTTTAATTGATATGATGTTGAAGAATAAGGTATCTAAGTAATACCTCTTAAAACATATTTTATGAAAGAAGATAAAATGAATTTAATACTTACCGTCACGCGATATGCACTTGTGCTTATCGGTGTAGGATTAAGTATTCTACTTTTCTCTGGGCCAACGGTTGCGGATGGAAAGGCAGCTATGACAGAGTTTAGAGAGAGTGGTTCAATGACAGCAATATATTACACCCTTTTTATAATTGGAACTGCAATCTTTGCTGTACTTGGTTTCTTCCTGTTTCAAATTGCGATGCAACCCAAAAAGACGCTTATGTCCATAGTTGGAATTGTTGTTGCTTTGGTACTATACTTTGCTTTGTATTTTTCGGGCTCAACAGACACGATGTCAACACTTGCCTTACGTCATGAAGCTAGTGATTCTGTAATCGCACAAACCTCTGCTGGAGTCTATACCATAGGTGTTTGTATTGCAGTGGGTGTTTTGGTTGTTGTTTTTGGTCCTTTCATGGGCCGTTTAAGATCACCTAGAAAATAACACTATGGCGAATAGAGACATACCTGAAATAAATGCGGGGTCTATGGCGGACATAGCCTTCTTGCTATTGTTGTTCTTTCTTGTAACAACAACGATGGACAAAGATCAGGCTTATGTTAGAAGTATTCCAAAAAAAATAGAGATTCCACCTGAGGATTTACCAGACGTTCAAAAGAGAAATATCTTAGCAATTAAAGCCAACAGTCAGAATCAACTGATGGTAAGAAATGTGGTATTTTCAGATCCTGATATGATTTCAGATTTCATTCTACGTTTCTATCAAACTAGTGAAATTAAGAACAAACCAGAAGAGAACTTTCCTCTATACTCCACTGCAACTGCAGGATTGTGTGACCTTCGTATGGCTGAATTAGATGCGAAAATTGAGGAAGCAGATAAAGTTGGTGCGAGCGACCTTGTTAAATTCTTCTCTTCTGCATTAGAGGAATGGAATAAAAAGAAAAAGGCAATTAAGCTGTACGGAAAGACTGAGCTTAGAGAAATTGATAAGCAAGCGCACATTAGGATAGAAGTTCAAGAGGCAACGGCCTATTCGATTTTCACTCAAATTCATAATGAGATTGAGGAAGCTATTGTAGAACTACGAAATACGAAATGTAAGGAGTTATTTGGTGAACCTTATACATTGGTAAAACAAAGATACAATCAAGATGCTGACGCACGTGATAAAGAGGTTTTAGACTTAATAGAAATACTCTATCCAGCGCGTATTGTTGAAGTGACTCCGAAAAATTAATAGCTATGTCTAAATTTAGAAAAGTAGAAGAAAGATCAGCTCCCGCAATGAACACTGCATCATTGCCGGATATCGTATTCATGCTATTGTTTTTCTTTATGGTGGCAACAACGAGTAAAGAAACCGATCCTACTGTCAAATATACCGCACCTGAAGGCTCAAGAACAGAGGACTTAACACCTTACAAGCAACGTTCAGAAATCGACTTTCTTTATCTAGGTGCTCCTAGAAATCCCAATAGAGCTTCGGCATTTAAATTTGGATATGCCTTGTCTTTAGATAACGTAGTTCAAGCAACACCGGATGGCTTGTACTCAACAAATGCAGTTTCGAGATGGAAAAAAGATAAGTTCGATCAAAAACCTGCACGTATGATTGCACCCATAGAGGCAGTGATTACCTGTGTTAAAGCCGATCAAAGCGCACCCACAGGTTTGGTTTTTGATATTAGAAAACAGCTTCAAGATATCGATGCTTTAACCATCGCATATTCAGTCAAAGACAAAGGGGTTAATAAAGATTCAGAATAAAATTCCTTTATGGAATTTGAGGAATCTGAAGTTCTATCTGAATCGCTCATATCATTTTTAGAAAAAACTGAGCTCGGCACCAACGGTGCCCGTTATACCCATCTAGATGTTCGAGAAAGAGTTAAAAAGCTAGATTTTCCTCATTCATTTACTTTAAAAAGAAACCAGACCATTGTAGCAAATGTGACCTTTTGTTTTCGAGATTTTTCGATGTATGTTCGTTATTTTGCGTTTAATACTATTTATCAAAGTACCTCAAAAACAAAAAGAAAAAGGTCATCCAAATCAATATTTGAGATAAAAATATTGGAATTATTCCAAAAGCTTGAAAGGCAGAGAAAACTGCCTTTTTATGCCTATATAGAAGCTGACAATTCACGTAGCATGTCAATGAGTAAACGTTTTGGGTTTACTCCCTACACTCATATTATTTCACGGTCCTTTAGTCGACTATCCCCGAAATTAAACAAAAACATTTCCTTTTCTTCTAATTGGTCTGAGATTTCAAATCTTGTTCGTGACCAATATGATCAATACGATAGTTATTTTGAAGCGCCTGTAAGTCAACCACCATTTGTTGTTTTAAGAGATAATGAAGGATGCATTCTTGCCTATGCGCGTTTTACAAAAGTAGCTTGGCGTATTCATAGATTACCTGGGTTTTTTGGTGGCGTTTTGGTAAAAATAATACCCTATTTACCGCTATTGAGAGGTCTGATTAAACCGAAAAAGCACTTGTTTTTGACTCCAGATATTGTTTCGGGTATATCTAATGCCGAGCAACTTCAAGACTTGTTCTCAGGTGCTTTGGCGTTATACGATGTTAAATCAATGATTTGGTTTATAGATCCAAATGATCCAGTTTATAAATCTGTAAAACGAGGATTTTCGTGGGGTGTATTAGATAGAATTATTGGCATTAAAAAAATCAATATTATGCAGCGTAATGCAATACGGCCGTATTCAGCGAAACACCCTTTTTTCGTTAGCGCTTTCGACTTGATTTAAGCCATGGGTTCTTCTATAGATTTGTAACCTCCCATAAAGGTTTTTATATATTCGGTCACGCGTGCTTCCCTATCCAATGTTTCGACAACAACTTTTCTGCAACGTGGAAGGCTTTCTGAAATCCTATTTACAAAACCTTTATTCCCTGATTTTAAAATTGTATTCAGGTCTAGGAGCATGAAAAGTTTCAGCTCTCCAATATTAAAACCGTTTTGAAAATACATTTCACATATTCGTTTCGGAGTACCTACGATGAGCTCGGTTCCAAAAAACAGATCATTTCTTTGACGTACTCTTTGACCCTTTTCAACAATAAGATCTACGGTTAGGTCAAGTTTTTTAAAACGTTCTTCTAAATACTCAGCAAATGCACGTGCGATTTGGTCGTCCGTACAAATAACAATTCCTCGTGGAGAACCTTCTTTAGGTTCTGGAATACAATCTGTAACAATATCCTGGAAAAGCTCAAAATTTGTCTCTATTTCACTTCGTATAACAAGGGCATTTCCAGAGCGTAATAATTTTCGCGTTTTACCATTGAAGTCTTCCATCGTTATTTTAATTTTTTATTTGACTTATGCCTTGAATGGTCGCGATTGGTTTTTTTCTTCAAGTTTTCTTCAAATGCTTTTTCAAGATCCACTCCTGTCTGATTAGCAATACAAATCAATACAAAAAACACATCCGCGAGCTCATTTGAGAGCTCCAGAGCCCCCTCATTATTTTTATTGCTTTGTTCACCATATTTGCGTGACATGATTCTTGCAACTTCACCGACCTCTTCCATAAGAATTGCGGTATTTGTTAACTCGTTAAAATAGCGAACACCATATTCCTTAATCCAATCGTCAACTTTTTCTTGTGCCTCTTTTAGTCTCATATCATACTTTGTAATTGCCTACGAAGTTAGAAAAAGGAACGTAATAGCCCCAAGATAGTGGAATCCGTTTTTTTTTAAGACATTTGTTTAAATTGAATAGTATTCATGAAAAAACTACAGAATTACATCAATGGAAAGCTTCAGCCTCCAAAATCAGGAAATTATATTGAGAATTTTGACCCCTCAAAAGGAGTTGCTTTTTCCTTGATTCCTGATTCGAATCTTGAGGACGTAGCTGAGGCAACCTCGGCGGCGAAAAAAGCTTTTCCAAAATGGTCCGCGATGTCTCTTAGTGAAAGAAGTGAAGTTCTACTTCGGCTTTCAAAGGGCATTGAAGAAAGAATGGATGAATTTGTAGCTGCAGAATCTTTAGATAATGGAAAACCGGTGAGTTTAGCAAGACAGGTCGACATTCCTAGAGCAGTTTCAAATCTAAGTTTTTTCGCCACAGCTATTCTTCACTTTGCCTCGGAGTCTCATTACATGGAAGGAGTTGGTATCAATTATACAACGCGTAAACCAATCGGTGTTGTTGGTTGTATTTCACCATGGAATCTCCCTTTGTACTTGTTTACATGGAAAATAGCTCCCGCGCTCGCCTCAGGAAACTGTGTGGTAGCCAAGCCTTCGGAAATTACGCCTTACACTGCCTATCTATTATCTGAAGTTGCCGTTGATGCAGGAATGCCTCCTGGAGTATTAAATATTATCCACGGTTTAGGGACTTCTGCAGGCGATGCAATCGTTAAACATCCTGATATTAAGGCCGTTTCATTTACTGGAGGTACAGCAACAGGAGCGTATATTGCAAAAACAGCTGGTCCGATGTTTAAAAAATTATCTCTGGAGCTTGGAGGAAAAAATCCAAATATCATTTTTGCAGATTGCGACTTTGATGAAATGTTGAGCACAACGATTCGTTCTTCTTTTGCAAATCAGGGACAGATTTGTCTTTGTGGTTCTCGCATCTTTATAGAGAGTTCTATTTACGATAAATTTAAAACAGCCTTTGTTGAAAAGGTTTCAAGAATGAAGGTTGGTATTCCTTCAGATTTAAATACGAAGCAAGGTGCCATTGTTTCGAAAGACCACATGGAAAAAGTTCTTTCATATATCGAACTTGCAAAGGAAGAGGGTGGGGAAATTCTCGCTGGAGGTAAGCAAGTATTCCTAGATGCACCTTACGATAAAGGATATTACATAGCACCGACAATAATTGAGGGTTTGCCGCATGACTGTCGTACAAATCAAGAGGAAATATTCGGTCCTGTTGTAACCTTATGCCCATTTGATAGCGAAGAAGAAGTGCTAGAAATGGCAAATTCCACACAATATGGATTAGCCGCAACATTATGGACCTCAAACTTAAAGAAAGCCCATAGAGTTGCCGATGAAATTCATTCGGGTATTGTATGGATAAATTCATGGCTTGTTAGAGATCTACGGACACCATTTGGTGGTGTAAAAGCATCGGGTGTCGGAAGAGAAGGAGGATGGGAGGCTCTTAAGTTTTTTACGGAACCGAAAAATATATTTATTAAAAGCTAATGCGATTCATCTTATTTCTATTTCTAGTTTCGACTGTAAAAGCACAAATTGAACCCGTGCTCTGGAAGGTGGAGCGCGATACCGTTAAGCAATGGTATTATTTCTTTGGTGATGAATTTAATGGACCCAAGGTCAATGAAGGTATATGGCATCCTAAATACCCGTGGGGAGGGTTATTAGCGGATGAGGGGTCATATGCAGACAAAAAAATGGTCAGCCAATCTGAAGGATTGCTTAAACTATCCGCAGATACCGTTTCCGAATGGCGTGCATTTCCAAAGTGGGTTCTTGAAACTGGAGGTGCTTTTGAGAATGATGTTGATATTAAAAATGGCAATCAGGTTTCATTGCGCTATTTGACATCAGCGGTTTGGAGCAAACAACAATTTAAGTATGGTTATTTTGAGGCCCGTTGCAAGTCTCCAAGTGGCAAAGGTCTATGGCCTGCATTTTGGCTATACGGTGGTTTCCCCAATGAAGAAATCGACTTCATGGAAATGAAAGGCGAAAAATCAAATCATTTTCATGTTGATGTCCATTGCCCGAATAATTGTAATCGTGTAAAGACCGGTTGGTTTGGAAGAACTAAGAGATGGGGTGCATGGATTAAGGCAGATGAAAAAATAACAGATGCATTTGTAATTTATTCTGGAGTATGGAAGCCTGGAGAGATTAAAATGTATCTGAATGGTCAAGAAGCAGGTACCTTTAAAGGCGATTTTGAAACAAGTATGCACCTAATTGCTAATCTCGCTGTAGCTCAAGATGGGAAGGCATTCGGACCAGGTATCAATGAAGATACTAAATTTCCAAGTGATTTTTATGTTGATTATATGCGCGTATGGCACCCTACTAATGGTTTTGACGGACAAAGAAATCCTGCGAAACCTGCGGTGAATTTTGTACAACCGATAACGCATAGTGAAATCGATCAAAGTCAAGCACGTGCCAAGAGGATAAAAAGAATTATGCGCGATAAAAAAACAAAGGGTAAGCATATTGGCTTTATCTCGATGACTCAAGATGATCACAAGCAGCTTTTGTTCGAAAAAAATGGCCTTTTTGAGGATGATCCAAGGGTGATCATGGCAGATCAAAATTTTAATGAATTGGCCTCAATCTTATTAGATAAACCCCAAGTTTATTTTTCTTTTAAAAGTTTAAAAAAAGGGACATATAATATAAAGTTGATGCATGGGTCAAACCCGCAATGGGTATCTATTAAACTCTAAGCCTATTTCCCAAATCGAATGCCGCCAACAAGCTTGATGCTGTACGAGTTCAGGTTATATTTAATTTCAGAAAAACGAATAGATTTATTATCAAATTCTGTAACGACAAAAGCGAAAAATTTCTTATCAGAATAACCTCCCAGAAGCCTGATGTCATAGCGAGGAGCAAGTCCGAGGAACCCGCGTGTTTCATTGGCTACATAAAACTTAGATTGAACGACCCCTCCAATTCCAAGCCAACCAGAAAACTGCCAATTTTTTAAGCGATTTACAAAGGCATATCCGGGAACGATACCAATATCGATTGCCGAAAGAGAAGCCGCCTTAGTTTGAGTACTCCCCATGCTTGTAATCTCCTGAGGAACGATTGAATTCCCATTGTTATCTACACCAAATAGATTAAATGAACCTTTAATGTACCAGGTATGAACTAAATCTTTATAATGTGCTTGTTTTCCGCGCAATGCGGCCATTTTAAAATTTCTATCATTGAAGTACCAACTATTTAAGCTGAAATTTGTGGTGCCTACACTAGGCATTGTCAACTGTGGCATATTTAGTGAAATGAAGTTTGAGTCGAGTGAGGCATAATCCTGGATGGCATACCCTTGAACAGTTTTAAAATCGGCATCAAAAAAGAATTTTTTGATTGTAAAATTAAACCCAAGATCAAACTGATTTGATTCTCCCCACTTTTCAACATCTTTCACATAACCAAAAATTGGAAACCCGATTCTTAAGTGAAACCACTTGTAGGCAAAGCCAATGCCAAGTAGCGTTTTAAAGTTGTTCCTATATTTTATGGTTTCATTTGTGCCATTGATTGGGCAATCTATACTAAACGGAGTATTGTTATACCCCATATCCAGATAGAACACTTTTTTATTTTTAAAGTCTTCAATTGCCGAAGAGTCCTGTTGAGCTCTCAAATGGAAAGAGAGCAAAATAAGGAGGCTACTTAATCTTATTTTCCATCCCCAAAATGAAGGCATATACTTTAGCTATTTCTTTTCTTTCATTACTTATGCCAGAGCCTCCTCCATGCCCAGCATCCATATTACAGTCAAATAAAAAGGGCTGCTTATCCGTCTTAAAAGCTCTCATTTTTGCAACATACTTTAGTGGTTCCCAATATTGAACTTGTGAGTCATGGTACCCTGTTGTGATGTACATCGCAGGATACTCCATTTTTTTGATATTGTCATACGGTGAGTATTTAAGTAGATAATAATAGTAAGCCTCATCATTGGGATTACCCCACTCTTCATACTCTGAGGTCGTAAGTGGTATCGTTTCATCTAACATTGTCGTTAATACATCTACGAATGGAACTTGTGAGACAACACCTTTCCAAAGGTACGGTGCCATGTTTGAAATTGCACCCATGAGTAGCCCTCCTGCGCTCCCCCCTTGTGCATAAATTCTTGAAGGGTCACAATACCCCATATGGCCCAGATATTCTGCAGCATTTATGAAGTCGGTAAATGTATTTATCTTTTTCATAAACTTACCATTTTCATACCAATGCTCACCCATATATTTTCCACCCCGAATGTGTGCAATCGCGAAAACAAAGCCCCGATCTAATAAGCTTAATCTTGTTGCGCTGAATACATCTGGAATTGTTATTCCATAGGAGCCATAACCGTATAATAATAATGGAGCTTTACTTAAATCAATACCTTTTTTGTACACTAAAGAAACAGGGATTTCAGTCCCGTCGTTTGCCCGAGCCCATATCCTTTTCGAAGTATAATTTTTGGAGGAAAAGTTTGGATCTTTAATTTCTTTTTGATGCCAAAGTGTTTGCTTTCCATTCGTCATATCATAAGCATAAATACTTGAGGGAGTCGTCATGGAATTATAAGTATAATAAAGCGTTTTAGATTTATAGTCATCATTCATGGCTAAGCCCAAGTAATAAGTTTCTTCGTCAAAGGATATATACTTTGTTTCTTTTGATTCAAAGGGATAGATCTTAATTTTATTTAAGCCCATGGTTCGTTCTTGAATAACCATAAATTCTTCAAAAGAGCTGATTCCATTTATGTAAGTATCTGTGCTGGTTTCTTGAAAAACTTGACATTGACTTATACTTTTAGGCACAGTTCGCGTAAATAAAATTTTATTATTTGGCGCATCGTCATTACTAACAATATAAAAGCCATTGCCATGATGGGTAACAGAGTATAAATGTCCTTGTTTTCTTTTTAAGAAGATTTGAGGTGTAGATTTTGGGTTATTTGCATCAAGCCATCTGACTTCAGAAGTCAAAGAACTGTAGCAGTTAATAAAAATAAATGCACCTGTTTTAGATTTAGAAAAATAGACACTGTATTTTTCATCATCTTCTTGATAGACAAGTACATCTTCACTGTTGTCTGTACCTATCGTGTGACGAAAGACCTGATATTCCCTTAAGGTTTGCGGATCTTTTTTAATGTAATAAATGGTCTTGTTATCATTAGACCAGATAATATCGCCATTACTATCCTCTATACGGTCCTCAAGATAGGTTCCAGTTTTGTTTTTACGAATGGAAATGGTGTTTTTTCTTCGACCTTTAAAATCTTCCGCTACTGCTAAGAATTTGTTGTTTGGTGAAAGTTCCCAATCTGCTAAATCATAAAAAGATTGATTTTTCGCTCTTTCATTCTCATCAAAGAACAGCGTCGCTTCATTATTTTTTAGGGTATAAATTTTTTCATACTCCATTCCTTTTTCATTATGTGCCTGGAATAGTTTTCCATTATACCAGAAAGGGGCTTTTTGTTCGTTTGGATCAATCCGTTGCTCTATTTCATCCTGAATTTTTTCAACTAATGGCTCGAGTTTAGAGAAATAATTTGCACAATAGTCATTTTCCTCCTTAATATATTTTAAAACATCTGAAGAGTCACGTTGATTCATCCAGTAATAAGGGTCAATTCTTTCGTGATCAAATTTAACGAGTGTCTTGTCTATTTTTGGAGCCGAAGGAGTATTGTTTTGTGCCATAATGTAAAAGCTTGTATAAAAGAGAAGGGTCAAATAATTTTTCATGTTAAAGGAAGGTTGATAGTTCAAAAGTACGCAATATCTTTTCTGTTTGTTGTACCTTTATTGCTGTGAAGAAACTCTATAAATTTTTATTGAATGCATTGCCCAGACCTGTATTGATAAGGTTGAGCTACATCTTTAAGTTTTTTGCGCCCTTCTTATACCGAGGCTCAGCAGTAGAATGTCCCGTATGTGAACGTTCTTTTTCGAAATTTTTAAGTTATGGTTCAGAGGTTGCACATAGAGAAAACGTACTTTGTCCTTATGACCTGACCTTAGAGCGACACAGGTTGATGTGGTTATACCTGCAGAGGGAAACTAATTTTTTTACAGCGGCAAACTTGAAAGTTTTACATATAGCACCTGAACAGTGTTTTTTGCCACACTTTAAAAAACAAAAAAATTTAGATTATATAACAGCGGATTTGGTCTCTCCCATCGCAGATATGCACTTTGATTTACATGATATTCCACTTGAAGACAATCAATATGATGTTGTTTTTTGTAATCATGTCATGGAACATGTTGACGACCCCATTCGTTGTATGAGTGAATTGCAAAGGGTCATGAAGCCAGGGGGGTGGGCTATAATGCAAGTACCTCAGGACATGACGCGAAAAGAAACATATGAAGACCCTAGTATTACTAGCCCGTCAGAAAGAGAAAAGCATTTCTGGCAAAAAGATCATGTACGTCTTTTTGGCTTGGATTATCCAAAATGGCTTGAAAAGTCAGGTTTTAAAGTCGATGCGTTTGACATGAATAAAGACTGGGAACCAACGGAAGTAAAAAAGTATCGTTTATCGAAAAAAGAAATTTTATATATTGCTAATAAACCATAAAACCATGAAGCTATTATTCTTGCTAAGCTTAATTTGTTTTGTTCAGCTAATTTCATTTGGTCAAAAAAATGTATTCTTGAACCTAAAACCCGTTTTCTCAGGGGCAGATTTTGAAACAGGTGTGAGCTATCAACATCCTTCGGGGGATTTTTTGTCCATTGATTATTTGAACTATTACGTCTCGGATATAATTATTACGCACGATGGTGGTCAGATGGTTACAGCATCACCAGCGGTATTTCTTGTTTCTATGGAGGATCATTTATTATCTCTCGGGAATTTACAGGTAGAAAGTATAGAGCATATAGAATTTACACTCGGCGTTCCGCAAAGGTTCAATACACAGGATGGCTCGGAGTCAATTGATATTTCCTCCTATCCCGAAGATCATCCTTTAAGTTTTCAGGATCCTTCAATGTATTGGGGTTGGGCTTTTGGATATATGCATGTCGTAACCGCCGGCTCTCCAACCTTTGAATTGCATAATGTGGGCCCTCAGCTTGCCAAGCAAATAAGCTTAGATGTAATCCCAACAGAGACTTCAAATACTCAAATTGACCTGGAGCTTTATTGCAATGTTGATAGATGGTTTAATTCAATCACTTTATCAGGGATGTTAATTAGTCATGGTGCCGGACCTGAAAATGTACAAATGATGAGTAATTTACTTACAGAAGAAGTCTTCACGGTTTCTGCTCAAGCACTTATCCCAGAATATATAGCTCAACAAGCTTTTGTATATCATAATGCGGAAGGATTGAATGTGGCGAATATTCCAAGTCAAGCAACGTCCCTTGAGCTTACTGATCAGTTAGGCAGGCTAATTATAAGTCAATATGTTTCTGGAACATCAGCTTTTAGCATTGATATAGAGCAAAAAGGCCTCGTCTTCGTTTCTTTGTTTAACCAAGACGGGTTGGAACTTGAAACGATAAAATACATTATGCCATAATGTTAAGAAAGACCGTTTGTTTTTTCGGTTTTTTTGGTCTTATCCTGTGTCTATGGATGTGTAAATCTCTTCCGGATTTAAATGCGTTCGTAACTACCCCTTCTCCATCTGATAATGCCATGGATTCGGCTAAAATCGCACTGGGGAAAGCCCTATTTTTTGATACGCGATTATCTTTAGACAATACCATTAATTGTGCCTCATGTCACAAACCCGGTCTTGCTTTTACTGATGGAAAAAAAACTAGCACAGGGATTAATGGTCAAAAAACAGAACGTAATTCGCCAAGTCTTTTGAATGCTGCTTTTTTACCTACAGTTATGTTTGATGCGCATCTTAAAACCTTAGAATTGCAAGTCATTGTTCCTATTCAGGAATCCACAGAAATGGGACACAATATGAGAACATTAATTCCAATTTTACGGAGTGTGCCAGAATATCAAAAAGCTGCAGAAGAAATTTATGGTCGCGATTTTGATGCTTGGGTTTTAACGAGAAGTATTGCCGCTTTTGAACGTTCATTGTTATCGATGAGTTCTCCTTATGATCATTTTATGAACGGAGATTCTTCTGCGCTAACAAAGAAAGAACGTGCAGGCTATAAAATATTTTCAGAGAAACTTTATTGCACAGAATGTCATGTACCTCCTAATTTCACCAATTACGAAGCTCGAAATAATGGTTTGTATATGGATTATGGTTCGGACAAAGGGCGCTTTAGAATCAAACAAGACTCGTCTCAAATGGGACATTTTAAAGTACCTTCTCTGAGGAATGTCGAATACACCGCGCCATACATGCATGACGGAAGCTTCGCCTCATTGGAGCAAGTCATTGATCATTATGCTAAGGGTGGTGCGGGGCACCAGCTTCAAGACCCACTGATACAGCCATTTACGTTAACTAAAAAAGAGCGAGAAGCACTTGTTTCTTTTTTGATGACATTGACAGATCTGTCTTTTGCAGCGCGTCTTTAATTCTTAACTTTGCGCCATGAACGTAAAGACTGAAACGATTTGTGCCATTGCTACGGGAAATGGGATTGGTGCAATAGCGATTGTTCGTGTTTCGGGGCCTGATTCGAAAGCAATTCTTACAAAATGTTTTTCAAAAGACCTTTCCTTAGTTAAAAGTCACACGCTCCACTTCGGCACTATCAGCGACAATGATGGAATTCAAGTAGACGAGGTTTTGATAAGCTATTTCGAGGAAGGAAGGAGCTTTACCGGAGAGGAAAGCATTGAAATTTCTTGCCACGGTTCACCATATGTGCAGCAGCAAATTTTACGAGTATTGCAATATCATGGTTGCAGAATGGCCAAACCAGGGGAATTTACTCAACGCGCGTTTATTAATGGAAAGTTAGATCTTTCTCAGGCGGAAGCCGTTGCAGATTTAATTGCTGCTCAAAGCAAAAAGGCACATCAGATTGCCTTGAGTCAATTAAAAGGGAACTTATCTTCAGATCTAAAAGTGCTAAGAGAAGAGCTGATTGCTTTTGCTTCTTTGATTGAATTAGAGTTGGACTTCTCTGAAGAGGATGTCGAGTTCGCAGATCGCACACAGCTTAAAGCTCTTGTAGGTAAAGTCTTAAATACAGTCGGGAAGCTGGCAGCATCTTTTGCCTTAGGAAATGCGCTAAAGAACGGAGTCCCTGTAGCAATTGTGGGTGCGCCGAATACGGGAAAGAGCACACTTCTAAATCAGCTGTTAGGAGAGGACCGAGCGATCGTTAGCGATGAAGCTGGAACGACACGTGATGTCATTGAAGAAACCTTAAATATTGATGGAATACTATTCCGACTCATAGATACTGCTGGTATTCGAGAAACAACCCAACATATTGAGTCGATGGGTATTGAACGTTCTCAACAAAAAATTAAAGAAGCATCTATTGTACTTTGTTTGGCAGATGCCACAGACAAAGCCAATCTTGCTGAAACACAATCTTGGAGTAGGGAATTGTCAGGGGCACATCCAGATAAGATGGTGCTTTTCATCGTCAATAAATCAGATTTAAGTAAACAAGTAATAAAAGGTTCGATCCCAATTAGTGCAAAAGAAGGCATTGGTATTGATGTGCTAAATTCAGAAATGGTAAGCGCAGTGGTCGGAACCCTTGATCTTGAGAACGACACCATTATTGCCAACGCTAGACATCATGAGGCATTACTGAAAACTTCGGAGGCACTCGAAAAAGCGTCCAACGGTTTGGAAGATGGCACTACGGGTGATTTTATCGCAATGGACATTCGTCAAGCCATGTTTCATTTGGGTAGTATAACAGGAGACATCTCAACAGATGATTTGCTGGGTAGTATCTTCAGTAAGTTCTGTATCGGAAAGTAATTTTTTAAATTGCTTTTAACGTTTTCCACAATTTGGGCTAGAGCAGTTTTCACAGCTACAACCTTTACAATCTCCATTTTTACAGCTAGCACAACCACATGTACATTTTGACGGTTCCATAATTTTCGGTTTTCTTAAAGATAAAAAACAATGCTAAAGCAATTGAATGCCTCATAAAAAATACTTATCATTGAATTGTTAAAAACTTTAAATAAATGTACCCATACCTGAGACTCGCTAGGGTTTTGATTTCCAGTAGAATGAAGCCAAAGCTAGATTTTTTTAGCAAAGAGAGTGATGTCATTCCGTTAATGGTATGGCCTCAAGACATTGATCCTTTTTTAGAACTTAATAACGGTCGTTATGTAACGCTTCTTGATTTAGGGCGCTATGGTTTTGGAACTCGCGTGGACATCAATACTTTTTTAAAAAAGAACCAATGGTCTCTGACCATTACAGGAACTTATAATGAATACCGACATCGGCTGCGTTTGTTTCAAAAGTTTGAGCTCAAGACCAAAATTATTGGTTATGACGCGAACTGGTTTTATTTCTTTCAGAAGATTGAGCGTAATGAAAAAACCTATATGGCCTCTGTGGTCAAGTATGCTTTTACCTCAAAAAATGGAATTGTAAAACCAGAAGAGGTCCTCAATGCGATAGGGGAACCCTATGATCCAAATCAGCTCCCAAATTGGGTAACAGAAATAGGTCAACATCAGGTTTTTAAGAAATAAGTATTATCTTAACTCATAACTATAAATAGAAACTATGCCGCCCAATAAAAAATTAGAACGTATTGCGAAAAAATTCCTCTTATATTTTTTTGGCGGTCTTACTTTAATGGTCATTCTTATAGTAGTGTTCAGTGATGACTCAGTTGCCACAGAAAATGCTTCAGAGGATAAAGTTAAACCCGTAAAACAAGAAATAATCGAATACACCCCATGCGATTGTGCAGACATTAGCTATAAGGTTGCTAAAAACGGCGGCGTTGATGCTGCATCTGCTTTAGATAATGCCAAATTAGAAGATTGTAATGAGCTCATGGGATCGACTTCTTTTATGTCCAAGGCAAAGGAATGTCCTTCTTATCGTAAGTTGATGAATCTTTATAAGTTTTAATTGGATTCTCTGATTTCGATATGTTCATATTGGTAGATTTCATTTTTCAGTAAGTTATACGTATCTCCAAATTTCAACTCATGAAA
>JAKMFD010000141.1 GCA_022425625.1 Crocinitomicaceae bacterium | reverse complement strand
ATGCACCCCTGAAACAAAAACAAGCAAAGCAAATACAAAATACAGATGGACACTATACTCCGACTATGTAATCCCTACGAAGCAATTAGGTGATAATACGTAGTTCATTAATTAAATTATGAAATTTCGTAACCTTTTTAAAGAGAATGGATTTATCAGTTAATACTCCATTTTACCTGGAATAGAAGAGGTCGGTGCGCTGTAAAATATCTATTAAAACAGACAATTATCAATTAATAAGCATAAAAAAAGACCCTCATTACTGAAGGTCTTTGCATTTTTTTTAGATCCTTACTTATTCAGTTATGAATACTTGCTTTCTAGAATTATCACTAAAAACTACAATTTGCAGCTCGTTTTTCAGTAATTCTTGAATCTGCTGACCTTGCATATTGTATATAGATTTAATAGAAAGCTGATCCTCATTCAATATATTCTCTATAATTCCTGCACTTCCAATAAGCGCGGTCCAGGTCACTTCCTCAACAGTACCACCATTGTCTGTAATTTCCATAGTTATGGTTCCTTCTCCCATAATTTCATTTGGATAAACATGGCAGTTTAAATAATATTGCTGACCTGACGTAATGTTTAAAACACCGGAGAGAACCCCAATTGGATAGCAATTAGGAAAACAATTAGAAAACTCCCAACCCTCAGGAATATCCACATCAATTATAGACCAATTAAGTGTGGCATCCGATAATGCATTAAGGTTTGTATTATTTCCTGGTCCTGCACACCCTGTGCAAGCATCGATGGTTACACTTGTGGCGTCGAGATTAAAGCTCTGGGAATATGTAATGCCATTACAAATTATAAGGGCGAATAGAAGATGTAAATATTGTTTCATTTGATTCGGTTTTAGGATGCTAAATTAGACAAATTTAACCAATAAAAAAAGCGCCTCAAATGAGACGCTTTTAATTCAAAAAAGGAACAATATTAGTGCTCTCCGCAGTGAACATCATAAACAACACTGTCCATTACATAACCCGTACTTTCTATATCCTCAGCTGCATCTCCACAGTACTCACCTTCCAGCTCTACTTCCGCTCCATCAGGACCGTCATAATGACATTCGTAACATTTGTCTTTGTTGCAAGATGCACCTGCGATAAGCAGCGCTGCTGCAAAAAACATTTTAGTTTTCATAAGTTAAAATTTAATTGATTATTGATTATTAATTACTTATTTGATTGATTTCTCCCTTCAATACTCCACTTAAGATTGAAATAGAAGCTTCTTCCTGGCTCCATTAAACCAAGAGATTTAAGACTAGACATATGATTGATATAGCTCGTGTTTAATACATTTCGTACACCAAAAGATAACTGAACAGGCCAATGGCTATCCCACTCCATTTGACAGCCCATTTGCAATAAATGATAGGCGTCCGTAGCTGTTTCGAGAGGCCCAATGCGATTTTGATTGAAAAAATAATTATGCTGAACAATGACTGAAGCAAAACCGAACGCTTTCTTTTTAGACAACTCAATACGTACATTGGATCGCAGTCTCGCCTGAGGCATAAAATAGAGATCTTCGCCTTCTTGCGCGATGCCTAAGTCTCTTCCGAAGGTATTTGAATAACCTGATTCAAAATGTATTCGATGGGCAAAATGTGGATGATAATGAACTCTTGTTTCTAATCCATATAGCAATACACGTTCTTTGGCAGCGTATTGATAGACGTCCATCCCATCAATTACTGAATCAAGCTGAGCAAGTTGAATATATCCATTGGCATAGGTAGCAAAAGGATTAAACATCAGCGAAAAATGCTCATTCGAAAACTCATAATTGATATCTAGCTGAACAAAACGTTCAGATTTCAAATTACGATCCCCCAGCTCATATCGAACTGCACCATGATGAACTCCATCACTTAATAGCTCAGATAAATGAGGCGCTCTTGTTCCAGAAGATAAATGAGCGGAAAGATCTTTTATAGTATTACCTTCCCATTGTTTTCTAATACCAATTGCTGCATTTAGATTTGGATAGTCGGCACTGAAATCCGAGCTTCGCATTGAACGATTGTCAAAACGAAGCACTGCGTTTAATTTGACATCCTTCAAATCATAGGAAAGAGAGCTGTATAAGCCCAAATCATATTGGTCAGCGTCTTCAATCAAACGTTCCTCTGCATCTAAACCATTCTTATTACTTTCAAGTATCGTTTGTATTCCTGATAGTAACTGCAGTCGTTTATTTGGATTCCAATGGTGTCTTGCTTGAACAGAACTAGAATTAAGATACATGTCAATAGCTGGAGTAAATATTTTCTCCTCATATTCCGCCAAATTATTAAGGCCATGATTGACGTAAAACTCCATTTTATTTTTGGTATTGATAAAATAAGTGGCTTTTAAATTCCCAAAATGGTTCTTTATTGCCTGATGCGGCAAAGAATAATCTCGATCTTGTTCATCGAGCATAAAAGATTCAGGAGCAGGATTTATATCATGAGTGTGCCCTGGTATTCCTACTGTAGACCTGGAATATAAATAATTTAGCTCCCAATTCCATTTCCCTGAATTGTAGCCCAACTTTAACTTCCCTCCCATGTCATTCATACGAGAATCACTCAAAAAACGACCATTAGGAAGCCTATAATCTGCATAACTTGAATAGATTCCAGCCGCACTCATTCTTAGCTTTTTTCCCGAAAGTTTATAGACCACGGAGTTTTGACTTCCTAAACTCGCAGTTTCAAATTGCGAATTCACATCTACACTGTAAGAATTTTGTGGAGCAAATGAACCGTCCTTTAAATACAGAAGTCCCCCAACAGCATCGCCGGTATATATAAGAGACATAGGCCCCTTAATCACTTCAGCACTTTCCATACCAGCTTGAGAAATTCCCAAACCATGATCTCCGCCCCATTGCTGATTGTTAATGCGCATACCATTCAAAAAGGTCACAACACGCATTCCTTGCATACCTCGAATAACAGGTTTAGCATTTAGAGGTCCATACGAGGCCATTTGTACACCATCTATTTGCGTTAAAGCCTCTGCAATGGTCAATGGCGAAATCACATTCAACTTATCTAATTCGATATAGTCTGTCTTTTGCGTCATACTTCCTTGGAGTGCTCTGCGCTCCACACGAACCATTACTTCCTCCATATTGTGAGGGTCAGGTTGGAGTTTTACCTGAATAAGGTCACAACAAGAAATAGCAAGGATTTGTGATTCATAAGTAGCAGAACTTACCTTTAGCGTCAATGTTTCAGGCCAATCACCTTCAAGTGAAAACGAACCATCACTATTCGTATACGTAGCGACATTTAATTCATTCAGCTCTATTTTAGCGCCTGGTATAGGTTCATTATTTAAACCATCCATAACTACTCCAGACAACTGTTGTGCGAAATATACATATCCTGTCATAAACAGGAGCACCAAAGAAAATTTATTCATTTTTATTTTTTAATCGTTATTTTTTAGCTAGCTATTTTAACGATTTGAGGGGGTCCCCTAAGTTGGAGAAATGAGCGTGAACCAAGACAGATCACATTTTCTTGAGAGAAGGTTTGTTGACTTATTTCCAATTTAGGAACTGAAATAAGCTCAAAGTCAGGTGTATTTAAGGATTGAAAATTATAAAGGCAAAGATCACAATCTGCCTCTTCGAATAAAGCGCCCTCGTGATTCTGTTCTGAATGACCATCCTTTTTTTCATTGTCACAATGATGGATCTCATGGCTACAATCATGTAACATTTCTTTCGGAACATGAATCAGCACCATTCCAAACAAAATACAGTAATGGAGCAATTGCTTCATAGGGACAAAAATAATACCTAAGTTTTAATAATGCAAGTGAGTTGCAATAATTAATATCTTAATTCAAATAGATGACCAAATAAAAACTGAATAAACCATATGGCTGTCTTGTAAAATTCTAAAATTTCTTTTACTTTGGATTAAATTAATATACATGAAGAACCTACTTTTAGGATTTTTCGCGTTCTTAACTTTTGCGATTCACGCCCAATTAGAAATTTCTAGAGATGTCATTGGGGCCGCTGGACAATCTGTTAGCAATTCGAATATGCAAATGAGCTATACCATTGGTGAGCCATTTACCGCAACAATTCAAAACAATGAATTTCATACCCTAGGCTTCCAGCAACCCGATTCCAAACCAGCTTCTGAGCTTCCTTTTGCCATTCCTGGTGGGCTTTCACCAAATGGTGACGGAAATAATGACTCTTGGGACATCCAAGGATTGGTAGATTACCCCGATGCATTGGTTACGGTATTTGATCGCTGGGGACAGAAAGTGTATTCAGGTACTGCACAAGACCCAGCTTGGGACGGAACGAGCAAGGGACGTGAATGCCCAACTGCAGATTATTATTATGTGATTGATTTAGGTAATGGACAAACCTACAATGGAGTCGTTACCCTAAAAAAATGATATTTTTGAACTCAACTATTAAACCAACTACTATGAAAACGAGA
>JAKMFD010000061.1 GCA_022425625.1 Crocinitomicaceae bacterium | reverse complement strand
GCATAAAGGTCGTTGAACAGCGTTTTATTTTTATACATGAAGTCTAAATCTTATTCTTATTCAAAATCTGGTTTTACTTTTTCTCCGCATGAGAAAAAGGAGCAGTCTCCTTTTGAGCGGCTCTTTGATATCTTTCAAGAGTTGATTGTATTCACTTCCGGAGACGTAGATGAGACCCTCAATTGGATGGATGAGTTGGATCGCGAGTACAAGCTATATTCTGCGGAATACAGCAAAGAAGATTTTATCGAAGACCTCAAGAAAAAAGGATTTCTCAACGATAATCCCAAAAAGAATAAGGGTAAGGGACTTCAGATCACCTCGAAAACGGAACAGCTGATTCGTCAGCGCTCACTCAATCAGATTTTCGGGTCGCTTAAAAAGTCAGGAAAAGGAAACCATAAGACCAAACATTCCGGGCAGGGAGAAGATTTTACGGGTGACATGAAAAACTATGTCTTTGGAGATGGGCTGGATCAAATATCCATGACTGAAAGCATTAAAAATGCGCAGGTCAATCATGGTGCAGGTGAATTTAAACTGACAGAACAAGATTTGGTGGTCAACGATACGCACTTCAATGCCCAGATGAGTACCGTCCTAATGATTGATATTAGCCACAGCATGATTCTTTATGGAGAGGACCGTATTACGCCTGCTAAAAAAGTAGCCATGGCATTGGCAGAACTGATTCGAACGCGCTACCCAAAAGACTCCCTAGACATCATTGTATTCGGAAACGATGCGTGGCCCATAAAGCTAAAAGAGCTGCCGTATTTACAGGTAGGGCCTTACCATACCAATACGGTAGCGGGTATGTCTCTGGCACTGGATATATTGCGTCGAAAAAAACAGACCAACAAACAAATTTTTATGATTACCGATGGTAAGCCATCTTGCATTAAGCTTCCAGGGGGAGAATATTATAAAAACAGCAATGGTCTAGACGAATTTATTACCAGCAAGTGCTTGAACATGGCCAAGCAGGCGCGTAAGCTTCAAATACCAATTACCACCTTTATGATTGCCCAAGATCCATATCTACAGCAGTTTGTTGAGGAGTTTACTGCTGCCAATCAGGGCAAAGCATTTTATACTGGACTCAAAGGATTGGGAGGAATGATTTTCGAAGACTACGAAACCAACCGCAAAAAAAACATTAAAAGATAAGTATGAATATTCAAGAGATTAAAACTTTAGGTGCCCTCAAAAAGCAGAGTTATGTTTCCAAAAGAATCAAGGCAGAATTACGTGACAACCTCATGGAAAAGCTTAAGCAAAAAGCGCCTCTTTTTGAAGGGATCATTGGCTATGAAGATACCGTGATACCACAGCTGATACACGCCATTTTATCTGAGCATAATATTAATTTACTTGGTTTAAGAGGTCAAGCCAAAACAAGAATTGCACGATCATTAACAGATCTACTAGATGAATATATCCCGATTGTAGAAGGTTCAGAGATCAACGACGATCCAATGGATCCAATTTCTTTTTATGCCAAGGAGTTGGTTGCAAAAGAAGGAGACAATACACCTATTTCGTGGGTGCATCGATCAGATCGATTCTCAGAGAAATTAGCTACGCCTGATGTGACTGTTGCCGATCTTATCGGAGACGTTGACCCAATCAAAGCGGCCAATCTAAAGCTTTCCTATGCTGATGAGCGCGTCATTCATTTTGGAATGATACCAAGAGCGAATCGATGCATTTTTGTCATCAACGAGCTTCCAGATTTGCAGGCAAGAATTCAGGTTTCACTCTTCAATATTCTTCAAGAAGGTGATGTTCAGATCCGAGGGTTTAAGGTGCGTCTTCCTTTAGACGTGAATTTTGTATTTACGGCCAATCCCGAAGATTACACCAACCGAGGAAGTATTGTGACACCACTTAAAGATAGAATAGGATCTCAAATCATCACCCACTATCCGAATTCTATTGATTTGGCGAAAAAAATCACAAATCAAGAAATTGCAAAGCACCTCCAAACTGATGACATATATGTGCCAGAGTTGGCCAAAACGTTGATTGAGCAAATTGGATTTGAAGCTCGTGAAAATGAATTGATTGATGCTAAGAGTGGTGTTTCTGCGCGAATGAGCATTACCATGTACGAGAATTTATTGAGTGGTGCTACCTATAGAATGTTAATCACAAAACAGAATAAAACGGTAGTAAGAATGTCAGATTTCATGGCTGTTATTCCCGCAATAACGGGTAAGGTAGAGCTGGTTTATGAAGGAGAACAAGAGGGTGCCGAAAACGTGGCGTTATTGCTTTTAGGCAATGCGATCAAGACTTTGTTCAATCAGAGCTTTAGGGAAATCAAAAAATTGAGCAAACCAGGTTCTTCAGACGAATTTGACGATGTGGTTGCTTGGTTCATGGAGCACAGTTCATTTTCGATTTCATCCGAACTTAGCGATGCTGAGTATGCAAAAATTCTAAATGCAATCGATCCTCTTGAGAAGATTGTAACCCAATATCAAGCTTTAGCAAAAACGGAAGATAAATTATTTTTAAAGGAGTTCTTGTTATGGGGTCTTGTGGAATATAATAAATTGGACAAACAAGAGGCAGCAGGGGGTTTTCAATTTGAGGACCGTGTTTTGGGTTCTTTCTATAACAACTAATCATGGAAAAGGTGAGGCCTGTTCTTCCTGATTCACTTACTGAAGGTGACCTAAAAGAGGAAGAACTTTTTCAGAATATGGTACTTCGTCCTATTATTAAAATGCAACATGATATTTTAATACTCCGGGTCAAAAGCTATTTCTTATCAAAACGCGTGGTGTTTAACGTTATGGATAAAAAGAAACGCACTCTGGCTATAGAGCAGGCTTTTCTTAATGACCATCCCTTCAAAAAAGAAATCCAAGGTATCGTTATCGGTCAGCTTAGTCAAGATGAATTTCAACAGTATCTTAAATTTGAAAAGTCCGTAAACAAGCGCATTTTTCAAATGGTTAAAAACAGAATGCTTGATTCTATTATTGAGCTGTCCCGGCAGTAATTAAATTAATTGCTTGAATGAAAAAAAGTATCAAAAAATACGAGGTGGTATTTTATTGAGTTTCGCCAATAGTCCCAATTATGATTCCCAGGTCTAATGGTATATTCATGAGGGACCTCTGCATTGATAAGTTTTTGATGTAAGGCTTCATTAACTTCTGCAAAGAAGTCTTCAGTGCCACAATCAAAAATAAGGCGTAGCTCTCCATCTAAGAGATGGGTGAGGTTGATCACCGAGTTGTTTTGCCAGTTCTTTTTATGTTCCGGGTATGAGCCTAAAATCTCATCCATATTCCATTCTTCCGCAAAGGGTATTATATCTACGCCACCGCTCATACTTCCTGCGGCACCCCAAATATCCTGATTTCGAAAAGCAAGGTAAAATGCACCGTGGCCTCCCATACTTAAACCGGTAATAGCACGTCCGCGCCTTTGCCTTATGGTTCTATAATTTTGATCAATAGCAGGTACAAGCTCTTTTGTGATATAGCTTTCATATTGACTCGAAGAATCTATGGGGCTATCTATGTACCAACTGGCTTTATCTCCATCCGGACATACAATAATGAGGTTGTAGTCATCAGCGTACTGCTCTATTTCTGGGACACGAAATAACCAATTGCTAAAATAGCCACCCGCGCCGTGAAGCAGATAGAGAACGGGCAGTTTATCATTTTCAACATCATAATCTTTAGGGGTTATAACGAGGGAGGGAATCGACCGGCCCATCACTTTGCTATACACCTCAATCGTATCAATTTGTCCAAAAACAACATTTGAAGAAATACAGATTATGAAAAGAAGGAATAATTGTCTCATCAGTAAGTTTGCTCAATTAATGTATGTAAATACTTATTTCCGAAATTTATTTTTAAAAAAGTTATTTAGTTTTAAAAAGTAACACTAAAATATTCATTATGAAATTAAAACATATTTTCACAATTGCAGCGTCATTAACCTTTTTGCAGGCCTTACCCATTTATATTGCAATGGTTAAGCCTGAATTTAAAGATTTACTTCTTGCAGATGCTTTTGGTAAGAAAATAGACATGACCAAGGAGCTTGGAATCATGTTCGATTCCTTCATGCTGGTTGTTGGTTTATTGTATTCTGGTATTGCTTTTGCGATGATAGGAGCGCGTTCAATTTCCGATCTTACAGCAAAGAAAAGAGTTTCCTTTTTGTTTTTTGTTATCGCCGGATTTTCAGCACTTCCAGACTTAATTTCTTCGATAAAAGGTGAACCTACCGCACCTCTGCCAGTTATTCTAATGAATGTAGCAGTTATAGGGTTATTGTTTTATGGCTCACAAAAAGCAGTCGAATAAATCACAAATTGTCAATTGAATACGGCGACACCAAAGGAGTCGCCGTATTTAATTTAGATGTAAAAACAAATACTCTAGTCTTTATCACCTCCAATTAAAACTGGTGTTTTACCATCGGTCAAAATTAGCTTAGCATTCGGAGACATCGAAATTTCTTTTAATACCTCAAGGCTTTTCCATTCGATATTTTCTTTAGTGATACCCTCTTTGATAATAAGTTGAGCATCTCTAATACCAGCGGCTTCGATGCGTTTTCTTTCCGCTTCTTTTTCCTCTCGTTGAAGAATAAACTTCATTTGCTGTGCTTGTTGTTCAGCCTGAAGCTTTCCTTCTATGGCAGCATAAAGCCCTTTTGGCAAAGTAATACTCTTTAGCAGCACCGCTTCAATATCGAAACCTCTGCCTTCAAGTAATATTGACATTTGTGATTTGATTTCTTTTTCAATTTCACCACGTTTTCCTGAATGCATGTCTTTGGCAAAGAAGCGTGCACAGACGTCTGCTGATGCAGAACGGAAGGTGCTTAAAATAAGTGTTTGCTCGTAACGCTTTCCAACACGCGTGATTATCTCTCTAACCTTTTCTTCTTCGATGTGGTAAAGAATTGAAATTTCAGCTTGAACATTCAAGCCTTCTTTGGAGGGTAGATTAAGACGTATTTCCTTATTTACAGTTCTGATTGGAACCCGGACTATACTGCTTGTAAAGGGATTAAAAAACATAAGCCCTTGGGTTTTTGTTTTGCCTTTGAGCTTACCGAATTGTTGTTTGATGCCTACGTCTCCAGGACGAATTACGGCACAAGATGAAAGGAGTGCAACGGCACATCCTAATATAAATATTTTCGTTTTCATTTTTTTTGATTTATGATATTAATGGGAATATTTTGAATTAAATATAGTTAATAAGATAAATACTCTGGAGGTGGGGTCTCGACATTTTTAAAGGGGAGATTTTTAATATCAATTTGATAGTGACTGCCTTTATTTAACGAGTTATTACATGAGACATAAGCTTTTTTATTATTAATGATAAGTTCGCAAAAAAAGTCTTCAGTAGAATCTTCGAACAGATTCATTGCATCATAATCGGTTATTTCAAATTTGAAATCAGCAGCAGTACCATGAGCAATAATGACTGTGAAAAAGCTCAAAAAAATAGGTAGAATAAAAAACAAATGCCTCATTTGCATACTTACAAATAATGCAATAAGTGTACCACAAACCTTCACAAGTGCTTTATGTCTCGATTTAGAGGTGGTTAATTAAAAAAGCGAATAACTTCGGGATTACCATTTGTTTCAAAGTACATTAAAACAGGCCCTTTTTGATTGACTTTAAATCGAATTGAATTTGTAGTTGCATTCATGATATTTACCCTCAGTTTTCTGCCCATAGCATCGAGAATTCGCAAATTCGTTAAACTAACTGATGTCTCAGTTTCTAGTATTATTTCAGTATTCGTAGTTTTTCGAATGGAATAATTCAATTCCTCCGATAATGATTGGATACCACTGACAGGGTTTTCTATCAGTATATTTTGTAATACGGTGTCTCCTGAACATGCGCTGTAACCAATGAGATGAACCAGATAAGTTCCAGGCTCCATATAAGTATGAGAAGGGTTAGGTTCTTGAGAAGTGCTTCCATCACCAAAATCCCAAAGTATGGAATCGATATAATCTATGTCTTCATTGAATGAAACGCTCATATTCATAGGATCAATTTGGCACGAAAAATCAACAGAAGCCAAAGAGTCATGATGCTGAAGAGACCATGTTTCCATACTGTCAAGCACACTCAAGCTTGCGGCTTGCTGCAGCAAGAGTGCTTCATTGGCTGAGAGGTTCCCGTTAAATGAGGTACCTACTGGCGAGCTATGAAAAACTGAAGCATAAAATGTGCATGCTGCTAGATACGACCCTGCATAAGACGGATGAGAACCATCTCCGGTATAAAGATTAATTTCTGGATGGTTGTCTCTAACATATTTCCAGGCGACACCGACGGGAGCAACAGAGGCATTCGATGAATCTGCGAATCTCAGATAGGCAAGCCTCAGTCTCGCATTCATTTTATCAAAAGTATTAATTGAGTCCCATTGTGGGTCTCCATTTTCACGTCCCCAAGTCATAAAAAACATAGCCTGGCTACAAGTCGAAATAGCTTGAGCGCTATCGGCAAGCTGCATAGCGAAGGGTAGCGTTTGATTGTTTACCTGCCCATAAGGGAATGAGGGCTCTTGACTTTGTGCCTGAAGCACGACATAATCCCAGTCCGTGCTATTCATTGCACTATAAGTATTTGAGTTACCCGCATGACCTGCAAAGGTCATACCGCCTGGCGTTTGAGATGCATAATCAACATGATTTCCAAAAGACGCAGCAATGTCTGCAACGATACTTGGCATATTATTAAAATACGTGTAACTATTTCCAATAAATAAAATAGAGGTGCTATCCTGTGCTTTTGTGCTACCAATTCCCAAAAAAAGAAAGGCCAACAACCCTAGGAAGTGTTTCGTAAGTTTCATAAATGAATTTTAAATCACCTCAATAACGTAGCTGATAATCAAAGGATGCTTTTATTTGGATTGACTCAATATTAACTTGTTCACAATTAGTGGTTTATTGTTTTCAAAAATTAAGCCGAATTATTCTTATCTTAGCTTTTTAATAATTTAAAACAAACAAAATGAAAAAAATTTTACTTTCTGCCGCTTTTGCGGTACCCTTTTTGATGAATGCACAAATCACGCTTGTGTCCGAAGACTTTGAAAGCTACTCTGATGGAGATGTTTTGACTGACGTCGCTGGTGACAATGGATGGAGAGAATGGGGAGCTGACTTTGGTGCGGCTTCTGCTGGATATTCTTCATTGGCAAGTTCTGCTTATGCCGCAAATGGTTCAATGTCTGGTCGATCAGTTAGCAATGAAACTGTTGATTCTGATGGTATTTACGCTTGGAACAATATTAATGCAGGTCAATACATGATCAAAATGAGCTTGTACGTTCCTGAAGGAAGTGCAGGTGGATATGTTGGTATTGGAGACAATTTAATGGATATAAATGCGACTTATTCAACAATGTACTACATTATCTCTGGTGATACCTTATTATTGGTTTCTGATGGTGCAGCGTATATTGCTCAAGCACCTTTAACTCCAGGAGCATGGGATGCAGTTGATTTAATGGTAGATCTTGATGGAAACACTTCTGAAGTTTTTGTTAATGGTGTATCAGTAGGAACGGGTACAGCTGGTAATGGAGACATGGCCGTAAACGGTCTAGGTGCATTTGATTTATGGGGAACTGGAATTAATGTTTTTGCAGATCCTGTTGAGTATAACCCTGGTGAGTATTTCTATGATGATATTGAAGTTGTAGATATGACTGGTGGTGCTGGTATTGAAGAAAACAATCCTATGGCGATTGGTGTTTCTCCAAACCCATCTAACGGTGAATTCTCAATTGATTTCAACGACTATGCTTTTGACAATGCGTCATTAACAATCACTAACATGATGGGAGCTGTTGTTTACACTGAGAAGTTGTCTGCTGTCTCTAACGCTTCTAAAAACTTCAACTTAGACATCAATGCTGGTGTTTATGTTGTTAAAGTTGCTGATAACACAAACGAATTTTCTTCAAGAATCGTTATCAAATAATATTTTCTAATCTAGAAATTAAAGGCAGCTTCGGCTGCCTTTTTTTTATTCAATTTTTCCGTTCTTTTGGCTTTTCCTTCATAATTGAATAACTTTAACCCTCAAATAAACGATTAAGATATGTACAAAGTATTAGTAGTGTTGATGATGACTCCATGGTTTGTCTCGGCCCAATTTAGTGTGTTAAGTGAATCCTTTGATGATTACGCGATTGGTGATTTAGTAAGTACTGTTGGTGCTTCAAATAACTGGGGATTATGGACAGGTTTAGATGCTGAGTCTTGTGTCGTCAGTGGGGATGAGTTTGTTTCGGAATTAAATTCTGGATATGTTGTGGACGATGGTACTACAAGTACAAGAGCAACATGGACGTGGTCTGATTACAACGAAGGTAAATATTCATTTTCTGCAAGTGTTCTGGTTCCGGAGGAAAGTACTGGTGGTTTTATTGGTTTCCACGATTCTCTCGGCCTTGAGATGCCTCATTCAATTAGTCTTCTCGGTGATTCTACTATGCTGTTTTTAGATTGGGAGGCGTTCTCATATCTCGAAGTAACGGGTATAACGCCGGGTTGGCATACAATTCTTGTAACTTTTGATTTGGACAATTTAAGTTCTGAGTTTATTGTTGATGGTGTAAGTGCTGGAATTATGTCAACTTCTTTTGGCGTTACGAGTGGCTTTGGGGGTGTAGAGTTTGGCGCATACGCATACAATCCATTTACAGGACAGCAACCACCTGGGGCTTATTACATTGATGATTTAAATTTAGTAGATGAGCTTTCGACTATTGGGCTGGAAACATTGAATTCTTCAAAATTAACCGTACTACCGAATCCTTCAAATGGGTCATTTACGATTGACATATCTACCACAGAGTTTACTAGTGCTAAACTTACATTGACGGATATGACTGGGACAGTCGTTTACTCAAATATCATTTCCAATACAGGAAGTTTACATAGCATTGATACATTATTAGGATCCGGAATGTATATCTTAAGTTTAAAAGATGCTGAGCAACAGTGGTCGGAAAAAATTATAATCAAGTAATAGAGGTTTAATCAATGTTATGCAAAGGGATTTATAATATCTCCAATGCGTAATCAATGGATTAGCTCTTCACATAATGTTTAAAACAATCGCTTCAAAAGGATTTGGTTCTTACAAAGAAAAGGGTTCTAAGTTCTTGGGTTATGCATATCCATGTACATCCAAGACTGAGGTAAAAAGTCATCTTGAACGTTTAAGAAAAGAAAATCCGGGGAGTGTTCATGTTTGTTATGCCTATTGCTTGGGCAGCAAAAAAGACGATTACCGCTATAGCGATGATGGCGAACCTTCCAACAGTGCTGGGGCTCCGATTTATGGCCAAATAAAATCCTTTGATCTTACGAATGTTCTTGTTGCAGTGGTTCGTTATTATGGCGGAACCAATCTAGGTGTCGGTGGACTAATTAATGCCTATCGAACTGCGGCGAAAGGAGCGTTTGAAAATGCAAAGATTATAGAGGATGAGGACCGAAAAAAAATAGAGCTGAACTTTAGCTATGCTGTGTTACCGTTTGTAATGAATGCGGTTAAAGCCTCTAAATGTCTGATCCTAGAGCAAGATTTTGAAGTAGCACCAAGAATTAAGATCAGCATACCGATTTCAAATCAAGAACTTGAGCAAGAATTAAAAGCCATAAAGGGTGTAATAATCAAAGCATAAAAAAAGGGCCAGAGGCCCTTTAAATACTACATGAAGTATATCATACCATCAGGTAAATCCACCATACAATATTAAAGATAGAAAGGTAAGCCCAATATCGGGTCATTTTAGTTTTTAATCTTTCAACCGTAAAACAAGCAAAAACATATGCGCCATGTAGTACAATTAAAACGATAGGAAGCATTCCTACATCTTCTATAGCTCGAATAGCTTTAGAAATATTGCCTTCCATTACGGCATCAAAATAGTCCTTCATGATTATGGCCGGAGGGCCAAAAGTAATCACGATTAATACAATAAACATTACTAGGTTCACCATAAAAGTTGCACCCATTGATTTAGCGTTACTCATAATTTAAAATTTTAGATTTTAGTGCAATCTACAAAAAAATCACAGCCCTAGTTCTTTACGTTGCTCATCATCAATAGGCGCAGGAGCATCAATCATGGTATCTCTGCCGCTATTGTTTTTAGGAAATGCGATGTAATCTCTTATGGATTCTGAGCCTCCCATAGTGGCGACCAATCGGTCTAAACCAAAGGCCAAACCTCCATGGGGCGGTGCCCCGTATTCAAACGCATCCATTAAGAACCCAAATTGAGCTGCTGCCTCTTCTTTAGTGAATCCAAGCAGGTCAAACATTCTGGATTGTAGTGCTTTGTCGTGAATACGAATCGATCCTCCTCCAAGCTCAACTCCATTCATAGCTAGGTCATAGGCATTGGCACGAACTTTTCCAGGATCACTATCGATTAAATCCAAGTCTTCAGGTTTCGGCGAAGTGAAAGGGTGGTGCATAGCGTGGTAGCGTTCACTTTCTTCATCCCATTCCAATAATGGAAAATCAAGGACCCATAATGGCTTAAAGACTTTAGGGTCTCTCAAACCAAGCTCCGTTCCTAAATGCAAACGCAACTCGTTCAGCTGCTTTCTCGTTTTGTCAAGTTCTCCACAAAGCAGCAACAAGAGGTCTCCCGGTTTTGCACCACATTGGTCTAGCCAAGCTTTCCGCTCTTCTTCAGAGTAGAATTTATCTACAGAAGATTTACTCGTTCCATCTTCATTATATTTTACATAAACCAAGCCTAGAGCCCCAATTTGAGGGCGTTTAACCCAATTGGTCAATGCATCAAGTTGTTTTCTTGAGTAGCTTGCACAGCCCTCAGCATTAATAGCCAATACTGCATCCACACTATCAAAAACGACAAAACCATTCCCTTGCGCTTTTTCGGTGAGGTCATTGAATTCCATTCCGAATCGAATGTCGGGTTTGTCAGAGCCGTATTTTTCCATGGCTTCAGCGTAGGTCATCCTTGGGAATTGTGCATCAAGCTCAACACCTCTAACCTCTCTAAATAAATGCTGAATCAAACCTTCAAAGGTTTGCAATACATCTTCTTGCTCAACGAATGCCATCTCGCAGTCAATCTGTGTAAATTCTGGCTGACGGTCTGCACGCAAATCCTCATCTCTAAAGCACTTTACAATCTGATAGTAGCGGTCCATTCCTGAAACC
>JAKMFD010000060.1 GCA_022425625.1 Crocinitomicaceae bacterium | reverse complement strand
ATAAGTGGAGTGAGAAATTCAACGAACTTGACCTCATTACCAAAATTGAATTAAGAAAACTCAACGATTCACAAAAAGATCTTCGAAAAAAACTCAAAAAAGGTAAATCTATTCTTACTAAAGAATTTGCAAAAAAAAGAAGCCATAAACCTATTCGGGAACTATTAGAATCCGATGCGGCCCTCTGGATCGATGTGTTAAAACCTGTTTGGCTAGGTAATCCCTCCCTACTCGCAGACCATGTACCTATGAAAAGAGAAATGTACGATTTCGTTATTTCAGACGAATCAAGTCAACTTCTTTTAAGCCATTCTATTGGAGCCCTGCAACGAGGGGTCCGAAGTATCATTTGCGGAGACCCTGAACAGATGGCTCCTGGATCTTACTTCAAAAAGAAACAAGAAACTGAAATGAGCTTATTGCATCACGCTTATTATCATTTGCCTAAAGTGTTTTTATCCAATCACTACAGAAGTCTCCACCCTAAACTTATCACATTTTCCAACGAGCACTTTTACAACAATCGGCTTTTGACCTTTCAAAAAGTTACACAAAAACAAAATCCTATATTTCATCATTTTATAGACAACGGAATATATAAGGATCGTCAAAACATAGAGGAAGCAAAAGCCGTGGCGACTCAAGTTTCAAAAGCAATAAAAACATCTCTCAAAATAGGTGTTGTTGCATTTTCAGAGGTTCAACTTGCGCTTATTTTATCCTATTTAAATCCGCAAGAAGCTTTTACTTTAAGAACTAAAATTGATGAAAACAAGGCCTTTACGCATGCCTTAGAAAACGTTCAAGGTGACGAGTGCGACCTTCTGATTATCAGTATGGGATATGGATACAATGAAAATGGCAAATTTGAAATGAGATTTGGTCCAATAAATAATTTTGGAGGTCACAAGAGGCTTAATGTTTTGTTTTCGAGGGCTAAACAGCAAATACATTTTTACTCATCCGTTAAAGCAGATGATTTTTCAAAAACAAACAATAAAGGCATTCTCCACCTGATAAAATGGTTTGATTTTATGGCTGAAGATATTCAAAACACAGCTGTAAATGAATCGATTACACTTGAAGAAATCATAGAAAAATCAAAAGGATTTCATGACCTGTTGACTTTTTTTAAGATTTTCTCCGAACGGGGATATAAAATCACCTAGACTTCTCAGGCACTGGATCATGACCATGACCGCCTCCAGGTCTACATGAAAGAATTCGTTTAATGCTCATATACAATCCTCTTAAGAGTCCCCACTCTTTTAAAGCCTGTATTGTGTATGCAGAGCATGATGGGGTGTAACGACATGTTGAAGGAAATAATGGCGAAATTATCAGTTGATAAACTCGAACAAGCAAGACAAATGGACTAATGAGGATTTTTTTCATTGTTCTGTATGCAAATGTAACTGTTTTCACATTCTATTGTTGTTAACATTGAGTTTGCAACATTATTATCTGACAAAAGAAATACTAACTTTCTATCATGAAATTATACATTACCATTTTATCAATTACATTACTTTCACAATTCACGATTTCACAAGACATGATGGACGCGTCGTGGGAACACGAAAAGCTTTGGATCGCAAAAAATAATGAATCGAATCTCATCATTGAGAGCGAACAAATGTATACTGAAAGATGGGACATGCTTCCTCAAGCTACATTTTGGAAAAAAATAATGACATTATCAAATGACTCTTGTATCGTAAACGTTGCGAGTTCTAGACAAATATTACAGAGTATTCCTTCAAAAGATTGGTATGCACTCAATAAAATGGAAAAATCGAAATTTCGAGAATCAATGCGAATTAAGCACAAAATAAAAGAAGGAGAGAAAATATATGTCACTTCGGGGAAATGTGATTTTTATAAATTTGATCTTGTCTACCCTACCTTAAAAGAAGGAATTACCGTTTTTGATGAAATGTGTGTCGATCCGTGGTATGCACAATCTATTCTACTTATTGAAAGTCCAGGTCAGATGAAAAAATCAATATCAGGTGCTTATGGTGCATTCCAACTAATGCCAGGTGTTGCAAGGGCACAAGGTCTAATTGTAAACAAAACACTAGATGAACGTAAAATCTTTGACAAATCAGCAACTGCAGCGGCAAAACTAATCAAAAACGTATGTATCCCACAGGCAAAAAAAATACTCTTATCGCACAATCTTGAATACAAAGAAAATGACCTTTGGTTTAGGTTTCTTGTATTACATATCTATCATGCCGGAGCCGGAAATGTAGCTGCAGTATTGAACCTTATTCAACCCAAAGAAGGAAGCCAAGAATTGATTAAAGCAATGTGGCAAAACAAGGCTGCTGGCTTTGGGAATTGTTCACAAAACTACAGTCAATTAGCAATCGCTTCTCAACTTATATTAAGAGATCTAGTATATAACAATTGTGAAGAAGTAGTAAGTTATACTTCGCGATGATTCGGAACAAATAATATTGATAGTGAATTGACACAATGTCGTGTGTTATTCGAGGTCAACATCTCACCACGAAATACATGACCAAGGTGGCCATTGCAGTGATTACATAATATTTCTACACGACGTCCGTCAGCATCTAAAATTTGTTTAACATTTCCTGTTATTTCAGCATCGAAACTGGGCCATCCACAACCTGATTCAAATTTAGCATCACTCGAATAAAGTGGGTGCTCACATCTTTTGCATACGTATAATCCTTTTTCTTTAAAGTCATTATAGGATCCACTGAAAGGATATTCAGTTCCTTTATCTTCGATTATATTACGCTCATTTTCATTGAGCGTATTCCAGTTTTCTTTGGTCTTAGCCATTTTTATACTTTAGCATTCCGTTTTGAATAACCAATGATGAATCAAAATTGTTTTCAAACAAACCTCCTGTGCCTAACCCTTGAGGAATTGAAGGATTTAAAAAACCAACCATTCTTGCAATAAGCTCTAAACCGATCGCCGATTCCAAAGCAGAAGTAACCCACCAGCCGATACCTATTTTTTCCGCCAATGAAATCCATTCTAAAGTACCAACTATACCTCCATGCAAGCTAGGTTTTAGAATTATAAACTGCGGACTTATTTTTTCGAGAAGATTGACTTTATCCCTTAAAATATTAATCCCAATAAGTTCCTCATCCAATGCAATTGAGATAGGGGCACTTTTACATATGGAACTCATTAAATCGGACTGCCCAGGCATTATTGGCTGCTCAATAGAGTGAACACCTAGTACTTTTAGCTTGGCCAATACCTCATGAATATTATAACGGTTAAAAGCACCGTTGGCATCAACTCTAATTTCAATGGCAGAACCAAATGCTTTTCTTACCTCCGAAAGTAATTCGTATTCTTTATCAAAATCGAGAGCACCTATTTTAAATTTAAGTACTGAAAATCCTTCCTCAATCTTTTGTTGGACCCTTGTTTTCATTTTATCTATAGAACCCATCCAAATCAATCCATTTATAGGAATAGCAGCTTTACCTTCAGAGAACTGACTATGAAAAGAATCTTCCCCTCTAAATCTCGCTAATTGATAGAAGAGTCCTTCTACACCAAAAAGAATGGATGGATAATCACGGAGCTCCTCTTTAAAGAAATTCAAGAGCTGCTCAGCTTTTAACTTATTAAAAAGCATATTGAAAGTTTCACAGACCCAATTAACCTTCTCCTCATATTGACTGTCAGATGTGTAATCCATATTTAAACCAGGAATAACAGAACATTCGCCTATTATGCTTTCTTCTTCTTTACACCTCAAAATCCAGGAAGGTTTTTTTTGAAGGACGCCCCTACTCGTGCCCGCAGGAAACAAAAAACGTAGCTCTATTTTCTCATAAAATATGTTCATTTAAGTCATCCATTTTTCATACCACATTTGAAACATTAGGAAATACCACATCTTCACGTCATATTCTTTTTTACCCGAAAGAAATTGATGCTTGATATCACCTACAATAGACCAATCAAAAAGTTTTTGAGACTTTATGAGGTCTTCATTAATATATTGATCTACGAGATGTTTTAAATCATTTTGAAGCCATTCTGCAATGGGAATAGCAAATCCCATTTTAGGTCTATCCATCATATCCTTTGGAATGTAATCATGGAGTATCTCTTTAAGGATATACTTTTTTTCTCCTTTATAATATTTGAATTCATCAGGTAGCTGAGCAGCCCATTCAATTAAGCGATGATCTAAATATGGCTCTCTACCCTCGAGACTCACTGTCATTGAAGCGCGGTCAACTTTTTGTAGGATATCATCCACCAAGTATGTTTGATAGTCCACAGCCATCATAAAAGACAATGGAGAAAAGAATTCCTCCTTTAGTTGTTTCGATGCGTATGCCGTGGATAGCTTTTCATATTTATAAGTGGCAATTTTTTGCATTTGAACATCAGTAAATTGTTCACTTAATGACAGCATGATTTGCTCTTCAGTTGGATTACGCATTACACCCTTTATTTTTTCATAACGGTTATGAAAGTTATAAGTGTTTTTAAAATATGGTATCGCTCGAGAAGGAACAATTTCCATAGCTTTAACGATTGATTTTCTAAAAAATGATGGGATTTTATTTAATCTTTCACCATAACGTTGAATGTAATCATATCTATTGTAGCCAGCAAAAACCTCATCCCCTGCATCTGCACTTAAGGCAACAGTAACGTGTTTTCTAGCAGCAAGACTCACCAAAGTCGTAGGGATTGCCGAACTATCAGCGAAAGGCTCATCATAATAAAAAGGGAGCTCTTCAATAAGCCCAATAGCCTCTTTATGGCTACAGCTAATCTCTGTATGTTCTGTTCCCAAATAAGCTGCAATTTCTTTTGCAAAAGGAGCTTCATCAAGACCTATATCTGGAACTGAAATAGTAAATGTTTTCAATCGTTCAGCTCTTTCATTTTGCAACAAGGCCGTTACTGATGCGCTATCATAACCCCCACTCAAAAAGACACCGACAGGCACATCAGCTACCATTCGATAGTCACATGCACTCTTCAAAATTTTCTTTGTCTCGTTTTTCGCCTCATCAAATGAGAGATTGATCTTGGGCTTATTGTATGAATCATATACATTCCAATAACATTTCTGATTAGCAGGTTTCAAAACATTGTCATCTAATATATCATTGGCATTAAAAGCTAAAAAATGGCCTGGCTTAAGCTTAAAAGTATTCTCAAAAATAGAATGAGGAGTGGGAACATTGCCGTATTGCATAAATGCCGAAACCGAAGCTAAATTTAGCTTCTTTTCAAATCGAGCGTGTTTATGAAATGATTTCAATTCTGAAGAAAATAAAAACAAGCCATCTTTTATATAATAAAAGAAAGGTTTGACTCCCGCACGATCTCTGCAACAAAAAACCTGACCATCAGAGGTATTGTAAATTACAAAGGCAAACATCCCAATAAACTTATCGACACATGAACTTCCCCAACGAACAAATGCCTGTAGCACAACCTCAGTGTCTGAAGTGCCCTGAAAACTATTACCTAAAGCCTCTAATTCTTTTTTGATTTCATCATAATTATAAACCTCTCCATTGAAACAAATCCAATAACCTTTATAGCACATAGGCTGAGTACCAGATTCCGTTAAATCAATAATTGAGAGTCTCCGATGACCTAAACCTAAGACATAATTATTTTGCTCTATCCGCTCATACCCCGATCCATCAGGACCCCTATGATGCATGACATCCGTCATTTGACGCAAATCCTGCATAGAGGTCTTTTTTTTGTAATCAATAAAACCAGTTATTCCACACATATTTAGGTCTCGCTTGTAATTTGAGTATTTTGTTTTTCAAACACATTCGTAGTTAAAACTAAGAAGATGAAAGGAAGCAATGGAGCTCTAATACGAACTAATACGCCGAAGAGGACTGAGGTAAACCCTGCCATAAATGCAATAAATATTGAAAAAATTAATGCAAATACTAAAATTTCCTTTTTACGAATTTTTTTAATTTTCTTAAATACGTTTCCTTTAAAAACAAAACGAAACGTAATAAAAAATAGTACCAAACTTTCAAAACCGTTCAAAATAAAATTAGGTGATAATGACTCATAGATAAATGGTCTGTATATCCCAAAAAACACAGACTCAGGTACAGCGAGCAAAAGACCTGTCGGAGATAGATCCACACTACTGAGTTCATAGCGTTTTCCGGTATAAGTTTCGTTTTCGAGAAAATCCTGTTGAACAGTTTGAGCTTCACTGACCATACTTTCTGCAAAGGTAGATTGAAAAAAATATAAAAACACAGCAATACCAGCGAACAAAATTAAAGAACGGAGAAATAACTTTGCCAGAAAATTACGTTCATATTTATTCGTTAACCGAGCTCCAAACGCCATCATTAGGGGTGCTGCAATCGCTGCCAATATAAATGATCTAATATGATAAATTAACAGCATCGAAAATCCTATATATAGTAATTTCCGAATTGTAATTTTATTACTGAGAACTAGGAAATCAAAAGTGTAGAATAAAATATTCAGAACAGAAAAATAAATCACTGTATCTTTTGAAATACCAGTACACCAAAAGCTCACTGAAGGCACAAACAATATACAATAGGCCGCCACACGCACCTTATGTGTTTCAAGTTTTTGGATCATCTCAAATACTCGCCATGATGCACGTGCCGTAAAAAACGCAAATATCAATGTTCCTGCAAAATAAGACCTAAATGTGAAAATTGAGACAATAGAAGTCAACTTACAAACATACCAAGCTTCTGGCTCACGATAAATCCAGCCCGGAGGATATCCCGTACCTGCACTGAAGTGCATTGCACGCAGGGCATTTGTTGGTTCACTGATCAAGTGATTAAAATAATCAACCGGAGCACTGAAAAATAATTTATTCAGCGTTACGGCGCCATCCCAATAGGCGGTTGTATCGCCACCACCATAGTAAATGATATAAATAATTGAAAAAAAGATGGCAAACGAAAACTTAAAAAGAATGTTTCGGATATAGTATTTCTTAATTTCAAGATTTTGAATTTGATTTCGTTTATAAAATGAAAAGGTTAACAGAATCGTAAACCACAAAAGGGCTATGGAAATATCTTGAATTGAAATATAATTGCTTTCCAATTTTTTAAATTATTGATGGTGGTATTTTTCTCCTTTAATTATAGTCCCCGCTCTATAAAGTTGCTCAAGAAAGAAAAGCCTAACCATTTGATGAGAATAAGTCATGGATGACAAGCGAATTTTATCATTGGCTACTTGATAAATTGAATTGTCAAAACCATAAGCCCCTCCAATAACAAAAACGAGATCTCGTATTCCCGAGATTCCTTTTCTATCAAACCATTTAGAAAATTTCATGGAAGTCATGTCCTGTCCATTTTCGTCTAAAAGAATAACTACATCAGATGCTTTTAGCTTATTTAAAATCAATTCGGCTTCTTTCTTTTTAACCTCATCCTGAGACATTTTATGCGTCCCTTTCAGTTCATTAATATCTATGCGCTCAAATCGCATATAATGCTTCAATCTATTTTGATATTCCGTTTCACCTTCTATTAAATACGAAGCAACCGTTTTACCAATAGTAATGAGCTTCACATTCATAACTCAATAGCCTCAACCATACTAACTTCCGGAGCAGCTACTTTCAATGCCTCCTCTAATCCGGCCCTTAAAGTCATATGACTCATTGAACAATCACGACATGAGCCAAGAAGCTTAACCTTTACAACCCCTGTATCTGTAAGTTCCACAAACTCTATATCTCCACCGTCAGCATGCATGAAAGGTTTCAGTTGCTCTATGGCTTGTTCAATCTTCAAAAGCGTTTGGTCCTTATTTTTCATTTGTCTCTAAGTTAGTAAGTAATTTCACTTGGTTCTCAAATTCATTGACGAGCTCATGAATAGATTCACCACCAAAAGGTTCCTCTTGAAAAACGGCTGGCCTTCCTGAATCCCCCGACTCACAGACACTCTGTATTAATGGAAGTTGACCCAAGAAAGGAATTCCCATACCTGTCGCTAGGTTCTTTGCACCATCTCTGCCAAAAATATAGTACCTATTTTCTGGTAACTCAACAGGAGAAAACCAGGACATGTTTTCAACCAAGCCTAAAATCGGAACTTTCACATTATCCATCTTAAACATATTCACACCTCTCCTTGCATCTGCAAGAGCAACCTCTTGAGGTGTACTAACTATAACTACACCATCCAAGGGGATTGATTGAATAAGTGACAGATGAATATCGCCTGTGCCCGGAGGTAAATCTACAAATAGATAATCTAATTCACCCCAATGCGCATCATTAAACATTTGAAGTAACGCTTTCGAAGCCATAGGGCCTCTCCAAACTACAGCATTTTCCTTATCTGTAAAAAAACCAATAGACAGCACCTTTACTCCTTGAGATACAATTGGTTCAATTTTAGAGTCACCATCTATTTCAATCATATTTGGTCTTTCACCAACCAAATCAAACATGGTTGGCATAGACGGCCCATAAATATCTGCATCTACTATTCCGACCTTCAATCCTTTCTTTGCTAAACCGCCGGCAATATTTGCGGTTACTGTAGATTTTCCTACTCCTCCTTTACCTGAAGCAATGGCAATGATCTTCTTTACACTTGGTAAAACTTTTCTATGTGCATCATTTAAATCATTGGCTTTTTGTTTTACTTGACAGTTGATCTTAACATTATCACCTAATCTGGATTTTAAATTAAAAATAACAGCTTCTTTCATTCTATTCCTTGCATGCATTGCCGGATTAGATACATAAACAGTGAGGTGAATTTCTTTATCTTCTATACGAAGACCTTCAACCAAGTTAAGCGTTACTATATCTTTTTTTAACTCTGGCTCAATAATGTTAGAAAGTATCGCTAATACTTTTTCTCTTTCAATCATATTGGATTTCTTAACGTATTAAATGATAAAAATGATTTAACTATAAAATCAATTACTTTCTTCGAATCACCCTCTTCTTGATTGGTGAATTCATAATAAACGCCATTCAAATACTTTACACCATAAAGATGATAGGTCACAACTTCACTCGGTGAAACTTTGAGCTCTCGTTTGTACAAAATATAATCATTAGTCTTTTCAATAATTTCAATATTAAAAATATCCTTAGTATTAATACGTCTCAAAAATTCTGGCATTAAGTATTGATAATCACCATAATCTTCAATGTGAATATTAAAATGACGACCAACATTAATATGCCATTTAAAACCGCCATCATCATGATAAATCTTAGGCTCGAAAGACGCACCAATACCTGCTGTTTCATTAGGAATCATAATTGTAGCCGGTATTCCAAATGACACGAGGTTTACCTCTCTAAATTGATAATAATCAATTTGTGTCTGACTTTTTTTCTTTTCAACATTCTTTTCAGAACACGAAAAGACGATAAAAAGAGTGACGAAAAAAAAGAATTTAAATTTCATAAAATACCTCATCAAAGATACCAATTTCATTGGTTTTTCACATCTTTGAGCTATGAATAAAACGTACGTCGTTACTGGATCAATATTTATTTGTTTAGGCAT
>JAKMFD010000057.1 GCA_022425625.1 Crocinitomicaceae bacterium | reverse complement strand
ATACAACAACCTGCTCTTGGGATATATCTCCGAACAATGATTGCTCGGTCCTAGATATAGGTAATATATTTTCAATTACTCCCGATGTATCTTCTTTAGGGCCTTATTGCGATAATGGTGATGAAACATTTTCTGTAAGCTATAATGGCCTTTCCGGAGCTCCTGAATGTTGTTCCACAGCAGGCCCTGAATTACCCATAGAGTATGAGGAAAATCAAACAGTCACGAATGCAACAGTCGCTTCTTCCCCATTTGGAGGGATTAACAATTCTGCATATTTCATAATTCCTGCTAACGGTATTGGTGGTAATGCTACAGACTTGGCGTTCGACTTTTCAATGACGGGTTATTGTTTTGATCCTGCTGGGACCAATACAGATGATAGTTATTGGGTTACAATTTATGTAGACGGTGTTGCTATTTATGACGTCCAGCATTTTGATCCACCTGGGTCGATGAACCAATCCTTTGCCCTGGGAGATATGCCAAATGGTTACAATGAAAACAGTATAATAGAGGTCTATGTATATCCTAACAACTTTGGTCTTTTGGATGGATCGGTTATGACAACCTATGTTCCCAATGGTTCATGTCCTAATCCGGGTGAAGCAAACTGGACTTGCGCAAGCGCCACCGTATCATTTTCAACCACCTATGAGCAAACAGCTCCTTCTCCTATTATTTGTGATTTTCCTCTTGTGGCCCCATACACGTGTTGTACAGCATCTTCTATAAGCGCATCCGCTCCAGCAGGAGTAAATATTGAATGTGTTGGAGATATACCAGCAGCAGATATAAGTTTAGTTACGAACATCGTTAGTGACTGTCCTGCAACAGTAGCATTTGTATCGGACGCATCTGACGGCAACACCTGTCCTGAGGTTATCACACGAACCTACAGCGTAACTGACGATTGTGGTAACTCAACAAACGTAACCCAAACAATCACGATAAACGACATTACACCACCAACGGCATCAAACCCAGGAGGGATTGATGTTGAATGTGTTGGCGATGTTCCAGCAGCAGATATATCAGTAGTAACAGATGCTGCGGATAACTGCACAGCATTGCCAGTAGTAGCATTCGTATCTGACGCATCAGATGGCAACACCTGTCCTTAGGTTATCACACGTACCTATAGCGTAACTGATGATTGTGGTAACTCAATAAACGTAACCCAAACGATAACAGTCAATGACATCACACCACCAACGGCATCAAATCCTCCAAACATAAATATACCCTTAGCTCCGGCCCCTGCTCCGGACATTACAGTAATCACAGATGCCGCGGATAATTGTACAGCCGCACCAATAGTGGCATTTGTTTCGGATCAATCCGATGGTGGAGACTGTCCAGAGGTAATCACAAGAACCTATAGTGTAACTGACGACTGTGGTAATGAAACCTTAGTCACTCAATTAATTATAATTGGAGGAGGATTAGTTCCTATCCCAACGGTTACTGCTAACAGTCCTATTTGTGAAGGGGAGGATGCCGTGTTTACCATTAACGGATTAGCTGACGCTGTTGTAACCTATGATACCGGTTTGGGCCCTCAGACACTAACACTTTTCGGAGGTACTGCAGTCGTAACATTACCGGCTGTGACTTCTGATATTACAATCACGCTTTCGAATATAGCTGATGGTACCTGTAGTTCTTTTATTAACGAAACGGCTATCGTTGTGGTTACCACGCCTGAAACGCCAACTTTTACTCAATTAGGGCCATCTTGCCAAGGGGATAGCCCTGGAGTTTTACAGGCTGCGTCATTGGAGGGAATAGTAGGTACTTGGTCTCCAAATGTCATTGACCCGCTTTTAATCGGTACCACAACCTATACTTTTACGCCTGACCCAGGTCAGTGCGCATCAGAAACTATAATGGAAATAGAAATAACAGCACCTACAATTCCAACGTTTACTCAAATTGATGATTTGTGTGAAGGAGCAGAGGTTTTTCCCGGGGGTTCACCTTTTCCAGTAGCTTCGACTGAAGGTATAATAGGTGTTTGGGCACCTGTCTTTGATGCTTTTAACACAACAACATATACCTTTACTCCTGACCCTGCATTTTGCGCAACGACGACGACAATGACCATTAATATCGTGGGCTTTCCAGTTGTGGACGCTGGCGGAGATCAAATTATAACTTGTAATAATAATGTTGATGGTGCTCAAATAGGTTCTCCAGATGTCCCAGGAAATGTCTATAGTTGGAGCCCAACAACAGGTCTTTCAAATCCAAACATTGCGAATCCAATAGCGAATCCAAGCACGGCAACGACTTACACATTAACTGTTACGAATTCAACGGGTTGTTCGTCAGAAGGGACGGTGAATGTAGCAATTGATGATACCCCTCCTATCGTTACAATAACAAATAATTCAGGTTCATCCACTTTAACTTGTACCCAATTAGATATTAGTGTAACCGCCACAGGAGCAGATTCTTATACATGGGATAACGGTCTAGGCAACAATGCTTCCGCCACAATTACATCACCTGGAATATATACTGTCACCGGTACAAGTTTAAACGGTTGTGAATCAACACAATCAATAGAAATCATTCAAGATAATAACGTGGATTTATTCGTAGTGCTTTCAGACCCTGAGATTTGTTCGGGAGAAGATGTGTTGATAACTGCAAACAGTGCGAATGCAACAGGTTTTGACTGGGTTGTTCTTCAGAACAGTGTTTCAGGAGCATCAGCAGGGACCATATCAAATACAGCCTCAGGTGCAGAAATTATTCAAACCTTGCAGTTAACAGGTGTGAACAATGGATCTGTTGAGTATACAATTACCCCAACTTTAGGAGGGTGCATAGGAGCGTCACAAACCGTGGTTGTTGACGTTATAGCTCCATTTATCCCTCAGTTTGATTTACTAGGTCCTTTTTGTATTGACGACACTCCAACATCTCTACCGTTAGTTTCAAATTCAGGCATCACAGGAACATGGAATCCAACAACTATTTCAACAGCTACAGCAGGAACAAGCACATACATTTTTACTCCGAACCCGAACCAGTGTGCTATTTCTCAAAACATAGACGTTACAGTTAATGACTTACCTGTGGTATCTTTTTCAGCCGATAATCTCGGCGGTTGCGCACCCTTACTCGTGAACTTAACAAGTGCCAATGGTTCAGGAACATGGACGATAAGCAATGGTGAGGTTTTCGATGGCGCTCAAGTACAACTGAATCTTTTAAACCCGGGTTGTTATGACGTTACATTGGAAATACAGCAAGGCGGTTGTTATAACGCCCTTACTGAATCAGACTTCCTTTGTGTAGAGCTTAACCCGGTTGCTGACTTTACCGCAACACCCGATGTCTTTACAGATCAAGACGTCTTAGTTTCATTTACTAATTTAAGCTCTGGAGCAAGCTCTTTCTTGTGGGAGTTTGGAGATGAAAATACGAGTACTTATATAAATCCATCAAATCTATACGAATATACAGAGGAAGGAGCATTGATAACCTTAACCGCAATTAGTGAGTTTGGTTGTACAGATCAGGCTCAGTTAATTATTGAATATGAAGAGCAAGAGGTATTCTACATACCTAATACATTTACACCTGATGGTGATAATTTCAATCAAATGTTTACGCCAGTATTCTATTCAGGGTTCGATCCTTTCAATTTTGAGATGCTTATTTTTAATAGGTGGGGAGAGGTTGTTTTTGAGACACGAAATGCTGAGATAGGCTGGGATGGCACCTATGGTTTAAATGGCATGAAGGCATCTGATGGCGCATATACATGGAAAATAACTTATAAAAACCCTAAAACGGATCAAAGAAAAGTTATTGTCGGTCATGTAACTTTAATTCGATAAAATCGAATAAGGAAGAAAAGATTTTTTGAAAGAGAAGCTTATTTCTTCAAGAATTAACAATGCGTTATGGGTAATTGTCACATTAATTCCATTGATAATTATTCCAATAAAAGGTATTCCAGATATTTTTAATGTGGCTAAAGCGCCGGTATTGGTCTTGGGAACCTTGTTTATAGCATATCATTTAATACAACTAAAGGAAATACATTTAGAACAAGAGGCTAAACCTTTGATAATATACCTGGCGCTTTCCCTGTTCGCATCAATTATGGCATACAAGCCTCTATTGGCCCTATCAGGCGTATCCATGACAGCTGGTCGGTTCGAAGGATTTATTTCTATATTTTTTTATGCGATTTTATTTTATGCTGCAAAATACCATATGCGGCTTAATTTTAAAAACACACTCTTTTTTATTGTAGTTCAAAGCATCATTGCAGCCTATGCAATTATGCAGTTTTTTATGTTTGACCCTTTGGTGGAGTACTTAAATTATACTCGGGGTTCATATGCAACAATCGGAAATCAGAATTTTTTGGCTTCTTGGGCATTGATGCTCCTTGTCATAGCATCAGGGTTTTATTTGAAATTTAGAAAGTACAGATATTTGATTTTTCCTGCATTATTTTTTGGAGCGCTTCTAGCGTCAAACACGAGAGGGTGCTGGCTTGCGCTAATGGTAATAAGTTTAGCATCTTTATACTTTTTGAGGTTTTCGAATTTGAGGGCTTCTTATTTTAAGTTGTTAGCTTCATTTTTAATTGTTTTTTTTACGATGAACTTTTTTAGTGAAAGTAAAATTCAGCACAGAACGAAAACCATAAAAAGCGAACTTGATATAAATAATGAGTGGGCGGGTTCAGGCAGGGCTTTGATATGGAAAATGTCTTTTGATATTGTTGAAGCTCATCCGTTTTTGGGAACAGGTCCAGAAAACTTAAAAGAAGCTTTAAAACAGACTAAAAACAAAAGAGCGATAGAGTATGGGGTATTAACAGGTCATACTGTAGATAAGGCGCACAATGATTTTTTACACATTGCCGCAGTCTCCGGAACTCCAGCGCTTCTTTTCTATATATTTTTTATTTTTTCTCTTTTAGTTAAGCAACGCAAAAACATTTTTAATTGCTCCGTTCAAAGCACAATAGCGCTTACCGTATTTGCCTACCTAATACAAAGCCTCTTCAATATTAGTGTTATTGCAGTTGCGCCTTTATTTTGGGTATTACTAGGATTGTTAGCGAACAAAAATCAGCAGGTTTCGACTTAAGTAAATACGATATCAGCCTCTCCATTAAAAGCAGCAAATACGATTTTTGGGTGCGATTCTTGATAAAAGATTTCTCCTTTTTTTGTAACGCCTATTGCTCCAGCAAAACCATCGTATGGTTTGAGTTCATTAAAAGATTTCTCAAACGCTTTTTCTAAAGGCATACCATCAGTTACGCGTGTGACAATTTTAGTTGCAAGACCGCCGCTTACAATATCTTCTCCAACGCCAGTGCAACTTATGGCACAATATTCATTTGCATAATTACCGGCAATAGTAGCAGAGTCAGAAATTCTTCCAGGTATCTCAAAGCCCTTCCCTCCAGTCGAAGTAGCAGCAGCCAATCTTCCTTTTCGGTCTTGAACAACACATCCAATTGTTCCTGTTCCTAAGCTCTGCTTTTTTGTTAGAAACTCATGCCTCCTTTCAGCAGTTTCTGTCGAAAACATTGGAAACCCGGCATCTTTGGCATAGTTTGTTGCTCCAATACCTCCTAGCACACGGTCTTCTTCTTTCATGAGTTTTTGAGCGATTAAAACTGGGTTTTGAATGTCCTCAATATTAATTACACCACTAAACTTTTGATTTACTCCATCCATCAGCGCAGCACTCATTCTAATTTTACCATCACTTTGAATCTGAGAACCAATTCCAGCATTAAAGAGCGGATTATCCTCAAGTAATTTTGCCGTATAAACAGCCGATTCTAATGCGCTGTGGTTTTTTAAAAAATCTTTACCTTGATTTAGAATTTCAAGAAGCGCCTGTTGTTTCTTATGTTTTGTTTCGTTGGATTGAGAAGATTCACTAAAAAACCCACCGTGAATCAAAATTCTCATGACAGCTCGTTTTCTTTCTTACGTATCTTAAATTTATTAGAGCTCAGCCTGTAAGTGTCTCCCATGCTCATTACGTGAACAATTAAATTTTCAATAGAAATAGGTTCACCAAGCGAAATATCGGTAATGTTTGTGTCTTTAATGCTTCTTCCGTCAACAAGAATTACGAGACCAGATCCTAACGCTTCCATTTGGTCTCCTGCCGAAATCAGAAGTCCCGTATCTTCTCCTAATCCGAGCCCTATGATTTTAGGGTTAGATACAACGGCTTGAAATAGCCGTCCTATTCTTCCACGTTTTACGAAGTGCGTGTCAATGGCAACATCACTCATTAATCCAAGCCCCCCGGTAATTTTGATTTCTCCTTTTAAAAGCGCCTCTTTACTAGAGCCTTGATATATCATGTTTCTTGAGGCACAAGCTGCTCCAGCCGACGTTCCAACATAAAGAAAGGCATCATTTTGGTATTTGTGCAGTATTAAGTCGTGTACACGAGTACCACCAATTATTGAGGTTAAACGTAATTGGTCCCCTCCCGTAAAAAAAATAACATCTGCAGCTTGAATTCGCTTTAAAACTTTGTCATCTTGACAATGCTCACGACTTTCAATACTCAGTACACCAACATTGTCGGCGCCTAAATAATGAAATGCCTTAGAATACTCAGGCCCAACAACATCCGGAATTCTCGAAGCCGTAGGTATAATTTCAATGCGCGAGTTAACACCTTTATCAGATTCATCGATGATGCGCTTTAAAATACCCCGCTCAAAGAAGTTTAAGTTGTTATCAATTTGTTCGGTGAAATCTTTTTCTGTGAAACTTCCCGTATCTATCCCCCCCCCAATAATTATCAGCTTTCCAACAGGTTTCATAGGAACAAAAGTAATTTATTTGATGGTTAAAACGCCATGAAAAATCAAATTGTTAATTGCTTTGTTGATTTCTATTGACGGTTAGGTATTTTACCTTTTTCAATATATGTAAATTTGAATGAAATGGCTAGAAAAGTTAAAATAATCAACCAATCTTCTAATGCCTTACCTGAGTATAAAACAATTGGGTCATCAGGTATGGATGTTCGCGCACATACGGACGCAAAGGTTTATATAAAACCATTAGAACGATGCCTTATAAAAACAGGATTGTTTTTAGAGATGGAAATAGGAATAGAATGCCAAGTTAGACCTAGAAGTGGATTGGCTTTAAAGCAGGGGTTAACTGTTTTGAATACACCGGGAACGATTGACGCTGATTATAGAGGAGAGGTAGGTGTTATTTTAGTGAATTTATCAAACGAAACGGTGTGTATAGAAAACGGAGATCGTATTGCGCAACTTGTTTTTGCTAAAATAGAGACCATAGATTGGATTGAGGTAAACAATACTGATGCTACCGACCGAGGAACAGGTGGTTTCGGAAGCACAGGAATAAAATAGAAGCTTATGAATATTATAGTTCCAATGGCTGGTCGAGGAAGTCGATTAAGGCCACACACACTAACAGTACCTAAACCCCTAATTCGTGTAGGTGGAAAACCGATAGTTCATAGACTGGTAGAAGATATTGCAAAGATGTGTAATGAGAAAATTGATGAAATCGCTTTTGTTATCGGAGATTTCGGAGAGGCTGTTGAAAAAGAACTTATTGATGTTGCATCTGAACTAGGCGCAAAAGGCTCAATACATTATCAAAGAGAGCCTTTGGGGACCGCACACGCTGTTCTATGTGCTGAACGTTGTCTAGATGGCCCTGTAATAGTTGCTTTTGCAGATACATTATTTAAGGCAGACTTTCAGATTTCTGAACAAACAGAAGGTGTGATTTGGGTAAAACAGATTGAGGACCCAAGTGCTTTTGGGGTGGTTCAATTAAATGAAAAAAACGAAATAGTTGACTTTGTAGAAAAGCCAAAGGAATTTGTTTCTGATCTAGCGATGATTGGGATTTACTTTTTTCGAAACGGTACCGCCTTAAAAACCGAGCTAAATTATTTGATGGACAATGACATTCAAAAAGGGGGCGAATTTCAGCTTCCTGATGCTTTAAGAAGACTTACCGAAAAGGGAATATCATTTGCTCCGGGTACGGTTGATGCTTGGTTAGATTGTGGTAATAAAAAAGTAACTGTTGACACAAATAAGCACGTATTGAACTTTGATCAAGAAAGAGGAAGAACACTTAGACATAAGACAGCGCAGGTAAACAATTCT
>JAKMFD010000182.1 GCA_022425625.1 Crocinitomicaceae bacterium | reverse complement strand
GTTCTTTAAGTATTTCAAGCAATGAAAAAAGAAAAAAAAGCTTTGAACCTTTACTCCCAAACATTGATTTTATAACCTTAAATAGTATTGAGGACCTTGATTTAATTTCAAACAAAACAGCAGGGGTGTTTTTAGAGACGATACAAGGAGATGCAGGTGTTCAAATACCCACCTATTGTTTCATGAAAGCACTCAGGAAAAAATGTTCAGAGACAGGAACGCTACTAGTTCTCGATGAAATACAGTGTGGCTTGGGAAGAACAGGCGCAAATTTTGCATTTGAACATTTTGATATTACCCCTGATATACTAACCCTGGGTAAAGCACTTGGCGGTGGCTTACCGATCGGAGCATTAGTTGCTCCGCAAAGCATAATGGCCACCTTTAGTAATAACCCTGAGCTGGGTCATATCACTACATTTGGTGGTCACCCGCTAAATGCGGCCTCAGCGGCTGAATTCTGTGCAATACTCCATGAAGAAATTAATTTAAAAGAAGTTGAACGATTGGGGCACTTATTAGAAAAAGAAATTAGTAGTCATCCGGCTATTATTGGATCTAGAAGAAAAGGAATGCTTTTTGCTTTTGATATGAAAGACAGTCAAAAAGTAGCAAAGGTTGTAGCACATTGTTTAAAGAATGGATTAATCTTATTCTGGTTTCTTTCACATCCGAATAGCTTCAGAATAGCACCACCGCTGACTATTTCTGAAAATGAAATTTTAAAAGCTAGTGAAATTATCCTTGAGGCCATTCAGGAAAGTATTTAAACATATTCCTTATAACAACGTTGGTATTCTTTACATTTACACTTTGATTAAATTAATATGAAGGTTACAGATTACATACAAAATTCAAAACAAACATTATTTTCATTCGAAATATTACCCCCTCTTAAAGGAAAAAGCATTCAATCTATTTATGATGGAATTGATCCCTTAATGGAATTCAATCCTAAGTTTGTGAACGTAACCTACCATAGAGAGGAGTATTTATATAAAGAACAAGGGAATGGTCTATTGGAGAAGGTATCTATTCGTAAAAGACCGGGGACAGTAGGAATATGTGCGGCAATAATGAATAAATATAAAGTTGATGCCGTACCACATCTAATTTGCGGTGGTTTTAGTAAAGAAGAAACTGAGAATGCGTTAATTGACCTTCAATTTTTGGGCATTGATAATGTTTTGGCACTGAGAGGAGACCCCATAAAAACCGAAAGTACCTTTAAAGCACATCCGAACGGACACCACTACGCCTCTGAATTAATTCATCAAGTCAATGATATGAATCATGGAAAATATTATGTAGATGATATTAAAATGGCACCTACTGATTTTTGCATTGGAGCTGCAGGTTATCCAGAAAAACATTTCGAGGCAATGAACCTCAAAACAGATTTAATTCATTTAAAAGAGAAAGTTGAAGCGGGAGCATCGTATATAGTAACTCAAATGTTTTTTGACAATCAGAAATACTTTGACTTTGTCAAAGCCTGTCGTGATTTTGGAATTAATGTGCCAATAATACCAGGACTGAAACCCATAAAGACTTTAAATCACATTACGTTTCTTCCGAAATTTTTTCATATTGATTACCCTGAAGCTCTTTCTAACGAGCTTTTAAAATGTAAAACAAATGAAGCTGTAGCTCAGGTAGGAATTGAATGGGGCATAACCCAATCCAAGGAGCTTATGGCTCAAAAAGCACCATGTATCCATTATTACACCATGTCGAATTCAGATGCGGTAAAAGCAATTGCTAAAAATATTTTTTAAATGAAAAAGACCCTATTTTTATTATTCTTTTCTGTTTGTGCAAATTTTTCGATGGCACAAGAAATAGCACCCAAACTAAAAACACTTGTCATAGGGCAATTTGACAAACCTGATGAGCGATATGCTATAGAGGTTGCAATCACTGATTTATTCACAAAACATGGCATACCTTCAATACCCTCATTAAATGTTATAAAGCAAGGTTCAGACCCTTCAATTTTAGCAACTGATAGCTTGCAAAAGGAATTGAAAGCAATGCAAATCAATAATATTGCAATTGTCAATGTAAGAGGTTATGACCGAAAATTTAAAATAAGTGACAAAGAGGGTAACCTCAAAGATGCTTTGGGACGAACAAGTATTTACCACATCTACAGGGAGGAGGCAACTTCAGTTAGTTTCGAATTCACATTTTACAAAGAAGGATCAATGGTATTTCGTGACATTCTTAAATGCAGTAATATTTCAGATAGAGACTCTGTAATTAAGCGTATTAGAAAAAAACTACCCAAGCGAATGGCTAAAAAGTGGGGTAAAAACTAGAAGTTTCCGGATCGGAACTTTTTATCAAAATTCATTTCGCTTGGATCACCATAGGCTCCACACTTGGGAACACGCTCAAAAAGCTTTATAAATTTTAGTTTGAAAAGAACCGGCCAATATTGAGAAGAAAACCAATTCCATTTCCCATGAACCCCGTTCCATTCATGAATTCCAATTAAGGGAATTTCGAGTGTTGGAATCATCATCCAGGCTCGATTAAATCTTACGCCAAAACCCAAACTGTAATGAAATTGCAAGTTATATAACCCCTGAAATTCGTGTGGTAGCGGAAAAGATAATACACCTGAATTATAAACTGTATCAGCGGTATTAGGTCTGTATTCAAAATTGATTCCAAATGCATTGTCAATAAAATGTTTTCGAGCTTTATCTATTTTTTTCTTACCGAAATAAATTAATGAGTGGGCAGACAGTCTTGCCGAATACATATTCAGATCAAAATCACCTCTACCCTCTTCACTCGAAACTAAATTCCCACCTCCATCTACAAGATCAATCCGTGTTGACTCCTGTCCTGAAAAAACTTTATAACCTAAACCCCAATCGAAATAATCCCAAATTCTACTTTTCCTAAGAAACTTAATTGGAATCCCCTTCCATTTTGGGAAATGTGCAAATCCCAACTCTGCACAATAACCCAAGCGACCTGAAGGATTTATGGAATAGGATTCTCGTTGACCTGTAAGTAAATCTTGCGAACCTTTTGAGTCTTGACCAGGTATTAGAAATGTAGCACCGACTGAAAACTGAATACCATCATTAACAACAACAATATAATCATTACCCTTCGCCGCTTTTGTAAATGCACCTTGAGCAACGGAGGTATAAGACCAACACAATATTGTGATATAGAAAAATGATTTTATCATAATTCAAAATTAAATGACTTACTCTCTTCTGCAATTAAATCCATAACCTCATCATTATCCCAATTCTCCTCAATATTCGGATATTGCATGACACGTTCCATGATACCATCTTGAATTTTACCTTGCTTATATGCCACACTGTAGGGTATTGTACTAAATGTTACTTGAGAGTATAACGGGAGCCATTTTTTTGGATACAGTTTTGTATACTTTGCTTCAATTTTTTTTCGCAAAAGAAATTGTTCATCTGCAACATAATCTCTCATTTCAAAGTAATTATCTAATGAAAGGTCTTGAAGCGCATCACCGTCTTGTTTTCTTGTTAGGTTATATTCCTTAAATACAGCATCCCAATCTTCATTATGTTTCAGCATCAAGTCGTTCAATACGGTACAGTCCTCAAATCCTGAATTCATGCCTTGACCGTAAAACGGGACAGTGGCATGAGCGGAATCACCCATTAAAGCAACCTTCCCGTGTGTCCAAGGGTGACATCTAATTATGGCCAAAGAGGCCAGTGGATGGTCCTCCCATGCTTCTCCAACAGATGGCATCATCTCATAAAAATCAGGGAATACTTCCTTGAAAAACTCGTCAACATCTGCTTTTGTCTTTAATTTATCAAAAGCATATTTGTGATTTTCATGAGGCATAAATAAGGTGCATGTAAAAGAGCCATCTTCATTGGCTAAAGCTATCATCATAAAGCGTCCTCTCGGCCAAATGTGTAGGGCATTTTTATCCATGACATACTCCCCGTTGGGTCCTGCTGGAAGCAAGACTTCTCTGTACCCGTCATCAATGAAACGTTGACTAAAGTTAAAACGAGGAAGTTTTTGCATTGAATTGTAACGAATTGCAGAAAAAGCACCATCCGCGGCAAAGATCAAGTCAGACTTCGCTTCGAAGGTTTCTTGTGTTTGGTTGTTTTTAATAAAGGCGATCGAATTCTCAAAATCTACTTTATAACATTCGTGGTGGTAATGAATGGTTGCTTTACCCTCTTTCTCAGCTATGTCCATCATTCTTGCATTGATATGCCCCCTAGAAACTGAATAAATAGCTTGTCCTTCCTCACCATAGGGCTGGTAGGTAAGTTCTCCTGATTCGGCATGCATAACTCTCCCGTACATCGGAATTGCAATTTCACGAACAGTATCTCCAACACCGACATCATCAAGAGCCTTCCATCCTCTCACGGATAAAGCTAAATTTATAGACTTACCTGCTGCAATATCTGCTTTTCTAATATCTGATCTTCTTTCGTATATCGTAACTGAATATCCAGCTCTAGAAAGATATACTGCCCACAAGGAGCCGACAAGTCCTGCTCCTATTATTGTTGCTTTTTTTTGATTTGAATTCATTTTTGTTTTCTCCAATGTTTCGAATATGAAGACTCAAAATAGGTGCTTTTGAATCTAGATTTATCTTTTTTGTTATGATACGCAATCAACACCCTCCAAACCAATATACCAATGATTAGTATCCCAACCGTTTGAGCAGAAATGTTCATATAGTCTCTTACAATAGAGACAGAACCTGAATATTTAACTTGTATAAGTTCTTGCGGTGTCATTTCGATTTCTTAAACACGAATGTACTGAGTTTGTTGTCATTAGTATCGACATAAAAAGAAGATTTATTCACATTAGCTACGTAGCACTTGGATTAATAAAGGTCAAATTCCGCTTAAGCCCTTTAAATTTAGTTCGCTTTAAAGGACTTCGTTTTAATAACTCACGATATGTTTCTTCATTTAAATCCATCCAATCCTTTTTTGTAAAATCCAATAGTTTAGGATTAGAAAGCCGTTCTTCTTTATGCTGTTTTGAAAATCGATTCCAAGGACAAACATCCTGACAAACATCACAGCCAAAAGCCCAATTGTCCATTTTACCAATAAACTCAGATGGAAGGATTTCATCTTTCAGCTCAATTGTCAAATATGAAATACATTTGGAACCATCAACAACGTAAGGTTCAATAATTGCATCAGTCGGGCAGTCATCAATACATTTCGTACATGTTCCACAATAATCTTTCATTGGAGCATCTTGATCAAATTGCAAATCAGTTATGAGCTCTGCAATAAAGAAAAAGCTTCCTTCTTTTGGATGAATTAAATTTGAATTTTTTCCCACCCAGCCTAATCCTGATTTTTTTGCCCAAACCTTGTCCATTACAGGCGCAGAATCGACAAAGGCGCGGCCTTCAATAGCCCCGATAGTTTCGTTTAGAAAATCAAACAATTGAGAAAGTCTCTCTTTGACAATATAATGGTAATCCTCTCCAAATGCATATTTAGAGATTTTTGGGGCATTCGAATCTTTTTGGGTAAGGTTTGTAGCGTAATTAAACAATAAAGAAATTACAGATTTTGCTCCTGGAACTAGCTTTGTTGGATCCAATCTTTTATCAAAATGATTTTCCATGTAGGACATCTTGCCATGACGATTGTTTTTCAACCAATTTTCCAATCTTGGAACCTCATCTTCGAGAAAACCAGCCTCTGAAAAACCACAATAAAAGAATCCTAATTCTTGCGCCTTCGCTATTATAGATTGCTTATGTCTATTGGCATTCATTCTAAAACAAACCTCCTTGACTGAACCCCATGTCGATTCCAAGATGTTTGTATGATTTTTCGGTTGCCTTTCTGCCTCTCGGAGTGCGCATTAAAAAACCTTCTTGAATTAAAAAAGGCTCATACACCTCCTCTATTGTACCCGCGTTTTCTCCAATGGCTGTTGCTATTGTCGTCAAGCCGACCGGTCCACCAGCGAATTTTTCAACAACCGCTTTTAAGATTCGTAAATCCATTTCATCAAGCCCATTAGCATCTACGTTTAATGCTTTTAATGCGATTTCAGTAATGGGCTCATCAATTTTTCCAGAACCCTTAATTTGTGCAAAATCACGCACTCTTCTTAATAATGCATTTGCAATTCTTGGCGTACCTCTACTTCTACTTGCGATTTTTATTGCAGCACGTTCGTCAATTTCAATTTCCAAAAGGCCAGCAGATCTCTGAATAATTGCCGTTAAAGTTTCCGTATTGTAATATTCTAGTCTTGAATTGATTCCAAATCTCGCCCGTAAAGGGCTTGTAAGAAGACCAGATCGTGTCGTAGCACCAATTAGTGTGAATGGATTTAAGGTGATTTGAACCGTTCGAGCATTTGGCCCTGAATCGATCATAATGTCAATAGCATAATCCTCCATTGCAGAATACAAATATTCTTCTACAACCGGACTTAATCGATGAATTTCATCTATAAACAAGACATCGCCCGTAGCAAGATTGGTTAACAATCCTGCCAAATCTCCTGGCTTGTCTAGGACAGGTCCACTGGTGACTTTGAAACCCACAGCCATTTCATTTGCTATAATATTGGCTAAAGTTGTTTTTCCCAATCCGGGGGGGCCATGCAAAAGCACGTGGTCAAGAGGTTCATTTCGAAGCGTAGCTGCCTGAACAAAAACCTCAAGGTTTTCGACAATACTTGGTTGTCCAGCAAAATCAATAAGCTTTTGTGGTCGCAGAACTTTATCAAATTCCTTTTCAGAATTATTTTCAGCCTCTTCTTGATAATCAAACGAATCTTCCAACCTTAGTGTTTCTAACAAATTTACAAAAGAAACAATAGCATTCTACGAATACTTAAAAGGAAAATGTTAGGGGTTCTAAACCTTCTTTAGAACATCAAGCATTTTAGACATATCCTCAAAAATATAATCCGCTAAATTGAGTTTAAGATTTGGCTCATGTGTTTTCTCTGGAATACACACAACATCCATTTTTGCAGCTTTACCTGATATGACACCATTAAAGGAATCTTCAACAACGAGACATTTATCGGGCTGAATAGAAAGGGTCTCTGCAACTGATATGTAGACTGCAGGATGTGGTTTTCCATGTGACTCCTTTTCAGCGGAATGTACAAAATCAAAATATTTATCAATGTTCATCGCTGATAATACCGCATTAAGAAGTCGGTATGGAGAGGAGGTCGCTAATCCAATTTTAATATCTATTTTTTTTAAATAATCAAGTGTCTCATTTACTCCTTCCAATGGCATTGGGCTTTCATGAACCAATTCAATCATTCGATCAATAATTGCATCTTCAACAACTTTTTCATCCTGAATACCAAGGTTTTTGTGTTGATTCCAAAATGAAATCACCTCATCAATCCTCAATCCAACTGTTTTTTGAAAATCCTTCCTTTCCATATCTAAACCAACAGATTTGAAGACTTGCTCCATAGCAATTTTCCATTGAGGTTCAGAATCTACCAACACGCCATCCATATCAAAGATTACGGCTTCATAGTTAGCTATGGATAGTCTTGAATTCATAGTTTAATATATTTCATTTTTTGTTTGCCGAGACGACTTTTTTCAGCCACGATTCTCGCTTCATATTCTGATTCAACACATATTCCTTCCCATTGTTGAAGGTGACCAAGATTCTTTTTTCGAAGCAATTTGAATTGACCATTCATACGCTCATATATATACAGCCGTTTATAGGTCAAGATATAAAGCTTATTGTCTAAAAAATCACAACTTGTTGCAGATCCAAATAACCAGGAAAAACCTTTTAATTGAATTTCTTGAGAAAATTTCACGTCAAGCGTGCTGTTTAATAGGTTGGCTTCATAAATTTTACATTGAGCATTGTATGGCCTAGACCTGTCTTTAGATAAAATCAAAAGTTTTCCATCGGCATAGGTGAGGGCTTCTGCATCAAAGTTCATATTATCTAACTCGGGTGGAAACTTCTTTTGGTCGGGGTAATTGAATGGATAACGTTCAGCTTTGACGGTATCAGGAAAGTTATGATTAAGCTTTCCATCTATATGATTCCATCCCCAATGTTTCAGTACGGGAATGCGATAAACCGCCAAGTCCTTCCTAATGTTTCGATTGTTGCCAATATCTCCAATATATAAAAAATCATGTTGAGAGGAAAGGTCCTCCCAGTCTATATTTTTCGCGCCTGACACAAACATTTTATGAATAAGAACACCATCTTGTCTCAATATATACACGAATGGATCATCTCCACTATCATTTATCGAAAAATAAAAATCACGAAACGATTTATCAATACCTGAGATCTCATTTAGTTCACTAGATAATTTATATTTTTTGGTGGCACAAGAAACTAAGAAAAAGAAAGAAACTATGATACACCAGCACTTTTTCATGACTTAAGGTATACACTAACGATTTCAATTCTACGATCTGTTACCTCTTCTACAACAAATGCAAATCCATCGATTTTTAATTTAGAATTTTTCTCAGGAATATTGGCAAGTTCAAAAAGTATCAAGCCGCCTAAGGTCTCATACTCTTCGGACTCGGGAATATTCAGGCTATATTGTTCATTAATGTAATCTATTTCTACTCTGGCAGAAAATCGAAAATGTTTATCTGATATTTTGTGCTCAATTAGATCATCTTTGTCATGTTCATCCTCAATTTCACCAAAGATCTCCTCGATGACATCCTCTAATGTTACCATACCTGCTGTACCACCATACTCATCAGAAACAATAGCTATATTCCCTGATTGTTCGGTGAATTTTGCTAAGAGTTCTTCCCCCGTAGTGACAGAGGGCACAAAATGAATAGGTAATAAAATTTGTTTAATCGATTCAGGTGATTTAAACAGATCATAAGAATGAACATATCCTATAATATTATCTATTGAATCTCTATAAATAATAACTTTTGACAGCCCTTTCGCAATAAACAACTGCATCACTGTTTGTAAAGAATCATTGATATCAACAGCAATGATTTGCGTTCTAGGAATCATACAATCCCTGGCTTTAACATTCGAAAAATCTAAAGCATTTTTTAATAAGTTCATGTCTTCCGTAGAAATCTCTTCGCTATCTATTCTCTCTGAAATATCCTCAACAAAGTGCTCCAAATCGACCTTTGAAAATACTTTTTGATTGGTTTTTTGATCGTAGCCAAACGCCTTTAAAACAACCCAACTGATTGCTAAAATAATATGCGTTGGAATAAATAACAGAATATACAGTATGAGTAAGGGGAAGGTTCCTATTTTAAGGAAACGATTAGGATTGTATTGGACAAGACTTTTTGGAATGAACTCAGCTGCAATTAGAACTAGTATGGTAGACAAGAAGGTCTGTAAGAGTAAGAGGCCCACTTCTGAAGTAATTCCCCAACCATAAAGGAATGGGTCTAGAATCTGTGCTGCAGATATACCATAAACCACTAGGGAAACATTATTTCCAAGTAAAATAAAGGCAATGATTTTAGATTCATTGCGATAAAAAATAGATTGTATTTTACTTAGAAGTGTCCCTTTACTCTTATCTACCTCAATCTTTAATCGATTTGATGCAAGAAATGCAATCTCCATTGCAGAGAAGAATGCAGAAAAAACAAGTGCCACGAATAAAAAACAAATCGCGTTGAACATAGAGTACAACAATGTAAGGATTATTTGATTAAATCAGAACCTATATCCTTTCTGTAATTCATACCATCAAAGCTTATCTTCTCAATAGACTCGTATGATTTTTTCATTGCAAATTCAATATTCTTACCATAGGAGGTAACGGCGATTACTCTTCCACCTGAGGTAACCGATGAAGGCCCATCAGATTGTGTTCCAGCATGAAAACATAAGCTATCGACCACGCTATTCAGTCCATAAATAGGTTTTCCCTTCTTGTAGGACTTCGGATACCCTCCTGAGACAAGCATAATTGTTGCTGCACTTTTATCATAAAATTGAATATCTCTTTCAGATAAGGTGTTTGTTGCGATACCTTCAAATAAATCTAAAATATCAGATTTAAGACGCGGCAGCACTACTTCAGTTTCAGGATCTCCCAATCGACAGTTGTATTCGATTACATATGGATCTCCCTTTACGTTGATCAGGCCAAAAAATATAAAACCTTTGTAGTTTATCCCTTCAGCCTTTAATCCTTTTGTTGTTGGCACAATGATTTGATTGTGCACTTTATCCATAAATGCAGCATCTGCAAATGGCACTGGGCTGACAGCTCCCATGCCTCCAGTATTTAAACCAGTATCACCTTCACCTATTCTTTTGTAATCTTTTGCCTCCGGAAGTAGCTTGAAAGATTGACCATCTGTAATTACAAATACAGAAACCTCTCTTCCGTCTAAAAATTGTTCAATCACTACTTTTTCGCTAGCATTACCAAATTTAGAATCCATGAGCATGCTTGTCAGCTCTCGCTCCGCTTCAGCCAAATCGTTCAAAATTAAGACTCCTTTTCCGGCTGCCAAGCCATCAGCTTTAAGAACGTAAGGTGCGTTCATTGCCCTTAAGAATGTAATACCTTTATCAAGTGTATCCTTTGTGAAAGTCCCGTATTTTGCAGTAGGAATATTGTGTCTTTTCATGAAGGCTTTGGCAAAATCTTTACTTCCCTCAAGCTG
>JAKMFD010000032.1 GCA_022425625.1 Crocinitomicaceae bacterium | reverse complement strand
AACCGAATGAAACGCTTAGAAAATGTCATACCTCAAAATTACCGAAACCATTTGTCATTAAACCACCTCAATTAAGTTTTGTTTAAGCCCAAGAAACATTCCCAAAATACAATCGGAAGCCTTATCTTTGTCTTTTACAATCTCATGAACAACGCACCTTTAAACGCAATCTCTCCAATCGATGGAAGATACCATTCAAAAACAAAAGCCTTGCAAGCTTATTACTCGGAATATGGACTTATTCGTTACCGTGTTTTAGTGGAAGTAGAATACTTCCTAGCACTTACCGTTATTCCGTTAGCCTCTCTCGAAGACTTCCCAAAAGAAAAAGAAGAACCGCTGCGTGATTTATATCGAAATTTCACGGAATCAGACGCGCTTTGGATAAAAGAAACTGAAAAAACAACGAACCACGACGTAAAGGCTGTAGAGTACTTTCTAAAAGAAAAAATGACCGCGCTTGGCCTAGAAAAATATTTAGAATTTATTCACTTTGGCCTAACCTCTCAAGACATTAACAACACCGCGGTGCCGCTTTCACTAAAAGAAGGAATTGCCGATGTTTATATGCCATTATTAAACAATGTAATCGACACATTAAAAGGCTTAGAAAACGAATGGAAAGATATTCCCATGCTTGCGAGGACTCATGGACAAGCGGCTTCGCCTACACGATTGGGTAAAGAAATCAAAGTCTATCGGGAAAGAATTGAAATACAAAAAGGTACACTAATTGCCGTGCCCTATGCTGCCAAATTTGGAGGGGCTACAGGTAATTTCAATGCACATCATATTGCCTATCCTGAAATTGATTGGGTTGCTTTCTCCAATAAATTCGTCAACGAAACACTTGGTGTTCATAGAAGCCAAACTACAACCCAAATTGAGCATTACGATCATACCGCAGCTCTTTTTGATGCCTTGAAAAGAATCAATACAATACTAATTGATTTAGATCGAGATATTTGGACCTACGTTTCCATGGATTATTTTAAGCAAAAGCTTAAAGCAGGAGAAATTGGATCTTCTGCAATGCCTCATAAGGTAAATCCTATTGACTTTGAAAATTCCGAGGGCAACTTGGGTATTGCAAATGCTTTATATGAACATTTGTCAGCGAAGCTTCCAATTTCAAGGCTACAAAGAGATCTTACCGACTCTACCGTACTTCGAACAATTGGTGTCCCACTGGCACACTCAATAATTGCTTTTCAATCGACTTTAAAAGGTCTTGGGAAACTGGTATTGAACCAGGAAGCCATTGCTCATGAACTTGAAAACAATTGGGCCGTAGTTGCAGAGGCCATACAAACTGTGCTGAGACGCGAGGGCTTTGAAAAGCCTTATGAAGCACTTAAAGGACTTACAAGAACCCACGAAAAGGTTACTAAATCATCAGTTCATGCCTTCATTGATACACTTGAATTGTCTGAGGAATTAAAAGAAGAATTAAAGAAGATAGAACCTTCAACATATCTTGGTATACAATTGGTAGGTAAATAGACATGGATTTTAAAGTAATTATTCTTATAATAAGTTTTAACTTGCTTAATTTAAGCTTGTTATCTCAAGATAAATATAAGAACGAGAGCTTTGAATTAATCTGGGGCACTTCGTCCAAATCTCCAGGTTCGTTACTGGAAATACTACCAAAACAAGACCAATCTTTTTACTCTCTGCGATGGTCTGGAGGGCGCGCATTTGGAACCTATCGAATAGTTGATCATGAATATCTTTTACAAACCAATCAATCCCGAATCAAACAGGTTGCCGCTGCTGGAATTGCAAATTTTGAAACTGCGCATTACATAGGTGAACAACTTTATATTTTTCTTTCTGACAAGGTCGACGGTGCACTCGTTTTATTTGCGCAACCCTACACTGATGATTTAAAAATAGATGGACCCTCTGTCCAAATTGCATCCTATGAAAACCCAAAAATTAACGCTAAAGCCAATTTTGATATTCTGAGCGCTAAGAATAATGCCTTCTTTGGCGTAGTATGGGAAATCCCGGGAAGAAAAACCATTAGTGATTCTTATGGGTATGTGATACTCGATGAGCAGCTGAATACAATTCATAAAGGAGATTATAAAATTCCACTAAATGGTAATCTAACAAGTATCAACGAATACCACATTTCAAATAATGGAGACTTTTTTTTGGGAGTGACCGAACACAAACGACCAAACGACAGGCTATTTGGAAAGTCCTATGATAACTTTAAAGCACTCCATGTATATAAAATAAGAGACAATGAGCTCATTGAATTTTCTCTTGTACTTGAGAACAAGAGAATTGACGATATTTCAATGTCATCTAATAACCAAGGTGATTTCATCTTATCAGGTATCTACGGCAACAACGATTCCGACCAGAACAAAAGACGCCATAATGTTGAAGGGGTTTTTGTTATTCGTATTGACACAAACATAGACAGCATAATATTTAAAGGATTTATTCCTTTTCGAAAGGACTTTGTAAACATGACTTTCAATAACAGAGGCGCATTTAGATCCAGAAGAAATAAAAATCGGATACAAGAATTATACAATTACAAGATTAGAGACATCTTTACTTTAGCTGATGGTAGTTTAGTTGGTTCTATGGAACAATACTATGTTTCTGAAAGAAGTAGCTATGATAGTAGAACAGGACTAACTTCAACGATTTACTATTATTATTACGATGATATTATTGCATTCAAAATAGGAAAAAAAGCAACATTTGAATGGCAAAAAAAGATCAATAAATCTCAAGTATCAACCAATGACGGAGGACCATTTTCCTCCTACAGCTCCTTTACGGATGGCAAAAAGCTTTTCTTCATTTTTAATGATAATCTCAAAAATTACAATGAAAATGGACAATTTATAAAAACAGATGGAGACTGCTACTCCTTTAACCTTTCTAGAAGAAAGAATGTCGCTGCAATAACAGAAATAGGAATTAGTTCAGGTATTAAGAAAAGAACAATGTTATTTGCTCGAAAGGATCTCAAATCTATTGTTGTACCCAAGATGTTTAAACTCGACCCAGAAACAAACAGCGTATTACTGTACGCTTTACTAGGCGCTAAAGAACGCTTCGGTATTCTGAAATTTATTAAATAGACTTTTATGAAATTCACTCTTGGGATCCTTACCCTAATTCTATCTTTTCTTTATTCTTGTGATGCAAGGAATGAAAATAAAAGCAAACAAATAACACAAGAAAAAACACCTACTCGAAACCATTCTTATGCAAATATTGAGGCTGCACATACGACACATTTACATCTCGATTTAGCCGTAGATTTTGAACAAAAAAAATTGTCTGGAGTAGCACGCCACCAAATAGAAAACAACAAATCATCAGAAATTATTTTTGATATTAATGGTCTTAAAATCAATAAAGTAACAACATCTATTGAATCTGAAGAATTAAACACTTCTCACGAAATAAAAGGCGCAATTCATCCTATATTAGGCCAAGCCCTTCACATAAAAATTGAGCCGAATACAAAGTATGTAAACATCTATTACGAAACGACTGAAAAATCCGAGGCCTTAGATTGGTTAGACTCTACCCTAACGAGTTCGAAAACAAAACCATTTCTTTACACGCAAGGGCAAGCAATATTGACAAGAACATGGATCCCTATTCAGGATGTCCCTTCTAACAGGATCACATACAGCGCAGATTTAGCAGTACCAAAAGATTTAATGGCGGTAATGAGCGCTTCAAATCCCCAATCCAAAAATGATGAAGGTTTATATCATTTTGAAATGCATCAGCCAATACCTTGCTATCTTATTGCACTCGCTGTTGGCGACCTTGTGTATGGTAAATTGGGAGAAAACACAGGTGTGTATTGTGAACCCGAACTTCTTGAAGCAAGTTTAATGGAATTTATTGACCTACCAAAGATGATGATTGCAGCAGAAAAGCTTTATGGTGCATATTCCTGGGAGCAATATGATTTACTAATTCTTCCTTATTCATTTCCGTTTGGAGGTATGGAAAACCCAAGGCTTACATTTGCAAACCCCACACTACTCGCGGGGGACAAGAGCCTGGTGTCGGTAATAGCACACGAACTTGCCCATTCATGGTCTGGAAACCTAGTCACCAATGAAACCTGGAATGATTTCTGGCTCAATGAAGGTTTTACGGTGTATTTCGAGAATCGAATCATGGAGGAAATTATAGGTAAGGAAGGTGCCGATAACTTGGCGCTCGTTGAATTTTTTGAATTAGAGGAAGAGATGGAGCGCATAGCTGGTAGCCCTCACCCTGAGGATGGCCATTTATTTTTAGACTTGAAAAAAAGAAATCCCGATGACGGCATGACAGACGTTGCATATGTAAAGGGTGCATTCTTTTTAAAGACAATAGAAGCCAAAGTTGGTCGTCAGAAAATGGATGTTTTTCTAGAAAGTTACTTTGATCATTTTAAATTTACCTCAGTCAGTACAAAAGACTTTATTGACTATCTAAACCAAGAGCTACTTGAAAAATATAACATTGACTTTGATTATAAAGAATGGATTTTCAATGGCGGAATCCCCGATAATTGTTTAGAAATCGAATCTAAAAGCTTTCAACAGATGGAAGATTTTGCTAAAAGCTTCGCTTCAGGTAAAGACATCTTTTCAACTGCTAAAGGAACCTCAGCACATTCAAAGTCTATTTTAAATAGGTCAGATTATTCAGTACAAGAATGGCTAACATTTATACGAAACCTACCTGAGAACTTGACTATTACTCAAATGGAAGACTTAGATGACAAGCTTTCATTTACATCCTGGACAAATGCGGAGATACAATTTGAATGGTTTTTAAAGGCAATTTCTACAAACTATCAAGCGGCCTACCCAAACCTTAAAGCTTTTTTAAAGAAAGTAGGTCGTCGCAAATTTATTTTGCCTTTATACTCTAAAATGTATGAATTTGAGCACTCCAAAGAACAAGCAGTTAGCTGGTTCAAGGACTTCAAACAGAATTACCACGCAGTTTCAAGTAATTCGATAAAGGAAGCGTTAGCTTTGTAAGGAATGGGGTTAATTTGCGACCTCACTCATGAATCGTATGCGCATCAATCGCAACTCTTCCTCCGTATATAGTCCATCGAACTCTTTATAAGCCTCAATAATATCGTCTGTTTCGGCCTCATTAAAGTAATCGAAAACCTCTTCCTGACTATCCTCGTCTAGTACATCATTTAAATAATAATTTATATTTACACGTGTACCCGAAGAAACAACTGTTTCAATTTCAATCAAAAGATCATCAAAAGATTTCCCTTGAGATTGAGCGATGTCTTCTAATGGCAATTTCCTGTCAATATTTTGAATAAGCTGGACTTTTAATTGAGATTTATTCACGAGCGTCTTTACCATTATATCCTGAGGCCTTTCAATGTCATTTTTCTCAACATATTCGGATATATAGGCAATAAACGGGGCTCCATAACGTTGTGCCTTTCCATTCCCTACACCTTGAATATTGGTAAGCTCCTCCATTGTTACAGGGTATTGGAAGCACATATCTTTCAACGAGGGCTCCTGAAAAATAACAAAAGGCGGAATATTTCTTTCTTTAGAAATTGATTTTCTGAGGTCAATCAAAAGCTGGTAAAGAACCTCATCAAAGGCAGCTCCTTTTGCACTACCACTTACGATTGATTCTGTATCATCCGTATTTGAAAAATCATGTTCTTTAAGAAGAATAAAAGAAGTTGGAGCATCAATAAAAGAATGACCAGCATCAGTCAATCGCAAAACACCAAAGGTTTCTATATCTTTGGCTAGAAGCCCGGCGACTGTTGCTTGACGCAATACTGCATTCCAAAAATGCTCGTCTTTTTCTTTACCGGCACCAAAATTTGTCAAAAGATCATGCTTATACGCTTTCATGTCTGGCGTTGTAATTCCTGATAAAAAAGAACATATATGTTTTGCTTTTTGGGTTTCATCTAATGATAAAACTGCTTTGAGTAGCATCTGGACATGCGTCTTACCTTCAATTCGATCTCGTGGGTGTTTACAATTGTCACATTTTTCATTACAACCTTTCTCATCAAAAGCCTCTCCGAAATAATGTAAAATAAATTTTCTCCGACATACTGATGTTTCAGAGTACGAAACAATTTCATTTAGCAACTGCCTTCCAATCTCTTGCTCAGTAACAGGTTTACCTTGTAAGAATTTTTCGAGCTTCTCTATGTCCTTATAGCTATAGAATGCGAGACATTCACCCACACCACCATCACGACCTGCCCTGCCGGTTTCTTGATAATAACTTTCTAAAGACTTTGAAATATCATGATGTATAACATACCTTACATCAGGCTTATCAATTCCCATTCCAAATGCTATGGTGGCAACAATAACATCTGCTTCCTCCATTAAAAACATATCCTGATGCCGAGCCCGCACATTACCCTCAAGGCCGGCATGATACGGTAGCGCATTGATTCCATTTATCTGAAGAAGCTCTGCAATTTGCTCTACTTTTTTACGACTCAAACAATATACTATTCCACTCTCTCCTTCCCTACTTTTAATATAACGTATGATCTGTTTTTCAACATCTTTCTTTGGTCTAATCTCGTAATATAAATTATCCCTATTAAAAGAAGATTTATATACAACAGCGTCCAACATATTCAAGTTTTTTTGAATATCGTATTGAACTTTAGGGGTTGCAGTAGCGGTTAATGCAATAATGGGAACTTTAGATATTTTCTCGAAAATCTCTCTTAACCTGCGATATTCAGGACGAAAATCATGTCCCCATTCCGAAATACAATGAGCTTCATCAATAGCAAAAAATGAAATATTTACGGAAGTTAAAAATTCAATATTTTCTTTTTTCGTGAGTGATTCAGGTGCCACATAAAGCATTTTTGTCTTACCTTCTCGTATATCAGCTTTTACCTTTTGAATTTCTGTTTTACTCAAAGATGAATTCATGAAATGTGCGACATTTTCACTATTGGTTAAGCTACGAATAGCATCAACTTGATTTTTCATGAGTGCAATGAGTGGAGAGACGATTACAGATGTACCAGGCAATAAAAAAGATGGGAGCTGATAACAAAGTGACTTACCACCGCCCGTTGGCATAATTACAAACGTATTCTGTTTTTGAAGAAGATTTTCAATTATCTCCTCTTGACTTCCTTTGAACTTATCGAAACCAAAATAACTCCTGAGAGATTCCTTAAGGTTAAACGCACTCATTGTTGTATTCTCTTCATTTGAAAAAACAGGTATCAGTTCCTGTGTCCGTATATTAAATATACGAAATAATCTTAATGAAGATAACTATAATTCAGCGTAGTATTACATTGATTGATTCAAAGCCACTACCTCTTGAACATTTGGAAGGTGTTGCTTAAGTAGCGTTTCTATTCCTCCTTTCAAGGTCGCAGTAGATGATGGACATCCTGCACACGACCCTTTCATCGTAACTACAACTTTTCCCTCGTCATATCCCACGTAATCAATAGCCCCTCCATCATTTGCGACTGCAGGACGCACGTATTGGTCTAAAAGCGCTGTGATTTTTTCATCATACTCACTTTCCTTAAGCTCTGGGATCTCAATAGATTCTGAATCTTCCGGTACAACAACATCTTGACTTTTCAAAAGAATTTCTTTGCACTCAGAAATCCAGTCGCGTACAAATTCTCTCAACTGCATTGTTATAAAGTCCCAAGAAACATTATCTGTCTTTGTTACAGTAACAAAATTAGCCGCCAAAAAAACACCATCAACAAATGGAAATTTAAAAAGTGCTTCTGCCAAAGGAGAATAACCTTTAGTTTGAGATTGATTAATGAAATTTGCGGATTCACCAGAAGGTAGAATATATTTGTTTGCAACAAACTTCATCGTTGATGGATTCGGTGTTATTTCAGCATAAACAGTTACAGGAACTTTCATTGACTTTTTTTTTACAAAGATACATTCAAGAAATTGATTATTCTTAAAAACGTATAATTTATCAGCTAGATAAATGTGGATCTTTCAACAGATCTAAAATAGTTTTTACAGGTGTGAATGAGGATGAGGGTATCTCTATAAAAAGTGTATTCCAATGAAACATAGAGCCATTCCATAAACCTGGACGTTCAACAAAAGTTATTTTTTGACCATTATAGTTTTTCTCAACCACAAAGTATTGGTGCTCATTAGAAAATTCCTTTAGATCAAATTTAACACCGTTCATATCAAATGTGTCTATTGCCATCATGACAGGATTGAAGTGAGAGCCAGCTTCAAAAACCTTACTTTGCTCCTCGCCTAATACTTGAACACCTTCAACAATTTGCTTTGAAATGGAACCTTCAAGCTCCACAAAAAAAGGGCCACCACCAGCCTTTCCTTCATTTAGGACCATTCCACAAATCCTTAGCGGTCTATTTATTAATTTCTGTAATTCACTTGAATCATGAGCTTTTTCGATCTGATCCTTTGAAAATAGTCCATATTTCTCATTAAAATTCAGTAAGCTATTATAATCAGAAGAGTTCGAAATCTTAATTAGCTCTTGCTTTGCAGCATGAAGGACACCACATAAAAGTTTCCAAACCTTTAAGCCTGACGCTGCCTTATCATTATGCTGAACATTATCTATATTCTTAATAAGAATATATTGATCCTTTATCGAGTTCAAATTCTGCAATAATGCACCATGCCCTGAGGGCCTTCGCAACAAAGAATCATTTACTGATAAAGGTTCCATATCTTTATCAAAAACGAATGCGTCTGTATCGGGATCTTGAAAAGAAAAAGCAACATCTTTAAGCTTGGTCTTACTTTCGTAGTCCACCAGAGCTTTTTTAAATGCATCTTTGTGTATCCGTTGAATTGTAAAATGAAAATTTACACCTTTCTTGTGAAGTAAAACACCTTGACTCAAATGTTCAATAAATGCCGAACGAATACCTTGAGCATAGGCATGGAATGGCACAAGTGCTTTTGGCATATTTTGCAAACCGACACCGTCATTTGAAGACTTCAATAAAAAATCAATACAGTCTTCCGTATTCATTAGACTATGCAGCTTTTCTTTTTGTGTGATTTGCAGATTCATATAAAATGCAAAATCACGAATATTCCCAAGAAACTCTTTTGTTTTAATGCGGTTTTTTAAAACAGGTTCATTTAATTCTGTCTGTAAAAAATCAAACATTCGAGAGCCAGATCCTGAGGCAGGAATAAAAAAACATATACCGCTCTGAATTTCATCAAACTGATGCTCGTAATGTTTTTCAAGAGAACTAGTTAATCTTAGTATTCCCATGTCAATTTTACAAGGAGCTATTATTTTTAACTTTGGGCTTCCGTTTATGATTTTTTCCTTTTGCGCTTTTAGCTCGGAATGAGAATGGTTCAATGGAACAATTTTTAAAGTATGAATATCTTCTTCGAATATATTAATTATAGATTTAACGCAAAGCAACTTCAAGGAATTCATTCTCCTTTTATTTTTGATTTGATGAATTCGATTGTCTCGAAGAAAATAAATAAAGAAGATGAGGCGGCAGTAATCCATTTCGTGAAATCAAACAAGGATAATGAGGCAATAATTAATGTTTCAGATTATGGTGCAAAGAGTAAAAAATTGAAAAAGAAAAGGGTCGTAAAACGAGTATTTAAAACGAGCTCTTCTTATGGTAAAAGTGGCAAGCTTTTGTATAACCTTTGCAAACACTTTAAACCAAATAGAATTTTAGAATTGGGGACATCCATAGGAATGGGATCTTTATATATGCATTTGGGTGCACCTAAAAGTAAATTGATTACTATTGAAGGCTGTCCAGAAACATTCAATCAAGCAAAAAAAAATTTGAATCAATTTCCTGTCGAGCTCATAAATAGCACTTTTAATAATGGTTTGAAAAAATTAAATTCTGAACGTTTTGATTTAATTTTTATTGATGGTCACCATGATGGAAAGGCGCTCCTTAGTTATATTGAAGACTTGAAAAAATATATACATGACGATACAATTATTGTATTAGATGATATTCGATGGAGCGCATCTATGCTAAAAAGCTGGAATTTACTTAGGAATTCAAATGAATTCAATTTAAGCCTAGACTTTTTCAGGATGGGCATCTTAATAAAAAGACCACAACAAGCAAAAGAACACTTTGTATTGAAAGCCTAAAATGTTACAAAAAGACCATCCAAAAGATCTGGGCTTTCATCAACGGTAGGAATTAAAAATTCTTGATGATTCTCATCATTTTCTATTTCTTTTACTAACGCAACATCTTCCTCATGAGCGATAATTTCAGTAATCTCATCTTCTAAACTTAGCGCGAAACTATCACGGAATTCATTATCAATTGACGCAATGGACTTTTTTGTCTCTCGAAACGAGGGGACAGCAGCTGTTATGTCTTCTTCAATTATGGCAACTTGAGCCTCGTCATCTTTTATCACCTCTGAATCAGTAGGTGAGACTTTTAAAGTATTGCCATTTTTTTCATTCAAAAGCTCTTTTTCAGTCGTCTGTTCCATTTTTGGTTTCTTATTATCTGCAAGCTTTGGACCTTGAACCGATGCGTCAAAACTTATGAACTCCAGGAAAAGATATGATCCCAAAACCAAAATAACTACCATTGCAAACCGAACACCTGGGCTTCTTATGATTGGCGTTAAAGGAGGAAATAGAAAATGAAACCAACCACCTCCTTCTTTAATAGAATGCACTTGAGAAAAAGTTTCATCAAGCTTTGACTTTACCTTACTTGAATTAAAATCAATAACCTCTGAATCAAACTCTGATAATTCATTCATGAAATGCTTTGCATTCTCAAACTCTTCCTGATTTGAGCATAGTTCTTTAATTTGTTCTTTCTCATTTTCCGTGAGCGAATCGTAATTTTCACGTTCTAATAATTTCAAATATTTATCCTGCATGTTAATGATATATTGGGTTAAATTCTTTCAAAGAAGCTGCCAAAGTCTTTGTTGCATAAAACAACCTTGACTTTACAGTTCCTTCATTAATAGATAATTCTTTTGCTATTTCTTTCATGGACAAGCCTTCAAAATGACGCAATACAAAAACACTCTGATGCTTATCATCCATTTTGACCAATGCCTTTTGAAGGGATGCACTAAAATCTTTTTCTTGAACCGTCTTTAATGTATCCGAACTCGATTTCAAAAATTGAGCGGGTTCCATATCATTTTTTACATGCTTTCGGACCGCCAACCGCTTGTACTCATTCTTACACATATTAGAAGCTACGGAATATACCCAAGTTTTAAAAGAACGACTAGGATCAAAATAATCTGGCTTTCTTATAATCTTTGTAAACAAATCATGCACCATGTCTTCGCACTTTTCTTGATCTCTTGCAAGCAGTTTCATAAAGTAGCCAAATAGCGGCTGGGAATACCGCTTGTAAATCTCATCAAAAGCGCGTTTATCGCCTCTTCCTAATGAAGACATGAGCTCCTCATCAGTTTGTTTAGAATAGGGTGACTTAAACAATCTCATGTTAGTTCTTGGAAGGTTTACTTATTTTGGAGGATTTCTTTTTAAAACTCTTAGAAGGAGTCATATAAGGAGTTGCCATTTTCTGCTCTTCATACCTTCTTAATAACTGCTGGGTTGGCCCGTAGTTTTTGGCGTAATTTTTTGCTTGTTGACTTTTATGTAGTGTTAAATTACGCTTATTCAATTTTGAAACCCACAACTTTTCAAGATCAGAAAGACAAAGCTCTTTTTGCCCCCCCGTAATTAAAACCAAACCAAAAGGCACAGCATACGGAGCAATTGTCTTTAAATAATCTAATGGCAGCGTTAACGATACCGCGATCTTCTTATTCGCGTTTAAAGCACAAAATGATTTAAAGAACGCCGTGTTGATTTCATTAGATTTTGGAAGCTTAATTCCCTTCTGTCTCAATAAATTTCTATAATCATCACTCCTCATAAGGTCTAATGAGACAACCATGATTTTTGAGGAAGAATTATTTGGATGATACATCTGATGATAAATAGCACCGTAAGTATCCTTTGTTCCATGGGTAATAAGAAGATCATTGCCTTCAGAGGATACCAAGACATCTTGTGTATAGTCGATTGTCTCCTTATCGAGCGTTTGGTTTTGAGAAAGCTTCATGAGATATTTTCTTGTGGAAACAGAATCCCCTTTTGCACATTCATTGGCAATCTTTTGAAGTACGACCCTTTCATCATTGGGTTTGATTCTTTCTGCTTTGTTTATAAAAGCCTCCTTACTTACATCATAATTACTCAATGTATATTGGTAAAGATTGTATTCGAATATAGCATTTTGATCTTCCTCTATTTTTTCAAGTTCAAGGATCATCTTCGATTGACTTTCAGGCGAAATCATACGTGTACTGGACTGCATTCTAGACTGCTGATACTCATGCTCTATTATTTGGGATGATTGAATAGATTGAGATTGTTTGACCTTACTGTTGGAAGCCTTAGAAATGCCCTTTAGTTTATATCCACTTCTTTTTGGTATACTTTTAATCTGGATACTCTCTCGTGACGTGCTATCGGGAGCAGCAGCATTAATTTCTGTAGCATTTATAGTCGGTGAAAAATTTATGAGTACATTGCTATTGGAGTTAGCGTTTTCAGGCGGCTGAGCAAAAAAGCAATGAGACAAAGAAAAGATAATGACTGTAATTAGTATTTTCATAATTTGAACTTATTATTATGGCTTACAACTATTAAACCAAAAGGTTCATTAGCTAAATGTAAGCATTCAAAAATTCTCATCAAATATTAGATCCAGAACCAATAATTCAATATTAATTTCGTTCTTTGTTTATGCGATTTACTTCAATTCTTATTTGCTTAATAGGATTATGCTTTTATCTGCTTACCATACCTGGTTGCACCAAAGAAACATTTACCACCTCCGGTAACTTGGATTTTTCGCTTGACACACTTGTATTTGACACTGTCTTTACGACGATAGGATCAACAACCCAGCAATTTAAAATTTATAACAATAACAATAAGAGTATCTTGATAGATGAAGTTGAACTTATGGGAGGCCAAGACTCTCCGTTTAGATTAAATCTTGATGGTGTATCTGGAATTAATCATCAAGATATAAGTTTGCTTGAGAACGATAGCTTATATATGTTTGTTGAGGTAACGCTTGGTGTTAATAACCAAAATGCCCCTCTTGTTATTGAGGACTCGATTCGATTTAGAACGAACGGTCTTGATCAATACGTGAATCTTGCTGTTTGGGGACAAGATGCTTATTTTCATTATCAAGATCAAGCGCAAGGCGTTTGGACCTCAGATAAACCACATGTCATCTACGGTTACAGTTTAGTTGACTCTGCTGAAACCTTAACTATCGATGCAGGAACTCAAGTTCATCTTCATAAAAATGCAGTTCTATATGTATACAAAAGTTCATTATTCGTTAATGGATTTTTAGACAATGAGGTCGTATTTCAAGGGGATCGACTAGAGGCCTTGTATGATGATGTTCCAGGTCAATACTATGGTATTTACTTTAATCAAGCAGAACCTTCGGTAATAGATTATGCAGTCATTAAAAATGGAACTTCAGGGATTCATGTGTTTAATGAAGGGAATAATCCAGGTTCTTATGCTGTCACCGTGAAAAACACCAAAATATTTAACCATTCTAGCTACGGTCTTTTTTTGTTTGATGATGCCTCGATTAAGGGAGAAAACTTATTGATCTATAAGAATGGCTTTCACGCGTTACTCGTACTTAAAGGTGCTAAGTTCAATTTTAACCATTGTGATTTTTTAGGATATGGCGCAGCTCAATCGCCAGCAATTGGGATAAGAAATTATTATGATGACCCTTCAATAGTGTCAAATATTGATGAAGGTAAAATTTACAATAGTGTTTTAAGCGGAAATATTGAGTCTGAACTCGTTTTAGATACCATATTAACGCCATCTACTATTCTCAATCTTGATATTCAAAACTGTTTTATTCAAGCAAATGAAGTTTATACGGAGCCCTTCTTCTTGAATTGCCTCTGGCGCGTGGGACTCGATGAATTCTATAAACCTAAATTTAACGATGTAGGGTTGGGAGATTTTGGATTTTCGAATGATTCTCCCTTGCAAGGTTCAGGTTTTGGATCTTCAATTCTAACCGATATCCTCGGAAACTTTAGAAACAATCCTCCAGATATTGGTGCTATAGAGGAAAATTAACTTCATAAAAAAAGCGTCCGAAGACGCTTTATAAAATTTTATTAGCGTCTTATTCTGAAACACTAGCATTCATGTTGTCAAGAACTGCCATGACGCTTTTAACGGCTTCTACAGACTCACTGAGCAATGCTTTCTCATCTTCATTTAGGTCCAGTTCAATGATTTTTTCTATTCCATTCTTTCCTAGAACAACTGGAACACCAAGATAAATATCACTCAAGCCATATTCACCTTGCAACCATGTACAGACCGGAAAGATTCTTCGTTGATCTCTAACGATTGCCTCAACCATCTGAGCTGCAGAAGCTCCTGGCGCATACCACGCAGAAGTTCCTAAAAGCTTAACGATTTCACCACCTCCAAACTTAGTTCTCTCAATGATTTCATTTAATTTATCTTCCTCTATTAATTCTGTTACTGGGATTCCACCAACGGTTGTATACCTTGGAAGCGGTACCATAGTATCACCATGGCCTCCCATTAAAACAGCTTGAATATCTTTTGGAGACACATTTAATTCTGTTGCTAGGAAAGCTCTATACCTCGCAGTATCTAGCACACCTGCCATTCCAAAAACTCTACTTGATGGGAAATTTGCACTTAAATAAGCGCAGTACGTCATTACATCCAAAGGATTAGATACAACAATAATTTTCGCATTTGGAGAATACTTTACAATATTTTCTGTGACCGACTTAACAATACCTGCATTTGTAGCAATTAAATCATCTCTCGACATACCAGGCTTTCTTGGTAATCCGGAAGTAATTACTACAACTTCAGAGTCTTTGGTCATTTCATAGTTGTTCGTAGACCCAATTGTTTTTGAATCATACAAATTAACTGGAGAAGTTTCCCAAATATCAAGCGCTTTACCTTCGGCAAAACCCTCTTTAATGTCCAATAAGACAATCTCATTTGCGATTTCTCTTTGGGCCAAAACATCCGCACAAGTTGCACCGACATTTCCAGCTCCTACTACCGTTACTTTCATCTGTAATTATTTATTAATTAAATATCGACACGAAAATAATACATTTAATAGAAATTCGTTTTATTTACGATTGATTTATTTGCGTTATGAGGCAACGGTAACTAATATCTCGCGTCTAAAAATTGTTGAAACTTGGAGAATATAGAGAAATTAAAGGAAATCGTTGAGGGGTGTTTGCAAAACAAGCGCCGTTCTCAAGAAGCCCTATTTCAAATGTTCTATGGTAAGATGTTAGCTGTTTGCATGCGCTACATATCAGACCAAGACACAGCACAAGAGGTGTTGCAAGAGGGTTTCATTAAGGTCTTTGATAAACTGGAGGTTTTTGATTTTAAAGGTTCTTTTGAAGGATGGGTGCGTCGTATTGTTGTAAATACGGCAATTGATTTCATTCGAAAAGCTAAAAGAGCCCCAATCTTAAAAGACAACGACAATGATTTTAAAGTTGAAGCTTCAAATGAAATTGAAGAAAACGAAAAAATAGAATTGATAGAGCTTCGCGCTGAAAAAGCAGTTGAGGCCATTCAAAAGTTATCACCGGCCTATAGAACGGTATTTAACTTATTTGTTGTTGAAGATTATTCCCACAAAGAAATTGCTGAAATGCTGGGGATAAGTGAAGGAACTTCCAAATCAAATTTGTCAAAGGCAAAAAAGAATTTAAAACAAATATTAACTGAAGAATTCAGTAACATAAGAGAATAAGATGCGTGATATTGAAGACTTATTTAAAGAATCATTAAAAGACCACCAACTTCCATATAATGAAGAGGCTTGGTCTAAAATGAATAAAAAACTAGATGCAAGAAGTTCAGGCGCATCTAATGGATTAAAATGGATGTTAGGTTCGGTTGGTGCTATTTTAATTGTAGCTAGTTATTTGTTTATGGGAAGCGATGAAACTCCCCGTCAGATTCAAGCCGAAATAATAAAAGCAGAGAAAGAATCAGTTCAAACAACTAAAGAAAAGCAGATAGAAGCAATAGAAAAATCTGAAGTAGAAGTTGCAAAACAACAAATAGAGGAAGAACATTCAGTACACAGATTCGGCGACGCCGGTTGTTGCGATGATGTTGTCGAAGAGTCAATTGTTGAAGAAGTAAATGTTAAATCCTCAGGAAGTGCAGAACTGCAACAACCTGTTTACAGAGAAGTGGCTATAGATCCGATAGCAAAAGATGAAATCAAATCACCTCTCTATTTTGCAAAACCTCAAGACCATTGTTTAAATACTGATTTTTCGTACAGCAATGTGAATGACGAATCTATTTACCTTCTTTCACCGTTGGATGATTTGGAGGAAATAGCCCCGAAAGAGTCTTTAGAGGTCATTTTAGATAAAAAAGGTAAATATCAAATTGGTACTCTGAATCAAGACCAAGAATTTGAAGAGTTTGTTTCCTTTAAGGTTCATGAACCTAAAGGTATTCAGTTAACAGCTAACGACCATCTAAATTACGAGAATGGGCTTCCCGAACTTAATGTTCAAGCATTTTCAGACCTCCAAATAAATTGGATCCTAAATGGTGAAAAAACTACCAAACAAAGCAATGTTGAAAATTTCTATTTATTTGACAAAGGCAGCTATATTGTAAAGGCGACGACGAAAGACATTAATGGATGCCAAAGTGAAGATCAGGTTAGCTTCTATGTAGAAAAGAACTACAATTTATTAGCAGTGAATGCATTTACGCCTAACAGTCTGGATGAAAGAAACACCTCCTTTATGCCGTATGCATTAACCAAAAGAGATGCAGCATTTAAAATGATTATTATTGATCCGTCAAATGGAGCTGTTATATTCGAAACCATTAATGCCAATCAACCATGGACCGGTATCAATAAGAATACAGGAGAGGTTGTGGAAGGTAATAAATCATATGTTTGGAAAGTTGTTCTTCAGAATCCAGAAAATGGAGAAAGCCCTGAATATATGGGAACCGTTGTTCGTCTTTAATTTCAAGCTGTTTTCTAGTAAATAGGTCGAGTTTTTCCTTATTTTTGTTAGAAATAAGTACCTGTTGAAATTCTTAAATTCTAATATAAAACCTAAAAAGTTCGGTTACTTTCCGCGGTACTATGATGCACGCAAAGAAAAAACAGAACTAAAGAAAAAATTTTACGCGAAAGAAACTCTTTCCGAATCAGAACGGATATTGCTCATGCGTGAAAAAATGGAGGAGAAACGCCAAGAAAATAAAGTTTCAAAAAACGGTATCTATTCCCAAAACACGAGAACTCTAGTATTATTATCAATCGTTTTTGTCTTAGGTTATTTTCTCTTAAACGGTCTGGATGACATCGATCAAGTCATTTTCAAACTCATGCGTTAATGGATATAATCAATCTACTTTCTGAAAAAATATCCAATCAAATTGCTGCGGGTGAAGTAATTCAAAGACCCGCATCTGTTGTAAAAGAACTCCTAGAAAATGCTGTTGATGCAGGTGCAACTTCTATTAAAGTTCATGTGAAAGATGCTGGGCGTACGAGTATTCTTATTCAAGATGATGGTCGTGGTATGTCTAGTAAAGATGCTTCAATTTGCTTTACACGGCACGCCACGAGTAAACTTAAAGACGTCGAAGACCTTTTCAAGCTAAAAACAAAAGGCTTTAGAGGTGAAGCTTTGGCCTCGATTGCATCCATAGCACATGTGACGCTCAAGACCAGAACAAATGAACAAACGGATACAGGGACACTTATAGAAATGAACGGTGGTACACCAACAAGAAATGAGGAATGTATTTGTGATAAAGGAACGAGTATTGAGGTTAAAAATATATTTTTCAATGTCCCAGCGCGACGAACGTTTTTAAAATCCGATACTGCGGAATTTTCACACATTAGAAATGAATTTGAAAGAGTTGTTCTAGCCCACACGGAAATTGGATTTGCATTAACACATAATGGAAATGAAATCCACAATGTGAATCCGGGGAATTTAAGAAAAAGAATCACTGATATTTTCGGAATCAAGAGTAATGAGAAACTCGTGCCTATAGAGGAAAACACGGATATCGTCTCAATACATGGCTTTGTTGGAAAACCAGAAAGTGCAAAAAAGTCAAGAGGTGAACAATATTTTTTTGTAAACCAACGTTTTTTCAAGCATTCGTATTTTCATCATGCTGTATCTAAAGCTTTTGAGCAGCTTATTTCACAAAAAGCACACCCCTCCTACTTCATATATTTTGAGATAGACACGGAAAAAATTGATGTAAATATCCATCCGACCAAGACTGAAATCAATTTCGAAGAGGGCAAGTTTATTTATTCTATTCTTCTCTCAAGTATTAAACAAGCCCTAGGTAAATATAATATTGCACCAAGTATCGATTTTGAGTTAGAGACAAGTTTTGATGTTCCACTTTCACAGAAGACTGAGACACCTATTGAACCTGAAATCAAGGTAGATCCTAATTACAATCCATTTTCTAAGTTTGGATCTAACAAAACTTCTAATACTTCTTCAAATAAGGCATTGAACAACCAAGGCTTTGGTAATAAAAGTGACTCCAAAGAATGGGAAAACTTCTATGCTATTCGAGCAGAAAATAAAGAAAGTCAAACCAAACTCATAGAGCCTGAAGAAAATTATTCAAAAAATAAATACCTACTAAAAGACCGCTATTTACTGAGCAATGTTAAATCAGGTATTCTCATTATAGATACATACAGAGCACAACAAAGAATGCTTTATGATGAAATGATGCAGCAATTTGTTACCCAACCTTTAGCTGCCCAAAAGCTTATGTTTCCTCTAGAATTAGCACTTGACCAAAACGAAATAGATTCATGGATGGACTCCAACTCCTTACTATTACAATTAGGCTTCACCTTCAAAATAGAAAATAAAGTTTTTCAATTAGAAAGTTTACCTGCATGTATCAATGAAAAAGATTGCAAATCATGTATCGATGGAATTACAAAAACACTAAGCTCAACGCATAAGCCAGATAAAGGCGAACTTGCGCATGAATTAATTTCAGCCTTAGTTTATTCAGCAGCAACCGTCACGAGGCTTCATTCTGAACAAGAAATAGAATCTTTTATCAACCTTTTATTTTCCTGCGAGGACCACTCATTTTGTCCTTTTGGTAAGCCGATAATGCAAACACTCACTATAGAAGAACTAACTACTAAATTCTAATATGCTTAATAACCTGCCACAAGTAACCAAAAACCTGCTCATACTAAACATTATGTTTTATGTGGCCAGCTGGTTTCTAGGAGCCCAAGGTATTAATCTTGTAACAAAGTTTGGTGCGCATTATGTCAATTCTCCTTTTTTTGAACCTTTTCAAGTCGTCACACACTTTTTCATGCATGCAAATTTTATTCACATCTTTTTTAATATGTGGATTTTCATTATGCTCGGTGGATATCTGGAGAGAGTTTGGGGGCCAAAAAGATTCTTCATTTTTTACATTCTTTCTGCACTTGGCGCGTTTGCTTTATTTAATGTAATAGGTGTATATGAAATAGAAAATCTAAAAGCACAAATTATTGAACAAGGCTTCTCCATTAGAGATGTCAATGCCATGACAACATATCATAGAACAAACGAAGTTGTGAATGAGTATTTGATGATGATAAACACACCTATGGTCGGTGCCTCTGGTGCTATATTTGGAGTAATGGCTGCCTTCGCAATTCTTTTTCCAAATACTGAATTTAGGCTCTATTTTGCAATACCGATAAAAGCTAAGTGGTTTGTTGGTGCATACTTCTTATTCGAAGTTTACCAATCTTACCTCAACGAATCTGGTGATTCAACCGCGCATCTTGCCCATGTTGGAGGTGCATTAGTTGGAGCGATTATCGTGCTGTTTTGGAGGAAAAAAGACCGAACTAATTTCTGGTAAATGCAACAAAAAAGAAATTTATTTGAAGAACTGAAGTTTCAGTTAAACAATGGCACCATGACGAATAAACTCGTCATTATTAACATATGCGTATTTATTCTAATTCATCTGTTATATGCTTTAGAAAAAATAAGTGGCAGCAGTCTTATAAGTGTTTTAATTGAAAAGTTCTTTACACTTGAAGCAACATTAATAGGTTCTTTAAGTATGCCTTGGGCATTCGTTACAAGCATCTTTTCACACATCGATTTGATGCATGTTTTTTCTAATCTCATCTTTCTTTATTTCGCAGGAAATCTTTTTGAACGTTACTTTAATAGTAGAATGCTGTTACTGACTTACCTATTCGGAGGTATTGCAGGAGGCACTGCAGAGGTTATTTCAGCGACATTCCTTTTTCCAAATGACTATCATACAGTGTTAGGTGCGTCAGGATCAGTAATGGCAATTTTTACTGCTTTAGCATTTTACAGTCCGAATACAAAGGTTTTTCTATTTGGTGTACTTCCAGTGAGATTATTTGTCCTCGCACTATTTTTTCTCGCTAATGATTTAATAGGCATAGGAAATACAAACGACCACATTGCACATTTTGCCCATTTAGGAGGGGCACTATTTGGATTTCTTGCCATGCAAAACCTAAATACAGATAAAAACATTTTAAGTAAAATAGATAAGCTTGTAGATTTTGTCCGTCATTTTTTTAGAAAAAAAAGCAATCGGAAGGTCAGTGAAAGAAAAGTAAAAACCGATGAGGAATATAACTTTGAGAAAAAAAATAAACAAGACCAAACAGATAGAATACTAGATAAGATTTCTAAATCAGGATACGATTCACTTTCTAAAAAAGAGAAAGACTTTCTTTTTAATCAAAGTAAAAATGAGTAAAAAGAAAAATTTACCTCTTCTTACAGCGATGTTTTTGCATGTTTTAATTGGATCCTGCTTACTTTTCTCACTTCTTACACCCTATATTAATCCCACATTATTTCCTTTACTTCCATTTTTAGGTTTAGGGTTTCCCGTTTTAGTAGTCCTCAATTTGGCATTCACTATTTTTTGGTTCTTCCAACATAAAAATTGGTTCTGGGTATCTATAGCTATCCTTGCATTAAGCCTTCCTTATCAAAGGAAAATATTTTCAATCAATCTACTTACTACTGATATTCCAAAACAGGCCAGCAACATTAAACTCATGAGCTATAACGTACGCTTGTTCGATCTATACAACCCGAATTTTAAAAGTGCGAGAGCAACAAGAGACTCCATTTTTCAGTACTTCAAAATGGAAAATCCTGATATTTTGTGTATTCAAGAGTATTATGAGCAAGGTAAACCTTCAACATTTAATACTATAGATTCCATAAATACAATAATGCAAAACCCCGAAGCACATAAAAAAGGAATTCAAATACCACGCAATAGACAAACTTTTGGTCTAGCTACGTTTTCTAAACTTCCCATAGTTAACAGGGGACATGTACAACATAAAGGGGCTTATGGCAACAATGAAAACTACTGTATTTATGTGGATATTGTAAAAAATAAGGATACGATTCGTATCTATAACGTTCATTTGCAATCAATAAAGCTCGAAACCAATTATAACACTAAATCTATGAAGGACAAAGTGGCTAAAAAGACCAAATCAGGGTTTAAAACGGCATACAGAAAGCTAAAGAAAGCGTTTACCATTCGTGCAATGCAAAGTGAAGCTGTGAGCAAGCATATAGAAAATTCTCCCTATCCATCAGTCGTATGTGGTGACTTTAATGATACTCCTATGTCATACACTTATCATATCTTTGAAAACAAGCTGATAGACGCATTTAGAAACACTTCAATAGGATTTGGTTCTACATATATCGGAATGCTGCCGGCAGGTCGTATAGATTATATTTTTCACTCTAACACATTGAGCTCAGCCAACTTTAAGATTCAGGAAGAAGAATTGAGCGACCATCGTGCTATTTCTTGTATAATTTATTAGTATGTTTTTTGAAATTAACCCAAATAATATTGATCAGAGACTTGTTGACGAAACTGTACAGGTATTAAAAAAGGGTGGACTTGTTATTTTTCCTACGGACTCAGTTTATGCAATTGGATGCGACCTTTCAAATAAAAAGGCACTGCATCAATTGGCCAAGTTTAAAGGAGAAAGACTTAACAAAGTTCATTTTTCTATTATCTGCAAAGATTTAACAGAACTTTCTTCGCATACTAAACAACTTGATAAGCCGACATTTAAACTTATAAAGCAATGTTTGCCAGGGCCATATACCTTTATTTTGAGGGCAAGCTCCAATATCCCCAAACTTTTCGATTCAAATAAAAAAGAAATTGGTATCCGTATAACGGATAACCTAATAACACAGGCTATAGTTGAATCATTAGGAAACCCAATTGCTTCAGCTTCACTTCATGACGATAATGCGCCAATCTTAGAATACTTTACAAACCCTTATCATATTTTTGAGAACTATGAAAATAAAGTAGGCGTAATTATTGATGGTGGCATAGGGAAAATAGAACCTTCTACGGTAATAGATTGCTTCTCGGGTGAGAATGCGAAAATAATTAGACTAGGAGCGGGAAAAATAAATTTATGATTTTAATTGGAGACTGTGGCAGTGATAAAACGCCTGAAATAAGGAGAATAGTTGATGATTACGTTAATTGTGAAGTTATCCCATTAATGGATATTCATCAAAAAAACTTGGAGAAATATGAAGGTATTGTGCTATCGGGCGCACCCATTTTATTAACAGAGGAAAAAACAGATATTTATTTACAATCTACAAGGTGGATTAAAAATATTGAAATACCACTCTTAGGTATCTGTTTTGGACATCAGCTTATTGGGCTTCATTATGGAGGAGTTGTAAAAAAAATGAGAGAAGATCGTGAACTTCAAGAGATTGAGATTTTCGATTCATGCGCGCTTTTTGATAGACTACCAGATGTTATACAAATGCAAGAAGATCATTGTGAGTTTGTTTCTGTTCCTCAAGGATTTAAATTGATTGCCTCATCCGATGCTTGCTTTAATGAGGCTATGGCGCATCATGAAAAAAATATTTTTGGCGTACAATTCCATCCTGAAGTTTCGGGCTTACAAGGAAGTTTATTAATTGAAAATTTTTATAAAATATGTCAAAAATAGGACACTAAATTATTTCGGATATTGACATGAGATGATCCTTCTCGATTATTGTAATTTTCCGTCCTTTTGTTTCTATGACTGCATCTTTTTTGAATTCTCTTAACAATCTGATTACGGTTTCGGTTGCAGTACCAACGAAATTCGCCAAATCATCTCTTGAAAGATTAATTGGTGCTCCTTTGTAGATATCATCTAACAATATTAGTGCTAACGCGGTGCGCTGACGAACTGTTTTCTGAGCCATTGTTGTTAGGAGGTCAGCTCTATCCTGGAGCTCCTTAGAAAGTACCCGAATTACCGTATTGCGTAATTTTTCATTGGTATTGATCTCTTTCAAGAAATCAGACTTTTGAATATAACCTATACAGGCCTCCTCTAACATTTCTGCATCAACATTGTATGTTTTATCACTCAGCATTGCTCTAAAACCTACAAGATCTCCGGCTTTGGCAATTTCAATGATTTGCTCCTTGCCTTCAATTCCGTATTTAATGATTTTAATCAGACCGCTATGAAGATAAAAAACACCGCGAGGCGTTCCACCTTCAGAAAACAAAACATCACCCTTATTATATCTCTTATAGATTATTCTAGAATCAGAATCTATAGGACGCAACTGATGTAAACCTGATAAAATTTGTTCTATGTGCTCCAAACAATACAGACATGTTTCCATGATAGGAAGTAATTGAGGGAATAAAAAAGGCGACTTAATCGTCGCCTTTCAAATTTATAGTTTCATTATCTTTTTTACCTGCTTCTGTTGGTCAGTGACAAGCTGGACTAGGAAAGTACCACGATGCAACGCGCTTACATCCAAGTTCAAAGTTTGAGGGCCTGATAATACATTCCTAAAGCTAAATGCTTCAAGCTCTGCCCCTGACAAACTGTATATCTTTATCGATACATCACCTGTTTGAATCATATCGAAAGAAACAGAAAACTCATTTTGAACAGGATTAGGATATACAGTCATATCCAAATCGTTTTCTTCTGAGCCAATACTAGCGTCACTAGTTCCAAGATATCCAGTTGATGCCCAAATACCTCTTCCATAAGTTCCGATGTAAATTTCACCAGGACGACCGTTACCTTCTTCAGGCGTTCTCCACGATTGTCGTACCTCCGTAACTACAGTTCCTTCAAAACCTGCAGAAGCGTTTGTCCAAGAAGACCCTCCGTCAGATGAAACAACCATACCCATCAAAGTACCAGCAACAATAACATTTGGATCATCCCTATCAATAATTCCATCAGTACAAGGAACACCTACCGCGCCAAGATTTGAAAAACTTGGATTTGCCGCTGTTGCGTTTGACGATCTTCTTACATTACCACCAAACATAACTAGGTCATCTGCATTATTTGGATTTACAGCAATTCCTGTTGCGGCAGCATTATT
>JAKMFD010000016.1 GCA_022425625.1 Crocinitomicaceae bacterium | reverse complement strand
CCAAATGAATTAACAGGAATGCTCACAAATATTGAGAACAATGGAGCACCTTGGCAATTTTCACAAAATGATAGATTAAACTGGGCAAATGAAGAATAAAAAAGGAGAATTAAAATTAATTGATGCTATAGAGGATGGAAAGACTATATCACCTGTACTCCCGGATGAGATCAAGAATTATATGATAGATATTGACGGTACAATATGTGATGATATCCCCAACGAAGAGCCTGAAAGAATGGCAACCGCGGGATTATATAAGGATGCATTGGAAACCATAAATACCTGGTTTGATCAGGGCCATATTATCACTTTCTTTACATCGAGAGTTGAAGAGCATAGAAAAGTAACTGAGGATTGGTTAAAAGACAATGGATTCAATTACCATGGTTTGCTGATGGGCAAACCACGTGGTGGCAATTACCACTGGATAGACAATCATATTGTAAGGGCAACGCGATTTACAGGAAAGTTCACTAACCTAGTGGAGAAGAGTGCAAACATTCAAGTTTTTAAAGAATAAAAGATGAGTATGCAGGTACCAACAATGGCCGAAATGATGGCAAAAGGAGAACAACCGGATATTTTATTCTGGGTTGGGTGTTCAGGTAGCTTTGACGACAGAGCGAAAAAAATAACAAAAGCTTTGGTTAAAATTCTTAACAAGTGTAAAGTCTCCTTTGCTGTTCTTGGAAGCGAAGAAAGCTGCTCTGGTGACCCGGCAAAACGGGCCGGAAATGAGTTCACTTATCAAATGCAAGCTATGATGAATATTGAGGTACTCAACGGCTATGACATAAAAAAAATTGTAACCGCATGTCCACATTGTTTTAATACCTTAAAAAATGAATATCCTGAGCTAGGCGGAGATTATGAAGTGATTCATCATACTCAGCTAATTCAGGATTTAATCAATACAGGTAAGCTAACCTTGGCGTCTTCGGGCACCTTCAAAGGAAAAAAAATAACATTTCACGACCCTTGTTATTTAGGTCGTGCTAATGATGTTTATGAAGCTCCGAGACAGCTTATAGCTAAACTAGATGCGGAACTTGTAGAGATGAAACGATGCAAGTCTAAAGGCCTATGCTGTGGGGCAGGTGGCGCCCAAATGTTTAAAGAGGCTGAAAAGGGAAATAAAGAAATAAATATTGAAAGAACCGAAGACGCGACAGATACAAATGCAGAAGTTATTGCAACAGGATGTCCTTTTTGTAATACAATGATGACGGACGGTATAAAAAATGCGGAAAAAGAGGGAACTGTAAAAGTTCTTGATGTAGCAGAACTTATTGCAAATGCAGCAGAACTTTAAAAATCTATTCCCTAATTTACCAGGGAGCAGCCGGGTATGGACCTATTTATGCAATAGAGCACTTTCCTCAAAAGAGGTTAATGAGGTTCAATTGGAGCTAAATCTTTTTACAAAATCATGGAAGGCACATCAAAAACAACTGAATGCTTCTGCAAATATTATTTATGATCAGTACGTTGTTTTCGCTGTAGATGAGTCTGCTGCTGAAATCACTGGATGCTCTATTGACGCTTCTGTTCATTTCATGAAAACACTTCAAGAAAAAATTAGCGCTGACTTTTTTAACCGAATGAATGTTCTTGTTCGTGTTGGAACAGCCAATAAACTTATCTCCTACAACGATCTAGAAAATTATAGAGGCGAATCCGTTTTTAACCCGCGTATAGAGCGGTTAGAACAGCTTCGAGAAAACTGGCTTGTAAAAATTACGAATGCACCCTTCTTTTAATAAGAATTAGATGCCCCTCCAATATTTTCTATTGGATGCCAAGTAGTTTTCAGCTCTTGAAAATCTGTAATGTGTACCAACCCTTGTTCATGTTCTGAATGCATACCCATGACACGTTTTAAATTGTCAACAGCTGCCAATTGAATATCCTTTAGATATGGACTTTTTAAATCAACAGATAGCGCATTAACATCCATATGAGTTGATAAGGGTGACCAAAGCTCAGCAACAGCACCTGTTAAAATATTAACTACTCCCCCTGGAACATCTGAGGTATTTAATACTTCTGCAAATGTTATTGCAGTTAAAGGGAATTTCTCTGAAGCGATTAAAACACATGAATTACCACCAGCAATAATTGGCATCAGAAAAGAAACTAAGGTTAGCAAAGAGGAAGATTCTGGCAAAATCAATCCAACAAGGCCGACAGGCTCATTTGTTGAAAAATTAAAATGAGAGGAACTTACAGGGTTTACAGAACTTGAAACTTGATTGAATTTATCGCACCACCCTGCATAATATACAATTCTATCAAT
>JAKMFD010000190.1 GCA_022425625.1 Crocinitomicaceae bacterium | reverse complement strand
TCTGCACCAGCGTCAATGAGTTTTTCTATCATGTAAAGTGCGGGTGCTTCCCTGATATCATCTGTATCTGGTTTAAATGAAAGACCCCAAATGGCAATTCTTTTACCTCTTAGATCACCTTTAAAGTAGTTTTTTATTTTCGGGTAAAGGATCGTTTTTTGTTCATGATTAACCCTGGTCACTGCATCCAGAATCTGAAATTGAAAACCATTATCAATCCCAGTTTTAACAAGCGCTTGTACGTCTTTAGGAAAACAAGACCCTCCATAACCAATTCCCGGGAATAAAAATCGTTTACCGATCCGTGTATCAGAACCGATTCCTATGCGCACTTTATCTACATCTGCTCCTACTAGCTCACAAAAGTTTGCAATCTCATTCATAAAAGTGATTTTAGTCGCAAGGAATGAATTGGCAGCATATTTGGTCAGTTCTGCTGATTTTTCATCCATGAAATAAATAGGATTTCCCTGTCTTAAAAATGGCTTGTATAGACTACCCATTATTTTAATTGCTCGGTCATCACTGGTTCCTATTATTACCCTGTCAGGTCTCATAAAATCTGAAACCGCAAATCCTTCTCTTAAAAATTCTGGATTTGAGACAACCGCAAAATCAACAGATGCTTTTTTAGCAACTGTAGCATACACTTTTTCTGCGGTACCTACGGGAACCGTACTCTTGTCTACAATAACTTTATAATCTTTCATAAGACCTCCAAGCTGATCCGCGACATTTAATATGTATGAAAGGTCAGCAGATCCGTCTTCTCCAGGCGGAGTTGGTAAAGCCAAAAATATAATATCCCCGTGTGCGACACCTTCTTCTAGAGATGTAGTAAATTTCAAACGCCCTGCAGAAATATTTCTTTCAAAGTAAGTGTCCAAATTTGGCTCATAAATGGGGACATTCCCTTTCTTCATCATTTCAACCTTATGCGCATCGATGTCCACACACAACACATCATTACCAGTTTCAGCGAAACAAGTCCCGCTAACTAATCCAACATACCCTGTACCAACTACGGTAATTTTCTTCATTTATTTTAATTTAAACAATCAAGAATTGATTCGATAATAAAATTTATTTGCTCTTCTTCAAGTTCTGTATGCATAGGGAGTGATAACACTTGGGTGGTTAGGCTATCCGTAACTGGTAATGAACAATCGATTTTAAAATGATCAAACATTTTTTGTTTGTGAGCCGGAATAGGATAATATATCATTGACGGAATACCTTTTGAAGCGAGCTTTTCATGAACCTCATCCCTATTCACACCATTTAATTTTAAAGTGTATTGATGAAAAACGTGCGTTGAATTCGAAGAGCGAAACGGAATGGTGATTTGTTTATTCTCTAAAAAAGCAGCGTCATACATTCCTGCAGCTTTTTGACGTGCCTGAATATAAGCATCTAATTTTCTAAGCTTAATCCTTAATATTCCCGCTTGAAGATTGTCAAGACGAGAGTTACAACCTACAACATCATGGTGATACTTTTTGCTTTGACCATGATTAGCAATCATTTTAATCTTTTCTGCTAACGCATCGTTATTCGTACAAATTGCCCCTCCATCTCCGAAACAACCTAGATTTTTAGAAGGGAAAAAGGAAGTGCATCCAATATCGCCAATAGTACCAGTCTTCTGCTTTTCACCGGAACTAAATATGTAGTCAGAACCAATAGCCTGCGCATTATCCTCTACGACATATAAATTATTTGCTTTGGCAAAACTCATGACAGCCTCCATGTTCGCAGACTGACCATATAAATGAACAGGCACAATTGCTTTAGTTTTGGATGTTAATGCAGCACTCAGTGATTTAGGGTCAATACAAAAAGTATTTGGGTCTACTTCCACAAAAACCGGCCTTAATCCAAGTAAAGCAATGACCTCGGTGGTTGCTATGTATGTAAATGAAGGAGTGATCACCTCGTCTCCTGGCTTTAAACCCAGTGACATTAGCGAAATCTGAAGTGCATCTGTTCCGTTTGCACAAGGGATAACATGTTTGACATCAAGATATTCTTGAAGTTCATTTTTGAATGCCGCAACCTCAGGCCCATTAATAAATTGAGCTTTTGACATTATATCCTCTATAAGAGGCAGTACGGTTGGTTTAATTTTCTCGTATTGAGAAACCAAATCAACCATTTGAATTTTTTTCATTCCTACGATTAACAAGCACAAATATAAGTAATTCACAAGGAATGATAAAGGACTTTTAGAGCATGTAAATGAATTAAAAAGATAAAAAAATACAATCCCAAAATAGTATTCTTTAAAACACAAAAATTGCTCGTATTTTTGCATGGTATGAGAACGTATTTAATTTTCCTTATTCTTTTTCTAAGTATACTGCAATTTCATTCGCAGCAACAAGAAGTTAAAAGTCCAGTTTTTCGTACATGGGTTGGATTCGAGTATGGGGCAAATAGTACTTTTGGGGACCTATCAAACCGTTATGGCTTTTTAAATAATGTAGGATTAATGACAGGTGTAAAAACCAAAAAAAACTATTTCCTAGGATTAAACTCCACATTCCTTTTTGGTAATAATATTCGATTAACAGGTATATTTGATCACCTTACGGATGCTTATGGCAACATTACTGATATTAACGGAGATATTGCCGCAGTAGTTGTTTTCCCAAGGGGATTTAGCTCGAATATTACCTTTGGTAAGGTCTTTTCAATCCTAAATCCTAATCCTAATTCAGGGCTCTTTATTCATGGCGGAGTGGGTTACCTTTTGCATAAAATGAAAATTGAAACAAACGACCAAGTGGTTCCGCAGCTTGAGCTAGACTATAAAAAAGGCTATGATCGACTTACAGCAGGAATCAATTTTCATCAATTTATCGGTTACAACTTCATGGCTGAGTCAAGAGGGTATCATTTTTACGGTGGATTTTATGCACAAGAGGGCTTAACGAAAAATAAACGCACCTTGTTCTTTGACCGTCCAGATGAACCTGTCTCTAATGAGACCCGACTTGACATTCAAATGGGACTTAAATTCGGATGGGTTATTCCTATTTATAAAAGACAACCCCAAGAATTTTACTTTGACTAATGGGGTTCCTTTATCAAATAGGAATTCATTTTTTTATTCTATCTCTTAGAATCTACTCGGTATTTAATCAAAAAATCAGAGAAGGCTTGGAGGGTAGGAAAAATTGGTCCTCCGCCTTAGAAGACATACCTGGAAATGCTGAAGTCTTATGGTTTCATTGTGCCTCACTGGGAGAGTTTGACCAGGGTTTACCTGTAATGCATGCGTTAAAAAAAAGGACGCCAAATGCTTTTATTCTTGTCACTTTTTTCTCGCCTTCAGGTATGCAGAACTTTGAGAAAAGAGCGCATCCTGTTGATAAAGCTCTTTATTTACCATTTGACACAAAAATAAACGCACTTACTTTTATCCAAAAAGCAAAACCAAAGCTCGCGGTTTTTGTAAAATATGAATTCTGGCCAAATTTCATCCTAGAATGTCGAGCATCCAACGTCAAGCTTGTTTCGATTTCTACACTATTGCGTAAAAACCAAATCTATTTCAAAGGATATGGCAGATATTTTGCGCGAATTTTAAAAAACGTCGACCACTTTTTTGTACAAAATGACGAAACAAAATGCCTACTCGAATCCATCGGGATTAACAATGTCGAAGTTTCAGGAGACACAAGATATGACAAGGTAATACAGCATAAAAAAGCATCGGTGGCAACGAATACCATTTTGTCAAAGTTCACGGCGCAAGGGCCGATTTTAATCGCGGGGAGCTCCTGGGAATCGGAAGAAAAAATCATCAAAGAATTTCTAGAATCAAATCCTAAAATCAAAGTTATTATTGCCCCTCACAATGTGAACAAAGCAAATATTTCACGCATAGAAAAGCTATTTAATCAAGCCTGCATTAGATATACTGAGTTTGATGCGGAGCATGACGAGAGTGTTCTAATCTTGGACACCATTGGACAGCTTTCATCGGCCTATCAATATGCTGATTATGCATTGATTGGAGGTGGGTTCTCAGGAAGTCTGCATAATATTTTAGAAGCGGCAGCTTTCGGACTC
>JAKMFD010000183.1 GCA_022425625.1 Crocinitomicaceae bacterium | reverse complement strand
ACTTGAAACCCAATACGCCAACCAATATGCGGCATCAGGACCGAATACGCTGATTGACGGCGTTCGAGGAGGAGCTGATTTCAGAACAGGAGATTGGCAGGGCTATTTTGGAAAAGACCTCAATGCGATTGTTAGCTTTGAAGAAGCAAGAGAATTGAGCTCCATAGGCATATCATGTATTAGAGACATTAAATCTTGGATTTTCTACCCAAAAAGAATTGGCATTAGCTATTCGCTTGATGGCATAAATTACACAGCGCTTCCTGATTTGACATACACTGAGGCCACAACAGACGATTACGAACCGAAAATCAGGACTTGTATTCAACAATTAAAGGAACCTGCGAAAGTCAAATACATTAAATACAGCGTATATAACCCCGGAAAATGTCCTACTTGGCACTTAGGAAACGGAAACGATTCATGGATCTTTATGGATGAGTTTTTATTCAAATAGATTTACGAAGAAAAGAACATACTTAGCGGCCATTTCAATTCATTTGATTTAAACACACCATAAGTCATATCTTTAGCGCCAAACTTCTTATTGAAATCAGCGACACCATTAGCATTAGAACCGACGAAATCAAACTTCTTTAAGCCCTTATCTATCGCAGTTTCAATTCCATGGTCGATAAGATGAAACATCGCTCCTAATTCTTTTGCCTTATCTGAAGAGGCTCCTTTAACGTAATAACGGACTTCATTTATATCTATGAAAAAAGCCATGGCAATGGGCATTCCATTATAAGTTATCGTACTCATAGTACCGACTCCCTTTTTAAAGGCTACATTCATCAATCTTTTTAGCCTAGAATAACTAAGATCAGTAAGCTTACTATATTTAAATCCAACATGCCGTTTAAAGAACAAAATAAAAGCTTCAGCATCTCTTATATTTTCGACAATCAATTGATCGGTATGTTTTTTAAGAATTCTCTTAGCATTTGTAGCATATTCAGCCCTTATATTTGAAATTTCATCTTGTAATTCGAGTAATTGATAGGTTCCTGTATCAGACCATTTATCATACGTATCAGAGGAGAAATTCAAATGAATGAACGCACAATTCGCTTCTAAAACCGCTTGAATTTGTTTGAATGTATGCCTGTCAAATCGACCAATTACCGGAATTGTCCGAATGAAAATAGGTTGACGAAAAGTAGTACATAACCATTTTCTACTATGAGGTATCGGAACTACAATACTATAATCACCTGAAATGAGTAGGTCCCAGCCGGGATGCAAGATGTCCCAGACAAAGTCTTGTGCGTAAAGCGTGTTTTGATTTAAATTTTCATTGAGCGCCTTATTATATTTTGCTCGATCGATATTTTTATGATTGACATACGTCCAGTGCTCCATGCTATAATACAATGCCTAAACAGGCCATTTAAGATTTAGGTAAATCTAATCGATTTTTAGCATATGATTTTAAAATCACTTAAATTTATGCTAAACAAACGAAAAATGAAACGCATAAAAACGCTGCTACTCTTTCTGACCATATCAACAATGTCTTTAAGTCAAACAACTCAATCATCTCAAATTGAGACAAATAACACAAGCATAATTGTCGCTGAAGAAATTCAGGAACTGACTGCATTACTAGATTTAAATGAGGATCAGGTTTTTGAAATTACCAATATCCTAAATGGCATTTCTCAAAAAAACATACAAGTGAGCTCAATGAATCTTATTCAAGAAGACAAGGATGAAATTCTTGAAAGAAACAATAACGCCAAAACAAATATGATTATTGGCCAGCTCAATGAAGCCCAAAAAGCCATTTATCTAGATAGCCTCAACTAGGAATCCCTATCTTATTCTGAATTTTTATTCAACCCTATGAATTACCATTCATATAACTTTTAGCGTGATTTTTTCATATTAATTTGTTTATAAGTGTTTCGGTAACTCTTACTTTTGGAACAACCCTTGTATATCTTTGAATAAAAAGTCATTTCAAATGTATAGATATTCCAAATTATTCTTCTTCCTGACATTCATAAGTTTAGCCTCTTGTGCCCAAGAAACTGAGTATAAGGTTTCGAAGCTTAAACAACCCACTCAGAAAACACATTCAAAATTTTCCATTAATGACTTTCTGACGGAAAATCAAGCTCTTGAGTTCCAAACCGATTCCATATTTAATAGCCTCAGTAAAAAAGAACGTGTCGCGCAGCTTATAATGCCTGCTGCTGGCAAGTATGGAAAGTCCCATGAAACAATCAATGGACTAATAAAAGACGGATTGATCGGTGGTATACTTATGTTGAATGGAACCGTTGATGAATTTACAAAATGGATTAAAGGCTATAACAAACTGAATTTAACCAATGGTAACTTACCCTTTCTATATAGTGCCGACGCTGAACCAAGTTTGGTTAATCGAAAAATAATGGGTTCCACACCAGTAAAAAAAGCTAATGAAATCGAATCAATCGAGGAGGTGGAATCCGTAACTCAAAAAATAAGTACAGACTTAAATAAAATTGGAATAAACTATAATTTCTCCCCTGTTGTGGATATGTCCCCTAACTCAACTGTGGGATACAGAAGCTTTGGTAAAAACCCTGAAAATATTATCCCATGGTCCAACCAGTTTATTCAAACGACACAAAAAAACAACATTATTGCCACAGCTAAACATTTCCCAGGTCATGGTTTGGTTTCTGGGGACACGCACAAATCCTTACAAGTCATAAATGGTGACTTACAAGAGATCCAAAATTATCCACCATTAATTCAAAATGGGGTGCTTTCTATAATGGTTGCTCATATTGCTATTGAAAACAATGCTGCTTTTTCGACAAACGGACTGCCTGCAACCTGCTCACCAAAAATAGTAAGGGATTTACTAAGAGACAGTTTAAAGTTTAAAGGACTCATCGTCACTGATGCAATGAATATGGGTGGTGTTAGAAATGTACCCAACAATTCTATTAGAGCTATTGCGGCTGGATGTGATATTCTATTAATGCCTGCTGATGCGAGAGTTGCACATCGGGAGCTACTGGACGCCTACAATATAAATCTCGATGGAATTCAAAAAACCATAAATTCATCGGTAAAACGAATGATTCGGATGAAATTATGCCTAGGTATATTATAAGTACAAATCAATAAGACCGTCAGGTGCTCGAACGAGCATCTCTTTCTTTTTTTCATCGATTCCCAAAAGTAAACCTTCAAACAATGGAAGTAAGATT
>JAKMFD010000176.1 GCA_022425625.1 Crocinitomicaceae bacterium | reverse complement strand
CTAATAAGACAAAAATTGCAGAAGATGTTTACGCTGTAGAAGATATTAACGACAAAGAGCTCGATGAAATTATTGGCGAAGAGCCTGCTGAGGAGCTTCGTGAGGAATTAGAAATGGTGGAGGGTGTCTATGATGCTTTTGACCGTGAGGCTTATCTTGCTGGTGAAGTAGCTCCAGTATTTTTTGGGTCTGCAGTAAACAACTTCGGTGTTAAAGAACTGTTAGATACCTTTTGTGAGATTTCACCATCTCCTCGAGGTCGCACCACAGATTTGAGACCTATTGATCCTTATGAAAGTAAATTCAGTGGTTTTGTATTCAAAATCCACGCGAATCTAGATCCAAAACATAGAGATAGAATCGCCTTTTTACGTGTGGTATCAGGAACTTTTGAAAGAAATAAATTTTACCAACATATTCGCTTGGATAAGAAGATGAAGTTCCCAAATCCAACCTCTTTTATGGCTCAGGATAAAAGCGTAATTGAGCACGCCTATCCTGGTGATGTTATCGGTTTGTACGATACGGGTAATTTTAAGATAGGGGATACGCTTACGGAAGGAGAAAAGATGATGTTTAAAGGGATCCCGAGTTTTTCACCAGAAATTTTCCAAGAACTTGAGAATTTGGACCCAATGAAATCCAAGCAATTAGATAAAGGTGTACGTCAGCTAATCGATGAAGGTGTAGCACAGCTATTTATACAACAGCCTGGTAATAGAAAGATAGTTGGTACTGTTGGTCAGCTTCAATTTGAGGTCATTAATTATCGTTTGATTAATGAATATGGTGCGAAATGTCGATTTGTTCCTCGAAATTATTTTAAAGCTTGTTGGATTACTACTGATAATGAAGCGCAATTGGAAACATTCAAAAAGGCAAAGCACAATTTATTGGCTACAGATAAAGATGGCAATCTTGTTTTCCTTGCTGAAACCACATTCTTATTAACGATGGCTGAGCAAGATTATCCGGATATTACTTTTCACAAGACTTCTGAATTTATGCTTGATAAATAACAAACTGCAAATGTTTACATTTGTATATGCGAAGTTTGTTGTCTCTCTTTATTTTCACTTTAACTTTTACTTCTTGTGATAATTATCAATCAGTTGATAATGAGGGGTTAAAAATTAAGAAAAAGAATCTAAAAGAAGTGGCCTTCCCTATAAAAGTTGGCTCATATTCATTTGATGAATGCTATAAGGATCGTGTGTTTTCTGGTATGATTTCTATTCCTCAGGCACAGTCTAAAACCGATTGGGTTATTGCTTCCGAAAATAACAAACCAGCATGGTGTTTTGCGGATTCAATTCATCAGAAAGGTGTTTTATTCAATGGGTATTGTCTCTCGGAAATTGCAAATCAACATCATTTTTTATTATCGGATACCACCTATCAAATTTGGGAAGCAATGGAAGAGCCATTATCAACGGATTTTAAGTCTTGTGATTCCTTATTTTTAATTGAACGTAATGCAAACGGTAATTTCTATTCTATAGGCTATCATTCATTCTGGCTGAGACCCGAGTCTGAATCAGGACGTTTTAATATCGTTTCGGTTGATCAATTCAGTCGGAGGGTGCAGGTTAGATCTGTAAATCCTGGTAATGGTTATTTTATAAGGTTCTTAAAGTAAATAATATGATTAGAGAAATTTTGGTACTTGTTTTAATATTTCAAACGCTTTTTCTGAGCGCGCAAATCACTCGCATCAATATAGGTAGGTCATCAGATACAACGGGTGAGGTGGTCATGAAACTTGCACATCGTTTTCAAAGCTATAACTGGACACCAAAGCATAAGTTTGATCATTACGACACCTCAATTAACTCGCCCAAGTCCGTTAAATATTCTAAGGATAGTACGAAGTTTTATGTCCAATCCTTGGAAGGGTACACCACGTCAATCTATGATGCTGATTCAAAGACACTTATTAAAACGTTGATTCATGAATTTACAACTGCCAATGACAGTTTATTCAAGGACGGTGAGACGACTATTTACAATTATCCATACAAACAGAATAGAAAGCAAAAGAATGTTTTTCTAGGAAAGCCTGTGGAGACTTGCTTTTCACATGGCGGTAAGTATTTATGGGTGACCTATTACCGAAGGGATTTTGACCCCATAGCTCAGTCTCCGTCAGCGGTTGCTATAATTGATACAGAGCGTGATGTAATCGTTCGAGTGATGCCTACGGGCCCTTTACCAAAGATGATTGCGTGTTCTCCAGATAATAAACGCATTGCCGTTACGCATTGGGGAGACAATACCGTTGCTATTATAGATATTGATTCCGAAAATCCTTTTGATTTCAAATATGTCAAACATTCTATTGTAGATTATAAGATGTCTACAAATTTTGGTTCTTCTAACGTCAATCGCGATGCGAGCTGTGGTTTTTGCCTTCGCGGAACGGCTTACACAACAGATGGTCAGTTCCTTTTGGTTGGAAGAATGGGAGGCGGAGGAATAGCGATATTCGATGCCGTCAATTACGATTATCTAGGAACAGTATTCGGCATGATGTCCAATGTTCGACATTTGGTGGTAAAAGACGATTATCTATATATTAGTTGTAACCGACCAGGCTATGTTCAGCGCTGTAATTGGCGTGAGCTAGTGAAGGCCAGATTGGATAGTCAAGAGAAGAAAGTAACATACAGTACTTTTGAGAATGTCTATGTTGGTATAGGTGCTCGTACCATCGTCTTGACCTCTAATGGAAAGTATTTGTTTGCTTGCGCTAATAATGTTTCTCAAATCGTTGCGGTGCGGACCTCTGACATGAAGGTAGTTGCAAAAATACCGGCAGATTCTTATCCTGTGGGCATGGCTATCTCAGCTGATGATACTGAATTGATTGTGACTTCTCAAGGTAAAAGCAATAGAGGTGGTAATTCTGTCATGGTCTTTGCGCTTGAATATAAATAAACATAGGTACCGTCAAAAATTAAATAATGGCTCTTAAATACTCTTCTATGCTTGAGTTGGGAACAACGATTCCTGAATTTGAACTTATCAATGTATTAGAAAATCAGATGTTTTCATCGCTATCACTTGAAAATAATCGACCCACATTGCTGATGTTAATTTGTAATCATTGTCCATATGTGATTCATTATCATGAAGAATTGCAAAGAATCACTAAAGACTTTCATTCCTTGGTTGATTTGGTGGCGATTAGTTCCAATGATGCGCTGAAGTACCCTCAAGATGGACCAAAGGAGATGAAAGCACTATTTGATTCTTTAGGATTGAGTTTTCCTTATTTATACGATGAGACTCAAAACATGGCAAAGGTGCTGCAAGCCCAATGCACACCTGAATTTTATCTCTACAATGTACAAGGTGTATTAGTCTACAGAGGTAGACTCGATGACTCCTCTCCAGGTAATGATATAAAAGTATCCGGAAAAGACCTGAGGGATGCGATAAACGCCCTGTTGGGTGGTCAATCTATTAATGAATTTCAGCAACCTTCTATCGGTTGCAGTATCAAATGGAAATGATTTCAATGATCCACCATCAACAACACTTTGTTTTTTAGTCAACGGTTATTATTTAAATTTTAATTGAAATTGGAACCTTTTACATCGTTTAAAGAATTTTACCCTTACTATTTGAGGGAACATAAGTTGCCACGAACTAAACTACTACATTTCTGTGGGACCTTTGGTGCAATTATTTTTGTACTAACAGCGTTAATTACGACTACTCCAATATTTTTGATATACGCCCTACTTTCGGGTTATGGTGCAGCCTGGGTTAGTCATTTTTTTATCGAAAAAAATAAACCAGCTACCTTCAAATATCCAATCTATAGCCTAATGGGAGATTTTAAAATGTTCTTTGAGATCCTCATTTTCAAACATAGGCTGTTCTAGATATGTTTTGGATTTCTCCAAGTGATCCCCCTGGGATTCGAAACCTATGCTGAAGCCCTTTAATCACAAGGGTTCTTGTGCTGATTTTGTTTTCGTTGGTGACACAATGGCGACACAAAGTGCTTTTTCCACCACCTTCTAGTCTTGAAATTACACAATATTTTTGATGTGTTGTATCACTTTTATGATGATGCGTTATAGGTATCAAAAAGTGTTATTATGAATATGAGTAGTTTAATTTTTAGTTGGTTGATTAGTGTTGGTTTTGTTGTTCCAATGGAGGAGACCAATGAAGGGAGGGAGTTGTATGTACTTTACATCATTGATCATGAATCGGAGGAGGTTTTTGCTTATGAACATGCCTACAAAGAGGAGATCATGGAATGGGTTCAAACGGGAGACTTTGAATATGACAAAGATTTGAAAATGCTCGAGTTGCGGAAAATGGAGGCGGAAATGATAGGTGTACTAGGTGAAATTCAAAGTGAAGTCAAGGCAAAGGGTAAAAGTTTTAATTAATTTAGGGTATACCGAATCTTGTTTAAACTGGAATTACATTAAAATACTGAGACAATGATTATAACCGATGAATATGTTTTCTTTTTTGGCGGTATATGCAGCCAGTGGGTATCCTCAAGATTTACAATTGACGGAATCACCTATAATTGCGCTGAACAGTATATGATGGCAAAAAAAGCATTGCTTTTTAAAGATAAAGAACAGCTCCAAAAAATCATGAATACCGATAACCCTCGCGATCAAAAACACTATGGTAGAAAGGTAAAGGATTTTGATCCCGAAAAATGGGAGCAGGTTTGTAAAAAGCATGTGTATGATGCCAACTATGCCAAATTCACACAAAACCGATCTATGCTCGATGAATTAATCTCATACGGTGATCGAGAGATTGTTGAAGCCTCTCCAACTGATAAAATTTGGGGTATAGGATTGGCGGTTGATGATCCGAAAATTCACGAT
>JAKMFD010000172.1 GCA_022425625.1 Crocinitomicaceae bacterium | reverse complement strand
TCAATCCAACAAGGCCGACAGGCTCATTTGTTGAAAAATTAAAATGAGAGGAACTTACAGGGTTTACAGAACTTGAAACTTGATTGAATTTATCGCACCACCCTGCATAATATACAATTCTATCAATGGCGGCTTCCACCTCTTTTGTTGCATTAATTTTAGAGTAATCCTGAAGCATGAGCTCCTCAACAAATTGACTACTTCTTCCTTCCAATATTTCTGCAATTCTATATAAAATTTGACCGCGATTAAAGGCTGAACGTTCTTGCCATGGCCCTTGTGCTTTTCTCGCAATTTGCACCGCATTTCTAATGTCCTTTCTTGAGCTCAAACAAATATTTGCAACAGGAATTCCTTCGGCGTTCAAAGCTTTATAATATCTACCAGATTCCGTTCTAGGAAATTTACCACCAATAAAGATCTTGTATGTTTTAAGTACCTCTAATCTATTCATCTTTCAAATTATTTTAAATAAGCCCCTAGACCATGTAGTCCTCCTTCGCGACCAAAACCACTTTCTTTATATCCTCCAAATGGAGAAGCTGGATCAAATTTATTATATGTATTGGCCCATACAACTCCAGCTTTAAGTTTGGAGGTAAGATTAAATATTTTTGAGCCTTTGTCTGTCCATACACCAGCAGCCAATCCATATGGAGAATTGTTGGCTTTTTGGATCACCTCATCTATAGTTCTAAAAGTTTGAATGGTTAGTACTGGACCAAAAATCTCCTCTTGGGCCAAAACACTTGATTGGGCTACATTTATAAAAAGAGTTGGTTTACAATAATATCCGTTGCTCGGAAGCTCGCAGTCAACTTGAAAACACTCTGAACCTTCTTTTCGTCCAATTTGAATATACTTGTTAATGGTTTTGAGTTGTTCTGATGAATTAATGGCGCCAATATCCGTATTCTTGTCTAATGGATTGCCAATACGAAGCGATTGCATTCTATGCTTTAGCTTTCGAATAACTTTATCCGCAATGTTTTCCTGAACAAACAGCCTAGAACCCGCACAACAAACATGCCCCTGATTAAAGAATATGCCATTAATAATTCCCTCAACGGCTTGATCTAAAGGAGCATCATCAAATATGATATTTGCAGATTTTCCACCTAATTCTAGCGTAGCCTTTTTATTTGTCCCGGCAATTGTCTTTTGAATAAGCTTACCCACCGCTGTTGAACCTGTGAAGGCAACTTTTGAAACCTTTGGATGTGCTACAATTGCGGCACCCGTTTCTCCATAACCTGTCACTATATTTACGACACCCGGAGGTAATCCTGCCTCATCAATAATCTCGGCAAGTTTCAATGCTGTTAAAGAGGTGGTTTCTGCTGGCTTCAAGACAACTGTATTTCCTGTAGCAAGTGCGGGAGCAATTTTCCATGCTGCCATGAGGAGCGGGAAATTCCATGGTATAATTTGACCGGCAACGCCCAACGATTCTTTCTTTTGATTTGGAAAAGCATAATCTAGTTTATCTGCCCAGCCTGCATAATAAAAGAGATGGTTGCAAGCTAGTGGGATATCTATGTCTCGTGCTTCTCTAATGGGTTTTCCGGAATCTAATGATTCTATGACTGCCAATTCTTTCGCTTGTTCTTGCATTAATCTTGCAATTCGAAAAATATATTTTCCGCGCTCAGCCGGTGTGATTTTAGACCAAATATCAAGATATGCACTTTCAGCAGCTAAAACCGCCGCATTCACATCGTGCTCATCTGCCTGTGCAACCTCAGCTAAATGTGCTTCATCATGTGGATTTGTTGAGGAAAAATAAGTTTTGGAGTGAGGCGCAACCCACTTTCCATTTATATATAAACCATATTTTTCTTTTAGCTTAATATGACCTGTGCCTTCTAGAGCATCCGCATATTCCCAATTTTTATTTTCAGTACTCATAATTAATCCAAGGTAAAATAATTGCTAGATTGGTAAACTCCAGAATCTGTTTTTAAAATCTGCATTAAAACATCATTTGCCAAACTGCTGGCTCCAAACCTAAACCATTTATTGTTAAGCCATTCTTGACCCAATACTTCCTTAACCATAACCAAGTTGTGCAATGCTAACTTAGCATTAGAAATACCACCTGCTGGCTTCATACCTATCATTTTGCCAGTTTCATCATAGTAATCTCTAATTGCTTGAAGCATCGTATAGGTAACCTGCATAGTAGATGCAGGCTGAATCTTTCCAGTAGATGTTTTAATGAAGTCTGCTCCGGCGTAGATTGCAATATCGCTAGCTTTACGAACATTGTCCAAGGTTGTCAACTCGCCTGTCTCTAGAATAACCTTTAGTCTGGCGGTACCACAAACCGCTTTTATTGCAGCAATTTCATCAAAAACAAAAGCATATTCTCCTGCTAAAAACTTACCTCTTGAAATTACCATATCAATTTCATCTGCACCATTTTCAACTGCGAATTTTGTATCAGCCAATTTAACCTCCAAAGGTGCTTGACCTGAAGGAAAAGCGGTTGATACTGAGGCAACATTAATCCCATGCACTCCAACAATAGACTTTGCAAGATTAACCATTGAGGGATAAACACAAACTGCAGCAACGCTAGGTAAATCAGGATATGCATCGTGAAGATGAGCTGCCTTAAAACACATTTGTCTGACTTTTCCCGCCGTATCCTTTCCTTCAAGCGTTGTAAGATCAATCATACTTAAAACCATTTTCAAACCTTGCATTTTAGCTTGGTTTTTAATGCTTCGAGATTGAAATCTGGCTACCCGTTCTTCAACACCAACCTTATCAACTGAAGGGGAGGAAGGTAAATCGTTAATGTTATAAGACTTCAGCATATTATTGGTTCTAATCAAAGATAAGTAAAAGAAATAGTATCATTTTGAAAAATTTCTCGTAGAATAAAAAGAAATTATAAATACACGCAATGGAATCAAGTGAAAACTGAGTACCTTTAACGTGAAAGAAAGTATTATTATGAGGATCCAACTTTATGTTTTGATGAGTGTAGCCTGCTTGTTTTTTGGAGTCAGCCTGCATGCGCAGAAGACGAAAGGTCCAAATCACCTTATAAAGTTTGATGCTGCGCCAATTTTTGTAGGAGAGTTCATGCCTTATTATGAATATATTTTCAATTCAAAAATATCAGCTGAAATCGGGGTCGGCTTTGTAACTGAAAACTATCTAATGGATTTTGTACAAGAAACGAACTATGCCCAATCTCGGATACAAAAAAAAGGACCAGCATTTTCTCTTTCCGCACGTTATTATCCCTATCGAAAAGGAGATTTAATTTATTGTTCTGCAGCCATTAAATATAGGCGATACCGAGAGGCCTATGAGCAGTATAGCATAGACGGAGATATTGAGGAAGAGATTGAGTTCAATCAACGCATTATTCCTAGAATTGGTCTAGGTTATCATTACTATTTTGACCAGCATTTTTTATTAGATCTTTCTGCCAATCTTGGATTAGCCTTCGAAAAAGAATTTCAGGTTGTAAGTAGCGCGCCTATTTCTAATTATTTTTTACACTTCGGGCTGGGCTTTAAATTCGTCTATGTTCTTTAATCATGTTATTCAAAAATGTCTAAAGTAAAGTCTGCGTTTTTTTGTCAAAGCTGTGGTTATGAAGCACCAAAGTGGTTAGGCAAATGCCCAGGCTGTTCAAATTGGAATACTTTTGTTGAAGAAATCAAACAAAAAAAAGGAAGCACGGCACCTTTTTCAAAAAATTCAACAGATGCTAAACCGGTTGCACTTCAAAATATCGAAGAAAATATACAGCAGAAGAAAGAATTGCAAGATAAGGAGCTCAACCGTGTCCTCGGAGGCGGGGTCGTTCTTGGTTCATTAATTCTTGTAGGTGGTGATCCAGGAATAGGAAAATCTACCCTAATGCTTCAGCTCGCAATAAAGGAAAACCTAAAAGTATTATACGTTTCAGGTGAAGAAAGCGAACAACAAATCAAAATGAGAGCCGAGCGCATAGGTATATTTAATGATAGTTGCCATATACTTACAGAAACCAATCTAGAGTCTATTCTAAATCATGCAAGTCAAGTAGCGCCTGAGGTCATTATTATTGATTCTATTCAAACGCTACACAGTCAACAAATAGAAAGTGCAGCAGGCAGTGTATCTCAAGTAAGAGAATGCACCGCAAGTTTATTAAGACTTGCAAAAGAATCTCATATACCTACTTTTTTAATTGGCCATATTACCAAAGATGGTTCAATCGCTGGCCCAAAAGTATTGGAGCACATGGTGGATACCGTTTTGCAATTTGAGGGCGATAGGAACTATGTTTATCGACTGCTTAGAACGAGTAAAAACCGTTTTGGCTCGACAAATGAAATTGGAATTTATGAGATGTCTGGTGCTGGATTAAGGTCAGTAGACAATCCTTCAGAAATACTCGTTACAAACACAGATCCTGAATTGAGTGGTATTGCAATTTCATCTACACTTGAGGGTTTAAGACCTTTTCTAATCGAAATACAAGCATTAGTGAGTTCTGCGGCGTATGGAACACCTCAGCGAAGCTCGACAGGTTTCGACGCGAAGCGTCTCAACATGTTACTTGCTGTTTTAGAAAAAAGATGTGGTTTCAAGTTAGGAGCGAAAGATGTATTTTTAAATATCGCAGGAGGCATAAAGGTAGATGACCCTGGTGTTGATTTAGCCGTAACTATGGCTGTTTTGTCATCAAATGCAAACCTTCCTATTCCGCCAGGAATTGCTTTCTCAGCTGAGGTAGGTCTTTCAGGGGAAATCCGACCTGTTAACAGAATTGATCAGCGCATCGCGGAAGTTGAAAAATTAGGTTATAAAAAAATCATTATTTCTAAAAATAGCAAGGGTTTTGATACCAAAAACTATAAAATTCAAGTGATTCAATGCTCAAAAATTGATCAAGTCGTTAAGGCCGTGTTTGCTTAAACTTAAAAAATGGGAAAACTTATTATCGTTCCTACCCCTATTGGTAATCTAGAAGACATTACGCTTCGGTCAATAAGACACCTGAAGACTTGCGACCTAATTTATGCAGAAGATACAAGGGTTACTCGTAGACTTTTAACCCATCTGGAAATTGACAACCGTATAGTCGCTTTCCATGCACACAACGAGCACCGAATTCTAGATAAATGTATTGAAACTATTGAGGCCAATGATATAACTGTTTTAGTGTCTGATGCAGGCACTCCTGGGATTTCTGATCCAGGATATTTATTAATTCGTGAATGCATCAAAAATAAGATCTCAATTGAATGCCTTCCCGGTCCGACTGCAATTATACCAGCTCTTGTAGGGTCTGGCTTCCCAAGTGAGCGTTTTCAATTTGAAGGTTTTCTACC
>JAKMFD010000166.1 GCA_022425625.1 Crocinitomicaceae bacterium | reverse complement strand
ACGATGCACCGTTATTTTTGTTTCGTTTTTATTTTTTCGAGCAACAATACGACATAAAAAAACCCATCAAGTGATGGGCTTTTCTGATTAATTAAATTATCTCAATTATTTAAATATTGTTGGAATTGCAAAATTAACGCCACGCTTTCCATTCATTTCAGTTAAAAGCTCCATCAATTCTTTTCCAGTATCTGGACATTCTTCATCTTCTTTTTTGACTTCCATCATTTTCTTCATGATATCATCATACTTTTTTTCTAACGAAGTCATTTTGGCACTCATTTCTTTTCCTTTTTCCTCGTCCCAATTTTCTCCTTCTTTCATCCCAAGCTCATACAACTCTTTTGCTTCAGTTAAGACTTCAATGTTTGCCTCAGCACAAGCACAAGCCGAGTCTAAAGAATTCACATCAATTTCTGCAGCATCTCCACCACCGCAGGAACCTAACATTGCACCAAGTGCAAATACCATTACTAATTTTTTCATAACTTTTTGTTTTTTTACTTTTTTGTAAATATAGCCTTCTTCTTTTTTTATATTGATACATCTTTGATACACATTAGTGTTTTTTCCTATATTTATATGGTGAAGGAAAGACTAAAAGAGGAAGTTGAGCTCAAGCTAGGTAAAAAAATAATAAATCGAGGAGACTGTCAGCTTCTGTCAGATCTGATATTTGAGCAACAAAAAAAGCAGATTAGCTACAATACCCTACGTCGATTTTTTAAGGTAGATAAAAATGCGGACCATAAGCCCTCCTCTCAAACCTTGAATGTTCTGAGTAAATTTGTAGGGCATGCAAATTACTTTTCATTCACTTCTGGTGAGCCATCAAAGGCGAGCTGGGAGCTTCAAAATGAGCTTTTTTATTATTTGGACCAATTGGATACCACAAAACTCCAGAACTTTTTAATTTCTTGCCGTATTCAAAAAGCCCCTAACCTGATTGAATTATTGACTGTTTGCTTTAGAGAACTACTTTTATCAAAAAACTATAAAGCAGTTCATGACATCTCACAAAGTAAGGGCCTTAATCTTTTTGGCTTATCTTATTCAGAGCGGGTTCAATTTGGAAGATCGGTAGGTCTTGTAATGCGTAAAATTAATATCCCCAAAAAAGAATTAATTGCCTTGGCAGAGAACAACGTGTTCTTGGAGATGGTATTTCTAATTTTTGTGGATTATTCTTCTTTGAATGTCTCGCATTCGAATTACATTCGTTTGATTGAATATGTTTCAGCCGGAGCCGTAAAGCTGAAGCGAAAAGATCAGCTATTTTTTGAATGTTTGAGTTATCTAAGAAAGCTATTAATAGGTGAACCTCTTCCTAATCTCACCATCAGGCCATCCAATAATTTACATCCTATTTTGTATTCACGCGTGTGTAGTGTTTTAATTATTCAGAATTCTTTCTCGAAATCTTCAAATGCTTCGATTTTGGAGGGTATTGCTAAAAAAATGCAAAGCCGAGCTTTGAATAAAATGGATTACATATTCGAGCTGATTACAACGGCATTGCTCCTTAGAGACTTTGAGCTCATGAGTTTTGTAGTTAATAGTGAAGCTTATGCGGAAGGAAAGCTTTATCAAGAAGCACATTTACAGCAGTTGATAGTCGTGAAAACGATGCTTCATATTAAACGCGGGGCGCCAATTAAAGCAAAAAAGAACCTATTACATATCAATAAAAAAGGGTGGGGCAGAAGTTATTTTGATATCTATGATCTTTTTTTACTGGTCATCAATTATGAAATGGAGTCTGATAGTGCCAATAAAAAGAAAATCATGCACGACTATTTGAAGAAAGTTAAGCAATTGAATTACAGCTTTTTTAATAAAAATTATTTACTTGATTATTTTAAATAGGTAAAGGTTATCAACTTGAATTTCATTTTTGAGTAAAAACCGGCCAAAAGTCAATTTTTTAGCGAAAAAAGAATAAAAAGTGAATAAAATGCCATTTTTTTCATCGAAATCAATAGAATTATTCAATTTATGTAAAAATCGACGAAGCGCCCTTGTGATTATTGATTTTTGTATTAAAAGCTACAATAATTGAAAAAACCACTCATTTTTAGTCATAAAAGGGAGTTTTTAGTTTAAAAAGGCGGTTTTTTATCAAATTGAATTATTGCCAACTTGTACTCTCTTTTCCATCTTTTACCGTGATTCCGGCATTTTTTAAACCATCTCTTATTAAGTCAGAAGTACCCCAATCTTTGTTTGATCTAGCTTGTTGACGAAGCTCAAGGACTAAATCCATGACTGGTTTTAACCTATTGTCATTTTGCCCCCCATCCAAAGTAAGCCCCAATACATCAAGTACAAATCCTTGCATCTCCGAAATGAGCAATGCTTTATCCGTTTCATTGATGGTTTCATGACCATCGCTGACCAAGTTGATTTTTTTAACTGCATCAAATAGCGCTGCAATTAGAATTGGTGCATTAAAATCATCATTCATTGCCGTGTAAAAATCACGAACGAGTGCTTCGGTGTCAAAAGAGCTTTGCTTTGCTGTAGGAAGGTTATTCAATATCTCCATAGCTTCGGTAAGTCTCGTCAAACCCTTTTCAGATGCATTCAAAGCCTCCTGTGTCAAGTCCAAAGTACTTCTGTAATGAGACTGCATCATGAAAAATCGCAATACGTTAGGTGAGTAAGCCTTGTCAAAAAGTGCTGTAGAACCTTCAACAATTTCTTGAGGCAAAAAGAAGTTGCCGAGAGATTTGCTCATTTTTTTGCCATTTACATTGAGCATATTAGCATGCATCCAAAAGTTAGCCGGAGCTTTACCGCTGGAACCGCAGCTTTGTGCAATTTCATCTTCATGATGCGGAAATTTTAAATCCAAACCTCCACCATGAATGTCAAAAGTTTCACCGAGATATTTGGTGCTCATGGCCGTGCATTCTATATGCCATCCTGGGTTTCCATCTCCCCATGGAGATCTCCAAATTTGCATATCATTTTCATTTGCCTTTTTCCAAAGTGCGAAATCAGCAAAAAATCGTTTCTCTCCTTGGGCGTTTAATTCACGTGTTTCATTTTCTAATTCTTCAACTTTACGACCACTTAACGCACCATAGTCAAAAGACTTCTTATAGGTTTGAACATCAAAATAGACGGATCCATTTACCGCATAAGCAAAACCATTTTCAATGATTTTTTCAATGATCTCAATTTGCTCTTGGATATGCCCTGTTGCCGTGGGCTCAATAGTTGGAGGTAATAGATTATATATTTTTTGAAGGTTTTGAAAACGAACATTGTACTTATATACGATTTCAAGCGGCTGAAGTTGTTCTAGTTTCGCTGCCTTTCCAATGCTATCTTCTTGTTGTCCTGCACTATTGGTAATATGTCCAGCATCTGTTATATTTCTAACATACTTTACATTATATCCAACATGTAATAAATAGCGGTAAACAAGGTCAAAATTGATAAAGGTTCTCATGTTACCCATGTGGGGTTCACTATACAATGTAGGTCCACAGACATACATACCAACAGCATCTTTATGAATAGGTTCAAAAGGTTCTTTTGAACCTGACAACGTGTTGTAAATTTTTAGCCCTTTTATTTTTTGATCCATGCTATCTTCCTTCGAGTTTCAAACAAATTTAGAAAAACCACAAAGAACTTAGTGCCCGTATCAACAAAAAAGAGGGCAGCGCCCTCTTTTTCTAACCTAAACTACTAAATATGAAAACAACTCGTCTTTAATGACTCGTTATCCTTCTAACGACGAGTTGCTAGAATCATTACAAGCATTAACACTTTTTTAACATATGTTGGCATGATTCGTGATTCTTGGTTTTTGAAAAATTGAACTTTAATAACTTAATATATGTTAAGGTTTGAGTGCTAACGAAACGTTACTTTTAACAAAAAATAAAAACTATGAAAAAAATTAAATTCTTATTTCCACTTTTCGTCTTTTGTTCCTTTATTACCTTGAGTCAAAACGCAGCATCTTGGACGGCTGATGTATCTCATTCTAATGTAGGATTCAAGGTTTCTCATAAAGCCATCTCAAATACGATTGGTGATTTTAGAGATTTTGAACTAACCATGACAACAACAAATGATAATTTTGAAGGAGCGGATATCAAAATGGTAATAGAGACCGCATCAATTAATACCGCTAATTCTTCCAGAGACGAACATCTTAGAAGTGAAGACTTCTTTGATGCAAAGCGTTTTCCACAAATCACATTTACAAGTAGTTCAGTGGTTTTGAATAAAGACAACACCTATGATGTAAAAGGCATATTAAGTATGCATGGCGTAAAAAAGGAGCTCATGCTTAGCATGACACATAACGGCTCAACAACTTCACGTAACGGAAGCGAATTGGCTGGGTTGTATTTTTCAACTATATTTAAAAGGTCGGACTTTATGATAGGTGAAGAGATGCCTACATCAGTGGTTGCCGACGACATCTTATTAAACGCAGAAATAGAAATCATTAAAAAATAAAACATGAAAATTTTACTTATAACCACCGTATTATTGCTCTCAGTTTCATACCTAAACGCACAAGAAAAAAAGGAAGTTGATACTTATAAAATTGCATTTTTCAGTAAGGATGCTTCTGGTGTTTTTAAAGAAATGTCAGGAACTGTGGAGACATCCAAGCCAGGCGTACCAACTGCTTTTAACTTAGATATTGATGTTGCATCGATTAACACTGGGAATGGTGTTCAAAATAAACATGCTAAAAGCTCTGAATGGTTTGATGCTAAGAAATATGCTAAAATATCTTTCAGTTCCTCTGAGATTGTTAAAAATGAGGAAGGCCTTTTTGCAAAGGGAATACTTGATTTACACGGTGTGAGCAAAGAGGTGAGCTTACCTTTAGAAATTTCTTTGAAGGACGGTAAATACTTCTACAAAACTAAATTCAGTGTCAAAAGGTCAGCGTATAACTTAGGCCCTGAGAGTAAGGTCTCTCCTACGATAAAGATCATCGCAGCATTAACTTTAAAACAATAAGCACTGTGAAAAAAGGAATCATTCACCCTTTAGTTGCAGGGATTTTTGCTGCAATTGTAACCATTGGATATGGGATGGCCTATGAAAAAGCAACGGCTATTGAAGGGGATCAACTCGAATCATTAAGGGAGGCTATACCTATGTTGTACTTATTTATTGCACCAGTTGTGGGATGTCTAATCGCTTCATTAGGATTCGCTCTTTTGCAGAAAATAGGACCAAAATGGGGTGCTTTTTTGTTCTATTTTCTCTTCGCTTCAGTTTCAATCCTAAGTTCTTTTGGTATTTTTTCTGTCTACAATTTGCATGAGGAGATACAATTTACAATTTATGGTTATGCGATGCCGATGCATTATTTCCCATTTTTGAGCTGGGTTGCTTTCCGACCGTTATTTTTTACAACAGGAAAATAAACGGTCTGAACCACAACGTTTTCGTATAGTTTACGTTATATACGTAAGTATATAAACGTGAAACATCTCTTTTTCTCCATAGCATTTGTGCTTTTAATAGGCAATCTACAAGCGCAGCTTGTTACAGGGACAGGTATGTCTCCGCTAGCGCTTGTTCAAAATGTCCTTCTAGGACCAGGGGTTACAGTTTCTAATATTATGTACAATGGATTTCCAGCAGCAATTGGGTCTTTTCAAGCAACAGGTACGAATCTGGGTATTGATGAAGGAATCCTTTTGACCACTGGGACAGTAGTGCCAAATGAAAATGGCCCTCAAGGACCAAACAATCAAGGAGGATCTGGTGTAGATAATGCTTATGGAGGATCTGGATTATTGTCAAACATATTAAATGGAGAACCGACGTTTAATGCAGCGATACTTGAATTTGATTTTGTTCCTTATTCAGATACGGTAGCATTTAACTATGTTTTTGGATCCGAAGAATATCCCGAATATGCACCACCTGAGAGTTCTACATACAACGATGTATTTGGTTTTTTTATATCCGGTCCTGGAATTTTAGGGTACCAAAATATAGCCCAGCTTCCGAATGGAAATGGTGTAGTATCGATAAATAATGTAAACCCAATAACGAATTCACAATATTACATTTATAATGGTTTAGGAAATAATGCGCCATGGAACAGTTCGGATCAATACATACAGTATGATGGATTTACGAAGGTTTTAAAAGCGGTGTCTGACGTTCAATGCGGGGAAACTTATCATTTGGTTATAGCTATTGCAGATGTAGGGGACGGTTCTTGGGACTCTGGAATCTTTCTCGAGGCGAACAGCTTAACATCTCCAACACCGGTCGAAATTAATTACACAGTTTCTAGTGAGCTTTTTGCAAATCCAAATTGGATTGCCGAAGGTTGTGTTACCGCGACAGTGACGCTTGAACGCGAAACAAATATAAATCAGTCACTTACTGTACCACTAATCATTTCAGGTTCTGCAACCAATGAGGTAGATTACACGGGTATTCCAAATTCTATAACATTTAATCCGGGGCAGACGCAAGTGTCATTTACGATTAGCGTTGTTCTCGATGGAATTGAAGAAGGACTTGAGAATATTCTTCTGGATTTCCCATTAGAGGATCCTTGTGGTAATATCACACCTGTATCTATTGAACTGTTTTTACAAGATATAGAAGAGGTTGACGTCCAAATCAATAATGCTGAAATTGGATGTCCAGGTGAAAACATTATTTTAACTACAAGCGTTACGGGTGGCTTGGCACCCTATGCGTATTTATGGAGCACAGGCGAAACAGGTAGCTCTATTAGTATTTCTCCAACGGAAACGGGGTCCTATTTTGTCGAAGTTGTGGACGATTGTTTAAATGTTGTTGCGTATGATACGGTAATCGTGAATGTTCCCGAATATGAGCCAATATCAATATTGACAAGCGATGACATTGTTGAGATTTGTCCCAATGTAAACCAGTCGATTTTTGTTGAAGCTTCTGGCGGAACGGGGAATTACGTCTATACTTGGACCAATTCGATTGGACAAGTTATTTCTTTTGCTGATTCGGCTATGATTTCGCCTATGACATCTACTTATTTTGTGATTGAGGTCAATGATGAATGCGGTAGTTTTGCTACGGATACCATCTATTATGAAGTCACAAGCCCGCCATTAATATTATCTGTAAGCCCGTCAGTCGCCCTTTGCCCTGGCGATTCTACGCAGCTTCAAGTACAGGCGCAAGGTGGTTTTGGTGTCTATTCTTATTTTTGGCCGCATAGCCAAGAAACTACTCCTGAGATTTGGGTGCACCCTTTTTCAACAACCAATTATCAGGTTCAGGTCTCTGATGATTGTCAAACATTTTTCGTGACTGCTTCAATAGAAATAGTGGTAGTAAAACCAGACGCGAATTTCACTGTGATTAGTGAACCTCTTGTTGAAAATTTACCGATATCTTTTCAAAATTTGACGACAAACGGATTTTCGTATGAATGGTTTTTTGGAGATGGGGGCTATTCTACGGACACCCACCCAAATCATGTTTATGATGAACCAGGGACGTATCCGGTCACGCTTGTGGCTGAAGACAGCAAAGGATGTATTGACAGTGTAACTTTATATGTTGAAATATTCAATGAGTATTTTGTTTACGTACCCAATACTTTTATTCCTGATGGAGACCGGGTGAATGAAGTTTTTTCTGGAAGCTTTATCGGTGTTCAATCTGTTGAGATAGAAATCTTTAACCGTTGGGGTCAGCTCATTTTTTCTTCCTCAGATATTGACTTTGAATGGGATGGGACCTACAAAGGACGTAAGGTTCAAAACGGAACCTATGTATGGAAGTTAAAGGTTTTGCCGTTAAATAAGGTGGACAAAGAATTGTTTACAGGACACGTTAATATCTTAAAATAGTCCCCTTAGTCTTTTGAAATTATTTCGTAGAGCTCATTTAAATTGGGTGAAATAATAACTTCAATCCTTCTATTTTTAGCCTTATCTGAATCCGATACAGGATAAAATTCACCTCTACCAGCAGCCATGAGTTGGCTCGGTGTAACCGAGGAGTTGTTAAGTATAATTTCTACAACACTTGTTGCTCTCAATACGGAGAGCTCCCAATTATTTCTTGGAGCAGTTGCTCTCGTGAGCTTATCACTATCCGTGTGTCCTTCGACAATGATTTCGAGATCTTTCTCATTTTCTAAAACACGACCAAGCTCAATAAGTGCTTTGGTCCCCTCTTCTTCAACGGCCGTGCTTCCGGATCGGAACAATAACTTGGCCTCCAAGCTCACATAGATTCTTCCATTTCTTTGTTCTACTGTTAATCCTTGTCCTTCGAAACCTTTTAGCGCTCGAGCAACACGTTCTTTAAGCTTTCGAATCCCGTCTTCTTTTTTTCTGAGCAACTCTTCAAGCTCATTTACGCGTTTTTCACGTTCTGAAAGTAAGCGCTCTTTTTCTTTTAATTCGAGATCTAAAGCCAATAATGCATCTTCTTTTTCTTGAAGCGAAAGGTTCTTTATTTTTAATTCTGCTTGAAGTGTAGCTGTTTCTTTGGCGCTAAGGTTCTTGAGGTTATTAAATGAGTTTTCAAGTTCATTTGTCTGTGCTTGGAGGACGCCATAATTTCTACTCATCAAGCGCATTAATTCCCCTATTTCTGCAGTGTCTTTTCTCAGACCGATGAGTTCTTTATTGGCCAAATCAAATTTAAGCTCGAGTTCTTTAGCCAAACTTTCATAATCAAGACTCATTTTTTTATACTTTGCCAAGGCTTCTGCACAAGTCTTTTCACGCTCAAGTAATTCGTTATATTTTTTTGAAGGAACACAGGCACTTATAAATAAAGCGATAAGTGCAAAGGATAATATAGATTGTCTCATGAAAAAGGGTTTCAACAAAGATGTATTATTCTTTATCTCTAAAGTAACAGTCGTGTGATATTTTTGAACATGCAATCCTTCATAAAGTATTCTGCAATGATAGTTCTATTTAAATCTTTATAGATTCCCTACCTTTGCGGTCAATCTTATGATTATGGCACAGAAAAAAATCACCATACCTGTAAAGAAAGCAATTACGGATTTAGCTTCTGGAGACGAAAAAAAAATGGCAAAGGCAATTCAAACCATTTCATCATCTGGCAATATTCTTGTTTTGGGGGAGCTTATAGCTTTATTAAGTCAAACTAAAAATGCATTGGTAAAGAAAAAATTAATTGCACTATTATCTGATATTCGCGATACAGACGCGAAACAGGTCTTTATTGATGCTTTGAATGACGACGACTTCAATAATGTGAAAACGGATCTTGTGAATGTGGTTTGGAACAGTAAGTTAGACTTTAGCGAGTATATTGCCGAGTTTGTAGCACTCTCTATGCAAGGGGATCTCATGCTTGCTATTGAATGCTTGACTGTTGTGGAAAATTTAGCTGGACCTTTTGAGGAGCACCATCTTTTAGAAGCACAATTATATATCAAAGAATATTTTTCCAATCTCAAAAGAGAGCGAGAACAAAAGGATGAAATTATTGCTGAAGTTGCTTTTTTTATTAAGGAGCAAAATGACGGAATTGATGCAGACCTTTTATTAGATTAACTAAAGTCAAATTTTATACATTTGTTAAAAGACCAAGAATTATGATGCAATCAATGACTGGGTTTGGTAAAAGCAATAGTGTTTTTTCATCGCGAAAAGCTTCTATTGAAATTCGAACTTTGAATAGTAAGGG
>JAKMFD010000048.1 GCA_022425625.1 Crocinitomicaceae bacterium | reverse complement strand
ACGGTATTGGTGTTCGTGATTTCTCTCAACTAAATACGCTAAGAGAGGGTAATTTTCATCAGCTTAATATAAGAGTTGATAAAAAATGGTTTTTCGATAAATTTTCTTTGAATTTTTATTTAGATCTACAAAACGCATATGCCTTTAAGGCGCAACTCGCACCTACATTAATTGTTGAAACAGATACGGAAGGCAATTATATAGAGGATCCAAACGACCCAAGCAGGTACCAAACAAAATTTATAGAAAACGCCTCTGGTATTCTTCAACCCACATTAGGAATTGTTATAGAATTTAAAGCAAAGAAGTAAGGTGTTATTTCACTATGAACCTCTCAGGGACGTAGCTTTCGCCATTCAAGCTGACATTAACGATGTACAATCCCTTTGAAAGGTTTTCGTTAATAGCAAACAAATGAATTCCTGAATCAATACTCAAGTCTTTTTGATAAACTAAGGTTCCTCCGATACTATAGATTTGCATTTCACCACTTGATGATACGTGATTGTTTGATAAAAATTTAACCGTGAAATTTCCGTTATTTGGGTTTGGATAAACTTGAATGTTTTGGTCATCATTTGAATTACAACTCAACTCAATGATTTTGTCTGAGAAAATTTCAATTGTCCCATCTAAATCAAATTGCGAAAGTCTATAGTATGAAGTTGATGTTAGGTTTGGCATATGAATAAGACTATAGTTTTGGTTTTCATTACTGAACCCATTTGCGTTAACTTCCTCAACTACTTCCCAGTTTATTCCATCTCTAGACCATTCTAAAATAAAATGAGAGCTATTAAACTCAGATGCCGTTTGCCAGGTTAATATATTTCCTTCTTGTTCACAATCCCCGGTAAATGATACAAGTTCTACGGGCAGGGCATTTGCACCAGAACCGCTCATAGTAAAGTAACTAAAACCTGAGGCTTGCGCTGTTAAGTTGAAATTAGTATTTGTACCTGTTGCACCTATATGATTAGGAGCAGACCATATGACATGATTTTCGCTTGGCGTATTAGAACCTGCACTTTTTAGAATTCTTGTCTTTGAGAAATCTGAAACTCCTGAAACATTATTACCTTCAATCGTGATATTATACGTTTTGTTGTTTATCGTTGAATTATAGTCGTCATTTGTTGGGGATATTTCCCAGTAACCATCCCCAGAAACATTATCTATAAATTGTCCGTCAGAGGTGTTTAGAGGTAAACCATTAATTAGGTTTCCTGTTGCCCCTTGAGCATAACCTAATTTGTATTCCATAGTTAGGTATTGATCAGTCCCAGGGCTTCCTTGAATATCTATACTAACTTTTCTTATGTTTGAATCATCACCTATTGGAAACAAAACTTCACCGTTGCCATTTCCAAAATACCTCCTTAATTTTCCGATAATTCGACCATCGTTGTGAGTTATAGAACCTTCGGATGCGCTGGATGATCCTATTGTAAGAATATTATTACCATTTTGAATATTTCCCGAAATGAGATTCAAATTATCAATCACACTCAATGGTGCATTCATAATGAAGTTTCCTGAAGTCTTGTTTAATACCAAACTGTTTAATGTGGTACTTCCTGTGCCATTTAATTCTTGGTCATTCAAACCATTTATGGTTACGCTACCACTACTTGAATTTAAGATTCCGTTGTTGTTGATGTCTCCCGATATGTTAATATCTCCAGAAATATTAGTGCTTGATTCATTACTAATAAATAGAGATTCAATATTGGAAGAAATAGTTAGACTCGATGATGCACTTACGCACAGTCCGGACTCGTTGTTTGATTGAACATATATTTTGTCTGTATTTCCAGGTGAAGAAGATGTTTCCCTCAGCCATTTAAAGCCATCCCATTTGTACCAATTATTTGCCTCAGTGAATTCACTATTTGATAAGCCCCCCCATAACCATGACGTACTTGCTTGTAAATCTGAAAGATTGCTTGTATTTGGTTGATTGAAATAAGCATTAATTTCAGCGGTGCTTCCCGCACAAGCTCCAGTACTTGAGGTCCATGTAAGATTTTGTGAGGTATTGAATGTGTTCGTCGTAAAAGTGGTGCTCGCATCCGTTGGCGAAGAGAATAAGCCGAGGCCATTGGAATGTGACCAAGAACCGGAGCCATCAATAGCATCTGTTTGAACTGAAATACTTATTTCACCGCATGTTTCTGTTCCAATTACGTTTGTGGAAGAGGTAATAATCGGTGGATTTTCAACCGTTACTGAAATATTGTCTGTTGTATTGCATCCGTTATTTGTTGATACTGTTAGCTCATAGGTCGAATTCACTATTGCGGAACAGTCAGGACTTAAGACAACTGCACTATTTAGATTCGTTGCAGGTGACCATGAATAACTTAACGGAGATGTAATTAAAATAGCGTAATCCTCAACTTCACCATCGAAATCATTTTCGCATGAAGTAGGGTTACCTTCTCCATCCCATTTACATGCAGTTCTTACTTTAATATATCCAGGTGTGGTGCTAGGCGGAACTGTTATTGAGAGAGGCGAAAGCGAAGTAATACCATCGGTTGAATTTGTTGTTGATCCCAATTGGTATGATTCAGAATCTTCGAAAATATCATTTCTATTCCAATCTATCCAAACGGTACCGATAATGGTCCAGTTCCCTGCAGAATTAATACGCATTGACAATCCATTAGAGTATGTTGACCCGGCTATTGCTTCACCTATAATAGTGCCACTGTAGTCTGTGTAAGCTTGTGTTTTTGAAGAAGAATTATTTATGCTTGTTTCCCCATTAAAGGTAAAGTTTGTAATTGCTGTTGCAAAGTCCAAGCTGCCTTCTGCTGCGCAATGATTATAGCTAGGACTATTATAAACAATTGACGCTGTAGCATTGATTGGACTCGTCAAACCACTGCATAATGAAAGTGACGATCCGGCATCTACATTTAACGAAATCTCAGCGCATGGGTTAGGTACTGTCATAGAGAAACTGACTGCTGCTGCAAAGTTTAGGTTTTTACAATCTTTTTTTGTGAGTAAAATAGCATAAGTACCTGAAGATGGGCAGAGCCATACAATTTCTGACTGTTTCCCATTGGCGCCACAATCATTATCACTTACTTCAAGAACGTTGCCTCCGGTGGCCGAATCGTACAATCGAAGCTTCGTGTCTCCAGTGCTTGTATTACAAGTGTTAAACGAGTAGGTGTTGCCTTGTGTTGCATCAAATTGAAAAACGCGTCTTCCGCTAGAATAAGAGGTCGTTGTTTGTATTGTTTGTGTAACGATAATGGATTCTGAACTTGTTCCATTATTACAAAATTGACTAAAAATATTTTCTGGAATGAAAAAAGAAAAGAGCATTACGCAAAATATGGTTCTTCTCAGAAAAGCATTTGGTTGTATAGGTGTACTCATAACTTCTTATCTCTCGGCATAGAGACGCAAACGAAGTTATTTAAGTTGCACGAGGTCAATAATCATGCCTAAATGATTAGGTCCTTTAATATATTGAAATTTTTTCTGACCTTCTGTAGCCATTTTCTGACTCAAACTTTAAATAGTAAATTCCAGGTTTTAAATTAAGCTTTAGGTTGTGGATATTTATTCCCTTAAAAATTGTTAGTGACTTTGTGAAAATTAGATTCCCTTTAGTATCGAGTATTTTAATTTGGGCAGCGTTATCTGAGTCAATATTATTTGAAACGATACTTAATGAGCCTGAGCTCGGATTCGGGAACACGGAGAAGTAACCTTCAGATGTGGTCTGACAATTGGCATTCAAAATCAAGTTATCATACACTACTGAGGCACCATCAATGTCGTTTTGTGTTAATCTGTAGTAGTTGTTCCCTGACACTGCTCCTTCATGCGTGTAAGCGTATGTAATTAGCGTATTGCTGAATCCTGCGGCAGGCTCTGTGTGGATTGTCTTCCAATCTACACCATCTCGTGAGTAAGCCACTTCAAAGTCTTCACTGTTCTGCTCAGAAGCTGTCTGCCATACCAAATCAACAATGCCATCATTACATACACCATTGAAAGAGATTAGCTCAACAGGTAATGCTGACCCTCCTCCGGCTCCGCCAAATACACTAAATGTACTTAGTCCATTCCACGTAAGTTTTTTTTCATTGGTGATGTGACTACATGAGCCTTGAGCAGTTCCTTCTGAAATTACCGAGTTTGTTGGCTTGTACCACACCCCATTACTAATCTTGATGGGTACCAAATCAAAGAATTGGTCTCCAACCCATTCCCCGGAACTATATGTATAGTTGATGTTATAATTGGGATTGGTTACCCCGGTTGGCTCTATCGACCAAGAACGGTTGATGTGGGTTTCAATATTATCAGAGAGACCGTCAATCTTTCTTCCCATTGTGTAGCATTCTAGCTCTGCATTTGAATATGTCCCACTTACAAATTCCAAATCCACAGGAGCGTAATTACTGGCGTCTCCAACGGGAAAATTATAGGTTGAATTTGAATTAACGTAATGTACAACCTTCCCTATTGTGCCATTATTGTCGTAGGCAATTACGTAACTTGATGGACTTCCTCCGCTTATCGTTGCATTGTTTGAGTTTGATCCTAGGTAAAGGGTATTTCCTACAGTTTCTACGACTCCATCAGTAAGCGTCAAAGTGCCTAATACATTTAAATCTGAATTTAGATACGTTTCGTGACCCCCGAGGTTTATTGTTAGATTACCTAGACTTTTCCCATTTAAATCAAGGTAGATGTCTTCATCGTTTGACGAGCTGTTGTTCGATTCAATAACCGTTGTATGGCTTGTGTTGGCCGTTAAACTCACTCCTGAAGCTATAGACATAGCTGTTTTCGTCGATGAACTTACTTGACCTAGTAAATTTAATGTTCCTCCCGTGAAATTGATTGTGCCTGCGGTTATATCAAACTTGTTTTCTGCAGAACTTCCGTTAGAGCTTCCTACATAACTTTTGACGTTTAATATGCCTCCAGATTGATTTAATGTTCCTCCACTCATATCAAATTGATCAACAACATTGAGTGTTCCACCCGAAATATCGATTACGCCTGAATCAAAATTCAAATCGGCAAGTGTCGTACTTCCGACCGTTAAAACTCCTCCATCAATATCAAGTGTTCCTCCCTCGATAAGACAAGAAGATCCTGAATTGCTATTGATGTTTACAATTCCTCCCGTAATGTTAAGGGTGCCAGCAGTTACAATAATGTCATCTTCAACATTTATGGTTTCACCATCCAAAGTAAAAGTCTTTGTTCCTGAGCTCATGTCAATAGAGCCACAAGTAATGTCTCCTGTAGAAGTTACAGAACCACCCGTCGTAAGTGTCTTGATAGTAATGTTTTCACTGTTTACTCCACTTAAAGCATGCGACCCACTATTGTTATATGTTATGTTTGAACCAGACGAAGCAATGATTTGTCCGCTTGTTGTAAGTATGTCATTTTTAGCATAAATCGTTTTTCCATTTAAGTCAAAACTTCCTGAAGTTAGTATCAAATCACCATAGATATCTGATGAGCCCGCAAGCGTTTTAGTTCCTGTTCCCGCAATCTCAAGATTTTCATAGCTCCCTGAAGTACCATTACCATTTAATGTCAATACGGTTTGATCGCCTCCGTCATAGGTGATTTTCCCTGATCCTTGAGTAATCGTGCCAAAAGAAGTTACAGAGCTACTCAATTTAAGGTTTCCGGCCCCTACAAATGTTGTGTTTCCATTGCTGACATCATATGTTCCGTCGCAGTCAAGCGTCCCTTCACCGATTTCCACTATTCCAGTAGATGTTAGATTTCCTGTAATGTTCACTACATTATTTCCAATACTAAACTTTGATCCCTGAGCATTTATTGGACCACTAATAGTTAAATCATCTTGAATAGAAAGAGTTCCGTTGCCGCTGTAAATAAGGTTTTCGGCTGTAATGTATGCACCTGTTGAAGAGGTGACATTGATGCCGCCATCTCCGACGACAAAATAGGACTGACTCAAAACTGAATCAGCAAGGAATACGCTTAGAAATAAAACGAGGGTTTTCATTTTTAGCTTATTTGTTTTTCACTACGTTTAAGTTATTCTTTAGCATTTCAATATCTGCCTTGTTACTATCGACGCTTGCTTTAAGCGTTTCATTTGCTTTCAACAGGTTATCAATTTGATCTTTTTGCATTTCAATTATTCTATATAATTCTTGGGTTGCAGATACGTTTAGCATTGAAATGGCATCGTAATCTACGATTCTAAAGTCATCTACTTTTTTACCATAAATAAAGGCCTCTCCGGAGTAATCTGTAGCAAACTGAATAGTGTTGGCATCTTTAGCTATTACTTCTATATTACTTTGTGTGTTATTCATAAAAAGTTTAACCTCATCACCAATAGCTAAATCATTTTCGATGGGCATTCGTCCATTTGTTAAAGTTGTTTTCTTATAAACGTTTGGGATGAAATTTGATCTTCGGCCTACAGCTAATGGGAAAACTTCTTCCACCTGTTGAGCGATTACTTTTTTATATTTTTTATTTCCTTCAGCAATAACATCCTTCATGGTATAATCCGTAATTTGAATATTGTTTAATGTTTTCAAATCTTGGGCGTTGTTCGATAGCTGGGTGATGTTTTTTACTCGCTTGTCAGATTCAGCTAAAAATTGTCCGGAAGTTAAAATGTTATGCTCTGCATAAATACTTGTATTACTATTATATGTTGTGTAATCCGCTGTCCCTTGACCATTACCGAACCCGGCATCAAAATAATTACCTCCTGAGGAGGTGTACACATCACCACCGGCAACATGAAGTATACCATTGGACGGAGAAGAGGTGTTTACACCGAGCTTCCCGTTTCTCATTACAACCTCTAAGTTCCCGGTTTGTAGTGCTAGGGTTGAGTTTCCATATAGTTTGGCACCATCAAAACCACCACCACCATGATAGCTAAGCCAATGGTTTCCGTCAGTCCCTCCACGAAGTCGCAATTGATTATCATTTAAACAAGTATTTCCTCGAATATCTAATTTAGAAGCAGGAGCGTCTGTTCCTAGTCCCACATCACCAGAATTATAGTACGCTGATGTGTTGTTTTTACTCCAGTAATTACCATCTCCACCTGCATCTAATTTGATCCATGAAGAACCATCAAAATGATAAAAACCGGTTGTATTATCTGTTTGATAGATCATGAGACTAGTCGCAGGAGAACTAATTGCATCCCGCTCAATCATTGTAAGTCTTGGAATTAGTATTCCTTTTGTTCCTTTTACGTCTAGAAGTGCAGAGGCGTCAGGGGAGGAGCCATCCGTATTAATTCCAATATTTTGAGCACTGGCAGGGGTTAAAAAAATAGTAAACAGTAAGCAATTGAAGTATAGTTTCATAAGAACAGGGTTGATGTTTCGAATAAAAATATGTTTTTTCAAATGAAAAGGCCATTTTTTAGAGGTTATGTTTTCAACAAAAAAAATAAAATTGTTATTAGTTGTTGATTACTTTTTTATTTGATATAACAGAAATAAAACAAAGCACCATCAACTCACTGATTTTAAGAATTTTAGTACCTAATAGACCGAGGCTTATTTCAACGGTTCCTATTTTAAAAGTTTGAACTTCGTAGGAGAAAGTAAACATAACTTTTTCAAACCAAATGGATGGAAATATAAGTGCTTTGGACGAATTGATCGTCCAATTGTTTGGAAAGAGACTTGAAGCTTCACCTAAATACATTTCATTAAAGTGAGCGATGAAGAAGGTGCTTTTAATACCGAGTATAATGTAGCTAAGAATAATTGAAATTACACATACAAAAACGAATTGCTGCTGTTTCATTTTGATTTCTTTAGCTGAAAGCCATATAAGTGCAGCAAGCCCGAGTAAAAGAAAAATATTGAAAACTGGAGCTGGATTAATCGAAGCAAGCAATGCATATAGTATTCCGATAACAATGAAAAAGGTGAGTCGCAACGAGAACCAAATAATATTTTTCGACATAAATTAATCTAGTAATTGGCATAAAATTAAAAGAATTAAATATTTGAGGTTCATTATTTAAAGGATATGCCTTCAGATGTCTATCAATTTCATATCTTTGCACCCAAAATTAGATACATGGCAACGAATAGAACTTTTACGATGATTAAACCTGATGCTGTCGAGAATGGACACATTGGAAATATTTTAAACATGATTACCGAAGCAGGGTTTTCAATCAAAGCGATGAAATATACGCGTTTGACTGAAGCTCAGGCTAAAGCATTTTATGAGGTGCACGCCGAAAGACCATTTTACGGTGAATTGGTGGAGTATATGACTTCAGGACCAATTGTAGCAGCGATTTTAGAAAAAGAGAATGCGGTTGCTGATTTTAGAGCACTAATTGGTGCGACTGATCCAGCTGAAGCAGCAGAAGGAACTGTTCGTAAAGCATATGCAGAAAGTAAAGGTAGAAATGCAGTTCACGGATCTGATTCTGATGATAATGCGTCTATTGAAGGGGAATTCCATTTCTCAGCTGAAGAAGTACACTAACTCTAAAAATATTTAAGAAGGGCTTTTATAGGCCCTTTTTTTGGCAATGAACTTTAATGAATCCATAGAAAAAAGAAGGACTTTTGGGATTATTTCCCATCCGGATGCCGGTAAGACCACACTTACTGAGAAGCTTCTGCTTTTTGGAGGTGCGATTCAATCTGCCGGTGCGGTAAAAAACAACAAGATTAAGAAAACCGCCACCTCTGATTTTATGGAGATTGAAAAGCAAAGAGGAATATCTGTTGCGACCTCCGTGATGGCATTCGGCTACAAAAATAAGCAGATCAATATTTTGGATACTCCGGGTCATAAGGATTTCGCAGAGGACACCTTTCGAACCTTGACCGCTGTAGATAGCGTAATTCTTGTTATTGATGTAGCTAGTGGTGTTGAATCACAGACTGAAAAGCTCATGGAGGTTTGCCGAATGCGTAAAACTCCGGTGATCATTTTTATAAATAAAATGGACCGAGACGGAAAAGAATCATTTGATTTATTGGATGAACTAGAGCATTCTCTCAGTATAAAAGTACGCCCATTAACATGGCCAATTGGCATGGGAGACCGCTTTCAAGGAGTTTACAATATTTATCAGAAAGGATTGAATCTTTTTTCTGCTAATAAGACAAAAATTGCAGAAGATGTTTACGCTGTAGAAGATATTAACGACAAAGAGCTCGATGAAATTATTGGCGAAGAGCCTGCTGAGGAGCTTCGTGAGGAATTAGAAATGGTGGAGGGTGT
>JAKMFD010000145.1 GCA_022425625.1 Crocinitomicaceae bacterium | reverse complement strand
ATCAGATGATGATCAATTAGAAAAATCATTAAATGATGGTTTGAACAGTGCAGTGAATACAAATGACGAGCAGCATTCGAAATCGAAGAATATTCAAGAAGAATCAATGGTTGAATCCATGACCACTAATGACTTAAGTCAGCAGAATAAACAAAGTCAACTTGAAATTTCAAACAATGAAATAATTGATACAGATAATACGAATTCTAAAAAGAACACCTACAATAATGAAGGCTCCTCATCGGATCAATTAACTAATGTAAAGTCAATATCAAAAGCTGAAATTAATGAGACGCTTGTTAAGCAATCAGAATTGACATCAGTCTCTAACGTATCAAACAATCCCGATTCAATTTCATTTGAAACTGAAACGGATAAGGCGCAACAAAATGATATTAATTCATCGTTGGGTGAAATGACAGAAAGTATAAACCCAAATAATACTTCAGAGTTAATAACTGAATCTGAAAATCAAAATGGTTCAACGGATAGACTAGTCAATGAATCAAAAAAGAGCAATGTGGTTAACGATGTTTCAGTTGAAGATAAAACTAATTCGTTAGACCTCTCAGAATCGAGGAATGAGACTTCTCAGAAGAAACAGTCAGCAGATAAAGAAGATCAAGTTGTAAACACAGGAACACAACAGGCTAAAGATGATACTGATCTAATCAATAATGATTTGAATATTCTTAATATAGAGGAAGAAGAGTTGTCTAAGAATGTATTGTCAAACCCTCAAGAGGAAATAAATATTGATAACAATAAACAAAATAATTTTCCGGAAGAATATTTACAACAAAATCAAACCGAAACAAAAAACACAATCAGTGAAGTGAGTACCATTGAACCATCGGAAGAAATTATTCAATCGAATACAGGAATGAATGAATCTAGGGTCTCAAACCTAAATGATCGTATTATAGATGATGAAGGGAATAAAAATGGAGCAGCGAGTAATGAAGAATTGACCGTAGTTAAATCAAACACAGCTAGTAATGATGATGCACAAAAAACACAAAACGATCTGTCTTTAGAAAATAGAGATGACAATTCAATATCTGAGAATAGTGCTATCGAGACTGAAGCAAACGAACAAAAAAGTTTGACGAACAACCAATCAATTAATAATTCATCAAATGAAGCAAATTTAGAACGTGAAATCAAATCAGAAACGAACAACCTAGCCCTAACGGATTTGGGAGCTAAAACTTTAAGTCAAGAACAAGAAGCCAATACATCCATAATTCAAGATGGTCAGGACCGTATTGAGATAAACAACCGAGAAGAACTAGAATCAAATGCGGTCAGTTCAGAGGTAGTAGAAGAAATTAATCTGGTAAGTTCTGAAGAAGCTCAAAAGTCTAATAAAGCAATTGAATCAGAAACAGCGTTTAAGACTGTTTCAGAACCTAAAAACATAGCAAATCTGTCTCAAAAGGATACCAAAGTTATCAATGAAAAGAAGCAAAATGTAGATAATGTTTCGCCCAATCAATCTGTAGTGCCAAGTTTTGCCGAAAGCCTTGCGGAATTTGATTTTGAAGCAAAGCCCATTCAAGCCAAAGAATTTGATGAGTCAATAAAATTACTAACGGCATTGATCTTGGATACAGAACTTGAAATCAATGGCCAAACAACAAATCCACAGGCAAAACGAAAGAGTGATAAAGTCAATGCTCTGAAATTAAAAAATGAAAAGGAAGAGCGACTTGCCTATTATCAAAAAGAGTTGGATTTAGAGCTGACACATCAAAATATTGAAAATAAATATCTACGTCTCAAGGCTCTTTTGCCTGGAATTCAATTTGAATCAAAGGAGAATTTGAATGCTCAGCTTTTGGAAATAGCTATTAAAGAACAAGATCTAAACAACCGACTATCAAATACCACCTCTAAAAATGAGATCAATATGTTGAAAAAACTCATTCAAGCAAATCAATCAAGAAAGTCTATGATTGAGCGAGAACTTGAAGAGATGAGAAGTTTTGAGGAGAGTGAATTACAGATTTTATCTAGAACCTTAAGTGAAGAAGAAATAAATGATGTACTAGCCAGTGAAATGTATTTGAGCTATGTTGAAAAACGTCAAAAATTACAAGAAGCTAATGAACTACTTAATCAATTAATTATTGCCAATAATAAAGAAACGCGAGCTTTTGATGAGTCATTACGAAATTCTAACAATTCAGATCAGCTTACCTCCAAACAAAGCTCTAGTGTTAAAACAATAAGAAGATTACAACAAGCTATTCTATATCTAGAAGAGGAGGTAAGATTAAGAACTGAGGATCTACTGAAACAAAATGCCTCAGCAGATTATGAATACTTGTATCAAAATGAAATGAATCCTTCCGTTTCAAATAAAGAATTGGAAAGTCTTGTTTCAATAAATGATATTGATGAGGTTCTAGCAAACTCAGAAGCTCAACATTCCTTGTCTAAATATAATACAGAGGTTATCTCATCAGTTAGCAAGTTGAACAAATCAAATGGCAATATAAATGAAATCGAGCTTTCAAATGCTAGAGACCCTTTGAATATTATCTCCGAAGAAGGGGATGTAAATATAGAGGAGAGCAATGTCAGAAATCGAATAAAGCTCTTGACAGAAATAAACGACCCTGTTTCTATTTTAGCTTCACCTCAATATAAAAGTTATGCTCAAGATAGAGTCCTTGCAGATCGTTTAGCTAAGGAACTTAATGATTTACCCAAAAATGTTGCATCATCTCAAAACCAGCAAGAGATGATTTTGAAGGTTGAGAGTGAGAATTTAGATGAGCAAAATTTAATCAATGAAATTGAGCAGCGGTTTATAGGTAAAGAAGAGCGCAAATATAAAACTACATTGGGCTCGCAAGATGTTTTGGAAACCGCAAGTTTTGTAGTAGAACGCAAAAGAGTTTTGTTAGAGAAAAGACTCAAACAAACGCTGAAAAAATTATCAACAGAATATCCTTCTGACTCCTTGGGAATATACGAGGCGCTCGTTCAAGATGTTTTTACTGAAAAGATCAATAACTCTACAACTGTTGCAAGAAGCATAGAGAGTTTGAATCTAAAAGATTATACAAGCAAGGATGTGACTAAATCTGATTTTACTGTTTTGAGCTCTGGTGTAATTTCAAAAAATAAAGAAACCTTTAAAATTGACGCTTCGAATCCTTCTGGTTTAAATTTCCGAGTGCAAGTTGGCGCATTTAGAAGACCTGTCAGAGCCGATGTATATCGCGAATTCACACCTGTTTCTGGCCAAAAGTTACGTAATGGACTTATTGTTTATATGGCAGGGTATTTTAACAATAGTCAGGCCGCAGTTGCCGCTCAAAAAGAGATTCGTTTAATGGGTTATAGTGATGCGTTTATTGTGGCCTATTGTAATGATGAACGTTTGGCTTTTTGGAAAGGAAAGGAGTATGAGCGAAATGGCAACTGTATTTCGATAGGTGATAATAACTTTATGGTATCGAATGAAAAGAATTCAAGGTCTTCGTCTACTCAGGAAGTGAATAATTCAAGTGTTAATATTGTAAATCAATCAAATATTGTTTCAAATGGCACATCAAATGCATCAAATTCAAATATTAATGATGCTGTTTCCAGTATTGCCAAGTCTTCAGAAACAGCGCAAAGTGTCTCTGAAACTCAAGCAGGTCGTCTCGTAGGTAGTATAAATGTTTCAGGTTTATTTTATTCCGTTCAGGTTGGGGCTTTTAACCGAAAAATAAGAGGTAATGAGTTGTCTCAAATTCGTGAATTAGATTTTTACGAATCGAAAGGTTTATATCGATATTCCTCAGGAAAGTTTGAGACTATTGAAGCAGCCAGAGTAAGAAGGTCTGAAGTTGTTGAAAATGGTATTACTGATGCATTTGTTGTGGTATACTACAATGGGAAGAGAATTACAATGCAAAAAGCAAGAGAATTACTTAATTCTCAAGGAAATGACATTTTATTTAAAAAGGAAAATAGCACGACTCAAGAACAGCGTGTTAAATCGGAAGAATTGCTAGATGCGAACTCTAAAAGTGGCGAATCAAATGAAAAGCTTTCGGAGACAATAGAAACATCCATAACAAAGCCAAAGGAGAGGTCTGCTTCTCAAGGTATACTTGAAGACAGAATGGAAGTATTCAGTCTAAAACTAATTGAAAAACAAAAGAAAAAAACTCAAAAGCTTATCATGTATAGCTTGGCAACAGATACAATGGATCAAAATTCCATTGAACGATTGAATAGGGTAGGTGTATTTCATTTTAGTGCAGATAGCCTTCAAATTCGATCTCAGCTGTTTAATCCTACGAAGGTGAATTCAATACTTTCATTTTATACAAATGGTATGGAAATAAAATCATTTGATGAAGAACAATATGAGATTTATTCAGTTAAATTAAAGTCAAATATCAGTGGGGCTTTTGGAAATTGGTTGGTTAGGAGTAACAGAATAATAAGGTTCTCTGAGCTTGAAAATGCTATTTTTATACATTTCTATGTCGCGAATGATACCGATAAAAAGGAGCTTATAGAGGAATTAAAAGAAATTATCATTGAATAAAATGAGTGGAAACCCTGAAATAAAAGAAAAGAAAAAGATTAAAGAAAAAACGGTGATACGTTATTCTATTATTCTCTATAATGATGATGAGAATACCTTTGATCACGTAATTAATTGTCTAATGCGAATTTGCAGTCATGAATTCATTCAGGCTGAACAATGTGCCTGGCTGGTTCATCAGCGGGGGAGATGCAAAGTTAAAAGTGGTTCTATGCGTGAACTCCGGCAAATTTGTGAAGCACTTTTACAGAATGGTCTGACGGCCCAAATTGAATAAAATTCAATGTTAATCTCGAACAATACTAAAAAATCGTTTCGCAATCGTTTCATATAAACCATTTGGAATGGGCCCTAGCGCCGGCATACTTTCTATGATCAAGTTTGGATCAATTAAAATATAATAAGGGAATGTGCCGACATTCAATTTTTTCCATATCGGATGATAATAAGGAAGTTCAAAAACTGGCCAATCTAAATATTGAAGCACACGCTTCTTGAAGTCATCATTTTTCGGTTTTGATTCAAGATAGATACTCACAAATTCGATTTGGCCCCCATATTTTTGATAAAGCGCTTTTAAAGCTTTTATTTCTGAAAGACTTTTAGGGTTTTCTGGGTCAAAGAAATGTACATACTGAAAGCTACCTCTTGACCCTAAATATTTATTTTCAGTAAGTTCTAATGCAGGTAAGGCATCACCACTCACGAGCTTGAAGAATTTCTTATTTAAATTTCGTGCTATTATTTTGTTTGATGCGAAGCTAGAATGCTCTTCAAGGAATTTAGCTACTTGAATAAGCTGATTTTGAGCAATATTTTTTTTATCGTATTCTTCTGAAATGATGAGCATGCCAACCAGTTCTGCAATTTTCAGGTTGGGGATTAAACTATCAGTCATAAGCCCTTTAGCCAATTGAGACGCGCTGCCATTTGAGAGTGCAATGGAAACCATCTTTTTCGCAGTTGGGTTCAGCTTTTGAAGAATACCACTGTAATAATCTTTAAAATAATCCATATATGCAGGAAGATCATATTGGATTTCTTGATCTTTTATGTAGAATGCGAATTTTTCAGTGTCGTTTGGTCCTCCAAAATAATTGATATTGTCTATGGTTTTACCCAGAACATATTTGATGTGACTTACGAAGTATTTTGAGGTATCATCCTTATAAGCATTTAGAACATCAAGTTTAAATTTTAAAATACCATCAATGAATTTGATGGGGTCCGCATCCTTTAGGAGGTATAAGTCAGCCATTTCATCATCAAGCCACGCCTCGAATCCAAGAATTTTAAAATTAATATCGCTGGTATCCAGCTCGATAAATAAGAGCTCTACCTCCTTACCAGAGAAATAAGGGATTACTTCAATAGATTCTGTTGGTAATATAATTTTATAGGTGCTATTGGGCTGAAGGTATAATTCGGTAAAAGTATTGTTTCGTCTAATGACATAACGTTTCGTGCAATTATTGTCAATTTCAAAATAAAACCTGCCTTCTTTATTTGTTTTGAATTTCTGAATCAACGTCTCAGATCTTGTAATGAAATCATCAATTTCATACAGATATACCCAATCAGAAGAGCTTATTTGAGCCGTTCCAAATATTACGGTTTTAGAAAAACCCGATGGACCAATTAAGAGCAGTAATATGACAATTTTAATTCTAAGCATATCTATACCTTACAACACAAGAATCAAACCAGTTTTTCAGAGTAGGATACAAAAGAGTCTATTGTCCCATTAGACTTGAATATTTCTCTAACAATTGAGGCGTTAATGGCCCCAATATCATCACGAGAGATAAAAAATACAGTGTCAATTTTATCCAATGTATAATTCATTTCAGCAATTGATTTTTCGTATTCAAAGTCTATTGTGTTTCTCAAGCCACGAACAATGTGTCCTGCATTTATTGATTTACAGAATTTGGTTGTCAAACCATCATATGTTTTGATTGAAACTTTTGGATTTGCGTTGTAGATAGATTCAATTTGTGTGATCCTTTTTTCTATGGAGAAAAGATATTTTTTTGAGGTATTTATTCCAATACCTATAACAACCTCGTCAAATATTTCAAGTGCCTTATTAACAACATATTCGTGCCCTTTTGTGAAGGGGTCAAAAGAGCCTGGAAAAACTGCAGTTCTATTTTTCATCTGTATCAAAGGTAAAAAAACTAAAATAGACATGACCAAAAGTCTTTGTCTTTTGAAAACCAACAATATGCTCAAGATTTGTTTGTTTACCATGCTCCACAATTAAATCTCCATTATTATTGAGAATGTTTTTTGATTTTATACCTTCTATTAAGTCGTCGTATTTGTCAAAATTATAGGGAGGGTCCGCAAAAATTAAGTCAAAAGATCCTACGTCTTTTTGGATGTAATGCATAGCATCCATTTGAATTATCTTATGTTTTTCCTCTAAGTTGTAAATTTTGCTATTGGCTCTGATGTATTTACAGGATTGATGATTGAAATCAACACTCGAAAGACTTTTAGCGCCTCTAGAAATAAATTCAAAAGAGATACTACCTAGGCCAGCGAATAAATCTAGAACTGTTATACCTTCTAGATGAAGCGTGTTTTCTAATATATTAAAAAGTCCTTCTTTGGCAAAATCAGTAGTTGGACGCGAGCTAAAGTTTTTCATTTTTTTGAAACGCATTCCTTTTAGTGTTCCTCGAATGATTCTCACGCTAAGACTTGTATTAGCTCTTCTTGACTTCTTATCGTTTGTTCAAGGGTCTTAAGGGATTTTATTTTGGAGAATAGTGAGTTTATTTCTGCTCCATCTTTTTTATTTCCATAAAAGACCAAGTGTTTCACGTCGAATGTCAATTTATTCAGGTGTGCAACCAGGAAATAAATAACATCTGTCATGGTATTATAAGCTATTGAATTATACGAATACAGCTTTTGATTTTGTAGTTTGATAATATCAAAACTCTCTTCTTTTATGAGAATATGGATGTCGAATTTCTCCTTATTTGAAACTAAAATTTTATCCATATACTTAACCGTAACATTGTTGATTTTAGTCTCCGGTAAATTGATTTTACAAAACTCAACACACCATTTTGTCTGTGAAGAAATAAAAAAGGCTTCAATTGAATTTAGTTTATGGTCAACAACAAACTTTTCTTCAGCTATATCGCCATAATTCAATTGGAAATAGTCCTTTTTCTTGTCTGAGTTATAAATTTCATTTGGCATGAGTATTCCCTCATCTGAGTGAAATAAAACCTCTTCAATGTCAATTCCTTTTTGAATTACATTTTCTTGAATAAGATGCAAAAGGCGATCTGAAACGAATTTATTAAATATGTCGATTCGAAAAGGGGTAAACAAGTCTGTGCCCGAGAACTTATCTTTCGCGTAAACGTGTTTGGCGTCGAAAATAAGTATGGCTGTATGCATGACGGTTATTGAATCTCCCAGGAGCCCGAAAGGTCGCTATTCTCTAGCTTTCCAAAGTACATATTTTCCTTTTTGGATGCTCCCTTAATTTCAGTTAGAGGTAAATCACCTGCCACTCTCACTGTAGGTAGGGTGTCACTTCCAACAACGACGTGAGCCGTGTCTATCTTCCAGGTGATTTTTTTATCGGTAAACGGAATATATTTTAGATCTGTAGCTACAAAATCACCATATCCATTATCCATTCTTTCCTTCATATAGCTTCTGTTTTTTGAGAAGGTAGTTTCAATGAATGAAACATTTATGGTATCTCTTCTAAATCCGATAAGTTCAACAGGACATTCAGGCGACATAGATAAATAATAAGCCTCCAATTCTGTCATTTTATTATCAATTGCTTGTCCTTTTTTGTATAAATTAAATTGAATAAGATAGTCTCTTTCTTTTTCAGTAATTTTTCTACTCGGAACGGATCCTTCTGCATCTAAGATTGCGATGCTATCAGCTTGAATAAATTGCTCTAGGGTTTTCCAATCTGCAGCGTATACTTTGTTTTTTGCTAGGTACGCCTTTTGTGCTGTTTGTACATCTCTAAGATTACGGATAGATAAACCTTTACACGCCTTGTAATCGTTGTTGTGGTCAACTGTATTTTGAACTGATGTAAATGTAAAGCCCAACACAACAATCGCCATTCCCAACGACACAAAGCCAATTATTTTGGTAGCTTTTGCAGATATTTTACCTGAAACATTTAATGCAGAAACAACAGCACTTCCAAGAATCACAATCGATGCAAAAAGGAATTCAATAGATTGATTGTTCATTAAACCGGAAAGTAGCAGCACAAAACCGATAAGACCAAAAATGAAAGGGACTGAATATTTTTTTATTAGTAAGGCGATATTTAGCATAACAATTCTTGTAATTTAACAGTCACAAATCTACAATTTTTAATTTTACCATAATCATCACGCCCGTAAATTTTGGATTAAAACAAGTACTGCAGAAATGAAACAAAATATTTTTATTGATAAAGTACTTTCTTTGAGTGATTTCGAATTGTCTTCAGATCAAAAACAGGCTGTAGATCTTTTCGCAGATTTTTTAATTGAAGAAGCAGAAAGTACTTTATCAATCTTTGTGCTTTCAGGTTATGCGGGTACAGGTAAGTCCACACTGACATCCTTAATTAATAAAACTCTGAGATCCTTTAAGGAGAATACGAGACTTGCAGCCCCCACAGGAAGAGCAGCTAAAGTTTTATCTGTTTATGCCAATCAAAAGGCTCAAACCATACATAAAGAAATATATTTCGGAGGTAGTGCCTTAGAGGATCGTGTAAAACTTACACCGGCAAAAAATAAGCATCGCAATGCGCTGTTTTTTATTGACGAAGCTTCCATGATTCCCTCCGGTTCCTATGGAGGAGAGAATGATATTTTGAGTGATTTGATTTATTTTGTTCGTGATGGTTACAAGTGCAAACTGGTTTTTATTGGGGATATTGGTCAATTGCCTCCGGTGGGGCAGGATTCTTCTCCAGCTTTAGATGCTGAGTTTCTTGAGTCCTCATTCAATAATGTTCAAGTTCGGTATGCGAAGCTTCAGCAAATATTTAGGACCGCCGAGTCTTCTTCCATAATATCCAATGCAACCTACATTCGTAATAAATCAATCTTTCAGCCTCCATTTATAATTGAATTAGATGGGAATACCCAATCTATTAATGGGCATGAGGTTCAGGAGAAGCTGGAAGAAAGTATTCATGCAAAGGGTGCTGATAATGTAGTTGTACTTACACTTTCGAATAAACAAGCCAATAGATGGAATAGTGGAATTCGTCAACGAATTCATTACAGAGAGGAGGTAATTGAATCTAATGAATCTTTATTGGTGATAAGAAATAATTATTTTTGGATCGCTCCAACCTCCCCGATGGGATTTCTTGCAAATGGTGAAAATATTCGAATTGAACAACTCGTTAAAGAGGAAGAGATTTATGGTTTTGAATTTGCAACTGTATTAATTTCATTTCCGAATTATCCCGAAGAGGTGTACAAAGAGGTGATGATTATGAAAGACACGCTGCTTCTTGAGACCGCAACACTGGGACGTGACAAAATGAAAGAATTGTTTTTTGAAATCGAAAAGGATTATTGGCACATTAGCTCAAAGTCAAAAAGATATCAGGAAATATTAATGAATCCATACTTCAATGCGCTTCATGTAAAGTATGCAAATGCTTTAACTGTTCATAAAGCACAAGGAGGGCAATGGCAGGATGTATATGTGGACGGTTCTTATATTCCTGAACAGATGAAAGATACATCTTATATACGTTGGCTTTATACTGCAGCAACTAGGGCGAAGGATACGCTTTACTTGGTAAACTTTCCGAAAGAATTTTTCCACGGTCAAGGATATTAAAAAAAACCTCAATTACTAATCGTTTTTAAGTATTAATAGAATATTTTTGTCCTGCAATGATGAAATTCTTCAGTGAACAAAAATTCAGGAAATTGGCTCCTATAATAGGAGCTCTACTCATTGGTTTAACAGCTTTTCTAGGGTATAAAATTTCGGATTTAAAATTCGATTATGATTTTGAAAAGTTTTTCCCTGCAGACGACCGTGATGCCGACTATTTTTATGCCCATAGAGATAAATTTGAGTACGATAATAACTTTATTCTCGTCGCCATTGAAAACAAGAAGGGTATTTTCGATATTTCTTTCATGAATGAAGTTAAAAGTCTCACAACCAAACTTCAGACATCTTTACCTTTTATTACAGGTGTTCGTTCAATAACAAACCAAAATGAAGTTTCTCTTTTTGGAATTAATAATTCGGTAGAAAGGCCTTATGTTGATCTGCAAAAATGGAAAGAGGACAGCTCTTTTATAACAAAGGACTCTGCAAGAATATATAGCAGTAAAGAGCTTTTAAATACTTTGGTTGCACGTGATGGTAAATCCGTCAGTATATTTCTCAAACACGAGGATGGCCTTTCAGTTAAGAAAAGTGATACACTCGTTGCAGAGCTCAAAGGAATTTTATCTGATTTTCAATTTGATAGTGTGCATTTGGCAGGTACGACCGTAGGTCAGCGCTATTATATTGAGAAAATGAATTCTGAGCTGCTATTCTTTATGGCACTAAGCGCTATTTTAGTCATACTTTTTCTTTTCATTGCCTTTCGTTCAGGTTGGGGTATTTTGGTGCCACAGGTAGTGATTTTTGCATCTATGTTATGGGTGATAGGAGGGATGGGACTTTTTAATAGTCCTATGAATATTTTGCTCACGACTTTGCCTTCAATAATGTTTGTTGTTGCTATGTCAGATGTTATTCATCTTGTGTCTCGTTATATGGATGCTTTACGCGATGGTTTTTCTAAGTTTGATTCTATTAAAATAACACTTCGAGAGGTTGGTTTCCCGACGTTTCTCACCTCTCTTACCACCTCGATCGGTTTTTTCTCATTATACTTTATTAATGTCCAACCCGTAAAAATGTTTGGATTGATAATAGGAATCGGAGTATTGTTGGCCTTTTTTCTTTCAATTCTCTTTCTCCCGATTCTATTTTATTATTTTCCTTCTCCAAAAATTATAGACAAACGAAAAGAAACGCTCTGGGGTAAGTTTCTACCCCAGGCATATGATTGGATTACTAGCCATCAGAAGCGTGTATGGATTGGTTCTTTTATATTCATAGGATTATCGATTCTTGGTATGACTTATTTAAAATCGGATAATTTATTAATGGATGATTTAAAGGCATCCGATCCAATAAAAGCGGATTTTTATTATTTCGACCAGCATTATGGAGGATACCGTCCCTTTGAATTAGCCATAAATGTGGCTGACACCAATGAGACAGTATGGTCTCTGGATGTGTTGAAGGAACTGGAAGAAGTAGAAATTTATCTTGAAGACACACTAGGTGTTGAATTAAAAACCTCACTAGTTCAATCGCTCAAAGTATTGAGTCGTTCCTCTCATTTTGGTGATACTAATTTTTATAAACTTCCCTCAAAAAAGCGCGATATTAAAAGGTTTAGACGCTACCTCAAAATAGCTGAGCGAGGCGCTTTACTGCCTCTTTTCCTCGATTCAACAGAGTCTTTAACTAGAATCCAAGGAACTCTGCCAGATCTTGGTAATAATATCATCACGGCCAGAACAGTCCTATTTCAATCCTATCTTTCGAAAAGAAAATTCGAGCACATCAAAGTGCGTGTTACAGGATCTGCTTACCTGCTAGACAAAAACATACGATACTTATCCAATAGTTTAATTTATGGCCTTTTATTATCGATAGGGGTGGTTTCTATTATAATGGGATTGGTTTTTAAGTCTTTTAGAATGGTGTTAATTAGTTTATTGCCTAATACGATTCCATTAATTTTTATTGCGGCTATTATGGGTTATTTGGGAATAGAAGTCAAAACAAGCACCTCAATTATTTTTACGATCGCTTTCGGGATTGCTGTGGATGATACAATTCATTTGTTAGGAAAATTTAAATTCGAGCTCATGAAAGGTAAGTCTGTTCCTGATGCATTGAAGCATTCATTTATTGTTACGGGAAAAGCAATGGTTTTGACAACTTTGATTCTATGTAGCGGCTTTCTACTGTTATTGTTCTCAACGTTTATGGGAACATTTAATATGGGTTTACTACTCGGAATTACATTATTTGCAGCGTTGATTTTAGACCTTACTTTGCTTCCGCTATTAATACTTACATTTTATAAAGAGTCATCGCAGGCCCAACATTGAAGTGCTTTAGATTGAATCGAAGATTTCTCGTTTAGAACACTGATGTTATATTTTTGGAAATAATTACGATGCACGATCGGCATCTTTTTTTCCATGATTTTTTGTTCTCTAACGATTGTGAGATGGATATCATTTAAATTGAAGTAGGAGAGCCATTTTTCAAAATCTTTGTTCAGACGTATTTTGTTAATACCAATTATTTCATCTCCTATTCTTAATCCACACATTTCAGCAGGAGAACCTATCGCAATTGATTGAATAATTGATTGAATAGGCTGAAGCTTTATACCAAGCGCATGTTCTGCGATGGAAGGATTGTCTTTTATTTGCATCTCGAGTCCGAAATAGTCCAAAGCATCTTGCAGAATAGGTTCGTAAGAATGATTGCCATTCAAATAGCAATCAAAAAAGTCTTGAAATGATATTCCACTTATGTTTTCGAGCATTTTTTGATAATCTTGCTCTTCAAAACCATGAGTGCTAATTTTTGTGTCAAAATATAACCTTCTCATAACTTCCTCAATACCATATTTGTTTTTGGTATGTTTTCTTAAAAGATAGTCTGTTACAAAAGCAAGAAGGCATCCTTCTACATAGATTGATAGCTTTCTTCCCGGAGCGCCAGCAGTATATCCATCGAGCCATGTGTCATACGAAGAATCACCTACCGAAGTGTAAAATCGTGCAGGATTATCAAAGTGTCTCTGAAATTGTACTTTAAGCTCTTTTAAATAATCTGTGATAGAAAACACACCGCTTTTCAATAAATAGAGATCTCCTAGATAGGTCGTAATTCCTTCATAAATATATCCGAGTCTTGAATAATTTTCCTCCCTAAATGAATATGGTTTCATGACTTTGGGACGAATACTTTTCACATTCCACACATGATAAAGCTCATGAGAAGACACGCCTAATAGTTCTGAGTACAACCCCTTAAAAACGTCGTATGAGGGACCTAAAGCGATAACTGTGCTTTTTAAGTGCTCTACACCATGGTAAGCTTTAAAATGTGGTGTATGGATTAAAAAATGAAATGATTTAGATGGGAATTCACCAAAATCCTCTATTTGCTTTGTCGTGAATTTTTTGAAGTCAGTTATTACTTTTTCCCAAGGAATATTTTTCAGATCATTAAACCAGATGTAAAATGTTATTCCATTTACAGAATAAGATTCCTTTGTAAGTGTTGGAGCGCATATAAATGGTGTGTCAAAAAGTTCATCAAAGGATTCTGCTGAAAAAAGTTCATCCTTTTTGCTCAGGCTAGTGGCGGTCTGCCATTTCTCATCAATATTTAACTCAAGTTCAATACTTTTATTAAAGTGCTCCTCAGTATATATAAAACAGTTTACGGGGTTCACATATAGCATATCTTCACTCACAAACGTCGAGCCGGCATTTAATTCATTGCTGTAATATTGGTATTTTACAGTAATTGCTGAGGTGTCCTTACATGAAACAATCCATGAATCTTTTGAGTTTTTATGAAATTGTATGGCTTGATTTTGATCGTTTAATACTTTAAAACCTCGAATATTTTTGGCGAAATTTGTGATCTCATATCTACCAGGGCGCCATGAGGGTAATTGTAGTTCAATTTCCCTTTGAGCGGTAGGGATCGTACATTCAATATTTAGATATTGATCATTAGGATTGGGAACTGTTAATTTGAAATTAACGTTTTTAACTAAATTATTATCAGGCATACATTTCCTCCCTAAGACTGATTACTTTATCATCTTTTAAGTATTCATCATAGCTCATCATTTTGTCTATTGTACCTGCAGGTGTAATCTCAATGATTCTATTCGCAACAGTATTTACTAGTTCGTGGTCATGTGAGGTAAATAATAAACTTCCTCTATATTCAGCCATAGCATTATTTAATGCGGTAATTGATTCAAGGTCAAGGTGATTCGTTGGTTCGTCCATCAATATAAGATTCCCCTTTGCCAACATCATTTTTGAAAGCATACATCTGACTTTTTCACCACCAGATAATACCGTTGCAGATTTCATAGCTTCCTCACCGGTAAAAAGCATTCTACCCAAAAATGTACGCAGATAAACATCCTCTTTCTCTTCATCGGTCTGTGCAAATTGTCTAAGCCAGTCTATAAGTGTCTCCTTGGACTCAAAATAATTTGAATTGTCGTTAGGGAGATAAGCGCTTTTTATAGTTGTTCCAAAAGTGAATTCTCCTGAATCCGCTTTTTGTGAACCATTTAAGATTTCAAACAATGCTGTAATCGCTAATGAGTTTTTTGAAACAAATGCGATTCTATCACCCTTATTAACGATAAGATTTATGTCTTTAAATAAAATACCGTCTGAAGAACTTTTACTCAAACCGGATATTGACAAGATTTGGTTCCCAGCATCCCGTTCTTGATGAAAAGTAATTCCTGGATATTTTCGAGAAGAAGGTTGAATTTCTTCAAGGTCCAAATTATCTAACATTTTTCTTCTACTTGTTGCTTGTTTTGATTTTGCAGCATTGGCTGAAAACCTAGCAATGAATTCCATCAATTCTTTTTTCTTTTCCTCAGCTTTTTTATTCTTATCAGCCCTTTGACGTAGAGCCAATTGTGAAGATTGGTACCAAAATGAATAATTCCCTGTAAAAAGGTTGATTTTGGCAAAATCAATATCACAAACATGGGTGCAAACAGTATCTAAGAAATGTCTGTCGTGAGAGACAACAATTACGGTATTTTTAAACTCGAATAAGAATTCTTCTAACCATGCGATGGTTCTAATGTCCAAATCATTCGTAGGCTCATCCAAAATCAATACATCAGGATTTCCAAATAATGCTTGCGCAAGCAGAACGCGTACCTTTAAGTCACTTGATAATTCTTCCATATGAAGATAATGCTTGCTTTCTTGAATGCCTAAGTTGCTTAATAGTGCGGCAGCATCTGTTTCTGCATTCCATCCCTCTAAGTCGGCAAATTCAGCTTCTAGTTCTCCTGTGCGCATCCCGTCTTCCTCGCTGAAGTCTGGCTTGGCATATATTGCGTCTTTTTCGACCATAATTTCATAAAGTCTTTTATGGCCCATGATTACAGTTTGCAGCACGGTCTCTTTGTCAAATTCAAAATGATTTTGTTTTAGAACGGCCATTCTTTTACCGGGCTCAAGGTTTATGAATCCAGTCGTTGGATCTTGCTCACCTGTCAATATTTTAAGAAAAGTAGATTTTCCTGCCCCGTTGGCACCAATAACGCCATAGCAATTGCCATTGACGAATTTTAAATTGACATCATCAAAAAGGACTCTTTTTCCGAATTGTAAGGAGAGGTTTTGTACACTAAGCATTTGAAGTTTTTTTGCAAAGTTACGTAATTCTCCTATTCCTTTGTACAACTATAGACGAAAGCTGGTGGTATATTTAAAACACAGTGTTTAATTTTAACTGTATCGAACACCCGTTTTAAGATTTTAATAGAATGAAGAGAGTATTGAAACTGAACATATTTACCTCCCGGTTTAAGAATGTTTTTAGCCGAAAAAACGATTCGATTTCTTAATGTTGTAGGTAAGACCGCCAGAGGAAGAGACGAAACTACAAAATCAACTTCTTTTTTATTTTGTTGTTTCAAGTGTAACTCAAGATTTGTCGCACATCCTTTGATAATAACAACGCGAGGATCTTTAATTTGTGTTTTTAAATTTTGATAAAAAGTCTCGTTTATTTCAAGAACTATTAAAGTTGTTTTAGGTCCTATAAGTTCTAACATTCTTTCTGTAAACACACCTGTTCCTGGCCCTAACTCAACAACAACATCTGCATCTTTCAAAGAGAGCTCGCCCATCATTTTTTTTGTAAGATATTTGGAACTAGGCGCAACGGCTCCAACCTGACTGTTGCGAGTTAGAAATTCTTTAAGGAAAGATGTTTTTTTCACGAATTAATTTAGCTTAAGGTTGCCATTATTGAGGACACCTATGACTTTCCCTTTGAGCGTTTCTATATTGAATGGCGAATGTTTTTTGTCTTTGGAGGAGAGCACAGAAGTATCAAAATTTTCATTAGGATCAAATATAGTAATATTCGCTAATGATTTGTTTTCTATGGAGTTATCATTAAGGTTTAATAAGCTCGCAGGTCTTTCACGCAGAATGGTTACAAGAAGTTCAACGTTCATGTCTTGCATGGAATTTAATGCAGCGAAAAGCGTTTGTAGTTGAGGTGTGTCAAATGATGCATTCTCAAAATCTACATCTTTTTGGTCTTCATCTGTTGGTCTATGATTTGAAACGATACAATCAATAGTCCCGTTTTTTAAAGCTTTTAGTAATGCTTTTGCATCACTTTTTGCTCTAAGCGGTGGCATTGTTTTATAGCTTGTATCAAAATCTAATACTTTTGAATCGTCAAAACAAATATTCATAATATGCGCCTCTGCCGTTATATTCAATCCTTTCTTTTTAGCAGCTGCGATGAGATTCGTTCCTTCTTCAGTTGATACGCCACTGATATGAAGTTTACCATTGGTATGTTCTACGATTCTCAAATGACGTTCTATTTCAATGATTTCTGAAACACTTGGTTCTCCTTTCAGTCCGGTTTTTAAGGAGGCCATTCCTTCATTTAATTGAGCATTTTTATAAAGCAATGGATTCCCAACACTCACCGTAATTTGGCCGTTAAAATTCTGTACATACATCAATGCATTATTCAGCACTCCTGGACTTATTGAAATCCGATCATCCGTAAATAAACCTGCTCCTGAATTTTGCATATCAAACAATTCAGCAAGTTCATCACCTTTCATTCCTTTGGTAAGACATCCCATTGGAATCGGTTGTGAGGCGAAACCTTGTGATTTTCTGAATACGGAATCAATTGATGCCTTATGGTCCATTACTGGATTTGTTGATGGAAGAATTGCAACCCGAGTGAAACCACCACTTGCGGCTTTTTCTAAACCCGATGCAATTGTTTCCAAATATTCGTGTCCAGGGTCACAAAAATGCGCTTTTAGATCTATCCAGCCCTGAGAAACATGAAGATTTTTAGATTCAATGATTTGATCTACCTCATTCGTATCAATATCGTCTTCTATTAACATTATTACTCCTGATTTTATCAGTATGTCTTTTCGGACATTATGATGACTAGAGCTAGGGTCTATTATTTTCGCTTGTTTAAGTAGAACATTCATAATTTAATTTTTCCAAAATTTTGCAATTAAGATTTCACAAAAAATAGCAAGTATGGTAATAAAGATACAAATACGCCAAAACTCGTTATTGTTGTTGGTTTTAAAAGATGTGATATCTGTTTTTTCATTAAATAACTCTGTCCTTACGTTTTTTACTCCCGCATTAGATAACTGCTTTTTAATTTCTAGTAACGGCATATATGTCGTAGAAGATTCCAAACGGCTGTAGTTTAATGATAGCGTTTTGGCTGATTCGTTTTGATTAAGGAAGTAATTGCCATGAGTTAAATTCTCCATAGCCTCAATTCCTGAAATATCTATATAGTTATAGGAACCCTCTTGTATTAATTTTGGTATAAAATCAGTTGTGCTATTTTGGAGCTTAACTGGTCCGTCTCCTCCCAGACTTTTTTCAAAGGATATTAGTTCACTTTGTCCGATAAAGTGGTAGGGAAGTGAAGTATTTCCAGCAGTTTCCGCAATACGAATACATAGGACGGGGAATAATGTATTTTGAATTAAATCTGAGCAACTTTCATCAAGTCCTGAAAATAAGACAAAAGAGTTGTTAAGAGAACGAAATAGAACGGGGCTTTCATCCCTCAATGTCAGCAATGGAAGTGCTGTAGTTTGTTTGTAGTTGCTTTTAAATATTTTTCTAAAACTTGGTAAATTCAGTGCTTCGTCTTGATTTTCAAAGACTCCTCTGAAAATCGGGTCTTTTAGCGCAAGATCATTTGCTTTTAAATTAACCTCCTTTAGCCCTTCTATCACTGGTAAATTTAATGCCTTTAGAAGTGGATTCATTTGGTTAATATTAACGTCAATAGAGGGTAATATGAAAATGAGTCCACCTTTCTTTTTGAACTTTAATAGATCAGCACTTAAACCGCTCGAAATATTTTGAACCCCATTCAGTACTACCAACTGCTGTTCATACAGCGCTGATTGATTGACACGTTGAATGTCAGTTTCTGTTATTTTGAAAAAGGCTTCCGTATTGAATGCTTTATTTACACTTGAAATCGCATCCTTACCATTAATTATAAGTACTTTACTCTCAGTTGAATTTTGAAAACAAAAGAAAAAATCATCGTCCCAAAATATGGATTGATCTTTAAGCTCTATTTTACCATTTACGAATGACTTTTCTTTGTTGGGTATCGTAACAGAACTAATTACAGTTCCTTTTTTGGGAAGATCTACAAAAAGATCCTTGCTAAAGGTATTTGCCGTTATTTTTATTTCAAAGTTTACCAATGCTTCTGAACCTGCATTATTTAATCTAAAGAAGAGCTCACTGTCCTCTCCAGCTCTATGAGTCTTTGTTGCAAACCATAATGAATCAATAAAACAGTTTTCAATTTTTTGCGGCGCGAATTGCCAGATGTTCAAATTCGTTCCAGCATCTGTTTTAATTGAAGAGCTGTCAAAAAAAACTTTTTGAAAGTCACTTAAGAACATGTAATTAAAACTTAAAGGTTCATTGTTGCTAGTGGCCTCTATTTTTAAATCATTATGCCAATTTAATATACTACTAAATGTCCTCTGTATAGGCGTGTATTGTAATTTGTCGATTTCAATTTGTGCATCTTTAGCGTTCAGAATTCTTTTTTGTAATGCCCCTAAATCATTGCTGCTAATTGTGTAACGCTGGTCTTTTGGATTGGAATTGATCAACTCCTTAGCGGTTTCCTTAGCTTCGGATAATAATTCACCTCTAAAGCCTTTAGCGGACATGGAATATGAATTATCGATATAAAGGCTAATGATAGATTCGTCAGTATCATTAACGCCATCCTCATTAGAAACAGGTTGGGCGAAAGCAATTACAAGGAAACCTAAGGCAATTAGCCGAAGGCATAATATTATTATGTTCTGCAGTTTTTTAACCGCTTTTTTTTCTTTTTGAAAGGTTTGTAAAAATCGAAGTGATGAAAAATAGATTTTTTTATGTCTCCTGAAGTGAAAAAGATGAATAAGAATAGGGATGGAGAGTAGAAGTAAGAACCAAAGTGTATTGGGGTACAGGAAATTCATCGGCTACAAAAGTAGTTAAAGTTCATTGTTAGGCAAAAAATAAGAATCAAAAAAAAATGTCCCGAAGGACATTTTATTTAATTTTTTGATTTATCATACCACTCTTTGAATTTTTCTTCATTACCACTAGCTCTGTATGCCATGGCTAAGTTTTTCATCACTGATTTATTATCAGGGAATGCAATTGCCATTTTTTCCAGACTAGGAATTGCCTTTGTCAGAAGTGCTTTTTTCTTATCTTCCAATTCATTCACCCGAGGGTCTCTGTAATCTAGATCTCGAGCCTCATCTCCCAACGCAATACTCCAATCCATATACAATGCCGCAAGGTTAGAGTGTGCGTTGACATATTCAGGATCTATTTGAATTGCTTTAAGTAGATTCGTTTCTGCCTTTTCATTTTGTTTTAACTCTATAAATGAGGTACCGAGTATATAATAAAGCTGTTTATTATTAGGATCTATTTCAAGAGCTTCTTTAATGTAAATTTCCGAACTTTCAGTGTCTCCATTTTTTAACGCTATGTTGATATAGTTTGTTAAAACAGTCATGTCCTTCGGAAACAATTCGTTGGCAATGTCTGTAAGCTCTTCAGCCTTATCAAGCTCTTCAACACGGATTAGCGAATCAACAACATAACGATAGGTTGCCATCGCATTTACCTTAGCATCTTCATATTCTTGACCTAAAAACGTCTTAGTTTGATACGCACCGGCAAAACTCATAAATGCCATTTCAAAGTTCTTTTGATTGTACATGCCAAGTCCCATATTGAAATATTGATCAACTCTACTTCCAATAAAACGTT
>JAKMFD010000143.1 GCA_022425625.1 Crocinitomicaceae bacterium | reverse complement strand
TGTATGTGTCTCTTAGATGGTGCGCAAATTGTAGAATCATATCCGGCTGAGTTGCCATCATCTTTTCTTGTTGAGGTGTTAAATAAGTTCGATTATTGATGAGTTTTTTATTGTCAGTAGTCGGATCATGTATAAAGAATTGTGCGTATCCTACTTTCTCAATAAGCATAACGCGCCAACTGAAGCGATAGCCTTGCTCAGTCCAAAATAAATCGCCGTCATAAAGTAGATATCTCAAGGGTACAAGTATTTGAAAAGCTACGTAAAGTGCAATCAATGATGCATGAATATTCCTTTTGTTTAAACTTATAGTTGTAGGCGATGAAATTTGATTTTCATTTTTTGCCCTAAAAATAATTCTGAATGAACGAATAATTTTCTCATGAAAGCTTTCAGGAAAGAAAATCAGAGTGCTTATGATCATTACATAAGGGAATACACCGATTGGAAACATTACTGCAGTGAGTCCGTGGAAAAGTACTACTAGGAGATACCCAGGGATTCTGAATCTAGGGTTCAAAAGGAGAAAAGGGATACTTAAATCGAACAGTGCGCCTCCCCAGCTAAATAGATATGCAGTGAATTCAAACTTCATGAGAGGGCCGATTAAGGGTAAATCTGTTTGATGTTTAAGCCAATTTATAAGAGGTTGTGCCTCAAATAACCAATGGTAGTTTAATTTCGCAATCCCTGCAAATACGTATACCACAGCAAGCTGAAACATAATAATATGAATTGTCCAAGCAGGCACGTACTTTTTCTTTGATGTGAACCTGAAAAAAGTATCTAGTGAAAATGATTTGTTGGCAGGAAGGAAAATAAGTAAAAAGCCAACCAAGCTTATGAAGTAATAATGGTTTAGATAATTGGTTTTATCGATAAGCTCGATGTAGGTAAAACAAATAAAAAAAACAACCGTACTGATTCTATACAAAAAACCTAGGGAGATAAACACACAACTTGTGATGAGGACACTAAAAAGAAAGTACATTCCCATTGCGTCGAAAGGCTTTACCCAGTCAAACCCGAGATATGTAAAAAAATAGGTAGGTTGAATATAGAGATCCTCAACCCAACCTTTAGATATAAAGCGAAGGGTGCTTAGCATCATCATTATTCCGAATAATACCCGGAACACAACAAGAGGTGCAATAGATTTCTCTGAAAACGTTAGGTTAACTAGCCATTTTCTAATCGCCATCATTATCTTGATAGGTAATAAGCACGCCAAGTGCTGAGGTCATATCTACTTTCAAATAAGGCACTAGCTTTTGAAGTTCAGTATATGCCTCTTCTACGGAAGGTTTATTTGCAAGAATTTCATTACTGAGCGGATCGTTAAGCGCATCTATTTTGTTAATGATTGCTTCAAGCTGATTGTTTATAGATGTTGATAAGGTATTTGATCCATGTGTTGCTCCAACAAAATCCATGTAGTCGTCTAAACCGAGTCTGTTCTCAGGCGAATCAAAATGCACTCCATTTATAAAATCTGACATTCCTTCTATTGCTGCTTTTGCGAAAGGTAACGATTGGCCATAATAATAACATTCAACTAAGTGAGGCATTTCTTCTTGTGTGAAGCTATTAAAAACGCCTAGAGGAAGTCCAAATTTACCTTTTCTAATATATGTTTCGTAATACGAACAGAGCCCATTAACGACATTACTTATAGGGCTACCTTGAGCATTGGAATTGTTATTGCTTTTAAAATTTGAACTGTACACATTTACCCACTCATCATAGACATTCTGAGAAAGCAACATCAAATTTTCTGTCAAGTCGAGTAGATAGCTAGTGGCGTTCGTATTATTACTAAAGTAGTCAACGAGATTTTCTTCGTTTGTTCCTGGAAGATTTAATAAAAAGTCAAGCGCTTGATAACCTTTTGCATCATTATTCGATGCAAGGTTCAAGTCATAAGACCCAAGTATAATGTTGTTTTGAATGGTATTGGTATCAATAGGATAAATATTTACTTGATTCTTTAAAGTGTAGTAATCAGCCGGTCCAAAGTCCAAGAATGAAACTTTCTGCCAAGAAATTAGAGCGGTGATCCAGGAGTCTTTGACTGCTGTCAACCCTTCTAAAGAAGGATTTGTTGAAAAGGAGAGCGCTACTTGGTGTAATGCTATGTTTTTATTGTTAAAATCTTGATATGCTGGTAAAATATAATTATCACAAACGTTAGAAAGCATTTCGGGTTTGTCAAATTCACCATATGAGCAACTGCTGTTGTCTGCAATTTCAGCATTCGGGTCCGTATTTAATGCATTAGGATCCATACAACCTCTCTTTCTGCAGGAGAAGGAAACCAATAAAACAGCTATAAAAACAGCGATTTGTTTTAATTGAAATCCAATTACTTTCTCTCTCATTATTTCTTTCTAATTAAAAAGCACCCCAAGTTTTATATTGGGGTGCAAAGTTACCTATATTTCTATAAATCATTTTTGTAAGCTTCCAATCCGGAGGCCGCTGCAATGTCATCAATCATAGCATTAATTAATACCGTGCTTTGAGAAAACCCTTCAAAGTCTGCGTCAATTTGTCCGAGAAGACCTTCTACTGTTGCATAGGTCATATCGGGATTTTTACAGAATGGAATTCCATATATGAAAGCCCAAGCTTCTGACAAGTAGTGATTCACTGTGTTTTGGGATTCTCCATCTACCACTTTTTGTTTGGTAGCATTTAAGTAGTGAATCGCCATACCAGCCACCATTCTTTTAACTTCAGCTTGAATGATAGAAGCTTGTTCAGGTACATCAATGAGAATACCAGCTGAAATAGCTGCCCTCCCTGTTCTGAAAGCCTCACTTATTCTTGATCCGGACTGCAAAAGGGATTCGAGCGTATTGTTAGCATACTTCCCCCAGAAGCGGTTTGTGCCATTTGTTGGATAATCTGTTGCATCAGTAAAGTAACCATAAGCTTCATCCCAATGATGTTCCATTTCTGTGTAAAATTTATCATTTTGATAATCAACAATTTGGACATTATCATCTTCCATTATACCATCAAGGTAATTTGCCGTCATTTGACTTGCAAAGCAAGCGCTCATTAATCCTTTCTCAATAAGCTGTGTCCATTCATGACCTGAAGCGGCTTGAAGATAACCATCGACAGGTGGTGATGCTGATGCTGCCTCTGTCATCCAAGCCTCAAACTGTCCCCAAATTGCCGCGTCGTTCAAAGCGGTCTTATTTTTTAATTGCTTTCCATTATCGACAAGAGTTTGATCCATCCAACCTGTGTATGAATTATCATACATTGTCAGCAAGGTTGTTTCATCCAATTGTGCTCCACCATTGTTAGCTGACTTAAGATACGTAGTCATTTCGGAAAGCATGTTCATTCTTGCAGTTTGACCACTAAAAGAAACTGTATTGTTTCCTATTCCGTCATAAAATATATAATCGGTCGGAACCGTGTAATATTCACATGATCCATTATCTTTTTCTGCTTCTGAATTGTAATTCGTAGCAGATGGGTCCATACACCCTTTCTTTTTACACCCTGTAATTACAACACTGCACAGTATAATGAGTACCAAAACTTTACTTTTCATTTCACTTTTATAAATTCAATTTGTAAATTATTTAAAGTGCGCACGAGTACAAAAGTAAACACCATATACGCGGGGCACAATACCACAAAAAAGGTATTATTTAAAATCATTCTAAAGAAGCCTCATTTTCAAGCATTTGACCATGTAAGTGAAGACCATATTTTTTGTTTTATGGTAATTGGTCTAATATTTGCTATTTTTCGAAAAAAAAGTTCATGGCTGTTGTTTTGTTTTATTTTCACCTTTTGCTTCTTGGAACTCCAACAGGCGCGGACTTACCTTACCCAGAAATTTCTAATGCTTTTGAAAAAAATGACGCATCTCGAGTTATTTCCTTTTGTGAAAATCCTGTTTTACTGATCGTAGATAATGTTGAGGGAATATACAACCAAGCTCAAGCGACTATGGTTTTGATGGATTTTTTTAATAAACATCCTAATGGAGCATTTAATTATCAATTCCAAGGTAAAGAAGCTGATGAAGATATTTATTCTGCGGCAATTTATGCTCAGGGTGCCCAAAAAATAAATATTGGAATTTATTTTTCTAGCGAAGCACCAAATAAAATTCAAAGTATTAAGCTTGGAGACTAGATAACTCTTGTCAATTTAATAAGAAGTTCGTAGGTTTGTCGCGAATATTCACATAATTAAAACCAAAAAAATGAAAAAAGTATTTTCTACAATGATGGTTGCTGCTGCAGTAGCATTGGTAGCATTGTCATCTTGCGGAGACGCTTCTGGTAACGCATCTGAGGACGCGACTGAAGAAGCTGCTCACTAAGCACGAAATCAAAAGAAGAAAGGTAGCCAAAAGGCTGCCTTTTTTTATGTCTATTTTTTTAGCTCCATTTCATCTATGAGATGACTCGCATTAGCATATTTATCGATAACCCATAATACATATTTAATATCAACTACAATATTTCTGCAGCGATTCGGATCAAACATATAATCACTCATTGTGCTTTCCCAACTGCGGTCAAAATTTAGTCCCATTAAGTAGCCATTAGCATCCAATACGGGAGATCCAGAATTACCTCCTGTCGTGTGATTGGAACCAGAAAAGCAGACCCATAACTCCCCGTCTTGAGCATATGCGCCATAGTCTTTGGCCTCATGAAGCTCTAACATTCTTGGTTTTAGATCAAAGTCTGGATTACCAGAGTTGTATTTAGCAATAATTCCATCAAGTGTTGTATGCTCAGTATATACTTTTCCATCTGCGGGAGATGAGCCCTCTAGTTGACCAAAAGTAATTCTTAATGTACTGTTTGCATCAGGCCAATGTTTTTTATTGGGAAACATTTCTAATTTTCCTGCAACATAGTTTTTTAGTAATACATCCATAGATTGTGAAAAACTTCGGTAATAAGGAATAACATTATCAATCCAATCCGTATAATGTTTTGTGTAATGACTATAACCTGCGTCTTTCAGTATTTTCTTAGCTGATTTTTTATTGAATTTATGAATGAACTGATTAAATCGCTCTTTGTTTGTAAAAACTGATTTATCGGCAATTTTTGAATTTAAAATGTAGAATTTGAGATTGTCCGTTTTGGAAAAATATTCTTGTGTCAACAAGGATAGGATTTCCATATCGATCTCCTGATTATAATTTTTAAAAAAGCCTTCAGATGTTTGTAGGAGTTTTTCCTTGATTTCATCGATTTTTCCTTCTTCCAAATATTTCGAATAATTGGAGATGAGGTCATTGGTATAACGAATTAATTTAAAGTATTCAGGCCCTACATAGAAGTATTCAATTCCCATAGCGTACAGGTACTCATATTTAAAAAATTCATCTGATAAAGCATTCATTTTGGCTACAGTTTCACCATATTTTTGTTTCCAAATTTCATTAGACATGGCTTTTTTAGTAAATTCTTGCTCAGTTTTTTTCTTGAGATTTACTGCATCCAAACGCTTTAATCCATCAATTTGTCCAATCCACTTTTTCCAAGCATTCGATATTCGAGCTTGCTTAGAAGCATATTGAATGCTTATGAGTTCGGAATTTTTCATGGCTTTATCAATCACTGAAAGTGAAAGATCTCTCATTCTTATTCGTGAAGGGCGCTCCTTCGTGATAATTTGTTCTAAATAGCTTGAGCAAACATGTTGTTCTGTGCTTCCTGGAAATCCATAAACCATCGTGAAATCGCCCTTCTTTCTATCTTTCATGGAAATAGGAAGATAATGTAAAGGAGTATACGGGACGTTTTCACTAGAGTATTCAGCAGGTTTATTGTCTTTTCCGGCGTAAATTCTAAACACTGAAAAATCACCAGTATGTCTTGGCCAAACCCAATTATCTGTGTCTCCTCCAAATTTACCAATCGAATTGGGAGGTGTTCCAACAAACCGAACATCCAAAAATGTTTCTTTTAACATTAAATAATAGGAATTACCATAATTGAAAGCTTTTACTTGGGCTGTATAATGTGTTCCTTCTGTAGCATCTTTGATGATTTGCTCAATATTTGCGTTGATTTCTTCTCTTTGTGTATCTGTAGTAATACCGAGAAGAACAGCCTCGGTTACGTCGTCTATACGTACAATCCGCATGGCCGTTAAGCCAGGATTTGTGAGCTCTTGATCTAGTCCTTGAGCCCAAAAGCCATTTTCAATGTAATTATTTTCTAGCGACGAATGTGATT
>JAKMFD010000180.1 GCA_022425625.1 Crocinitomicaceae bacterium | reverse complement strand
GCTTTTGACTCCTCAAGAAATGGAAGGTAAGTTATCAATAGTAGGAGGGAAGGCAGCTCATTTTGGTGAATTACATACTGCGGTTAAAAAACTTAAACTTGAAGCTAAGCTTCCTGAAGATGCTTTTGCTATACCTTTTGCGTTTTATGAGTCTCATATTAAAGAGGATGGGATTGATAAACTGATTCAAGTTTTGCCTAATATGGTTTTAGAAAATGATCAAGAAACACTTAAGGAGCAGCTAGACTACATCCAATATAAAATAAAGCGATTGCCCTTGTCGCAAGAGTTGTTGGAACTAGTCAAGAAAAAAGTTGCACAATCTAGCTTTCAAAAATTCCGTTTTAGATCCTCTACAAATGCTGAAGATATTGAGGGTTTCAATGGTGCTGGATTATATACTTCAAAATCCGCCGAGTTAAACAATCCAAGTAAAAGTATTGAAAAGGCCATTAAAAAGGTATGGGCAAGTACTTGGTCCTATAAAGCTTTTATGGAGCGTTCCTATTTTGGAATTGACCAAAAATCTGTTGCAATGGCGATACTCTGTCATCGATCCTTTCCTGGAGAGTCTGCCAATGGTGTTGTTATCACTAAAAATTTATACCGAAAAAATTATCGAGGTTTTGTAGTTAATGCTCAAAAGGGTGATGTTAGTGTTGTAAAACCTCCAATTGATGTTACCTGTGAACAGCTTATATGTTACTCTGACAAGGATGATGCGTTCTATGGCGAGAAAGAAATTGTCGAATATATTTCATACTCCAATATATTAGAGCCTTCGGAAAAATCTGTTCTTTCAACTGACGAAGTCATAGATTTGACGCGGTGTTTATCAAAAATCAAAAAATATATGTATCAAAGGAATAAAAAGGCTTTAAGAAAAACACCATATCATGAATATGGCTTAGACTTTGAATTCAAATTATTTGGAAAGACAAGACAACTATACATCAAACAAATGCGTCCTTTTTAAATAAATAAATAAAAACAATAAATGAAATCGAAAATCTTAATTTTTGCTTCTTTAATGCTGTTATTGGCACTAAACAATTCTTGTAGAACAATTGATAAGTTGACACAATTTAACATGGATTTTAATCAAACCGTGGTAATTCCATCTTCAACTGGAATCAGTCTTCCTTTAGATATTTTAACTCCTGCATTAGAAACAAATTCTGAAAGCACATTTGAAATTAACAATACGAGCAAGGAACTTATAGAAGAAATCAGGCTTACTTCATTAACACTTAATTTGACTTCACCGTCCGGTGCTGATTTTAGTTTTTTAGAGTCGATTAGAGTTTACATGAATGCGCAAGATCTTCCTGAGGTCGAAATTGCTTGGTCCAACGATATTCCAGATGGTACAGGAAATTCGTTAACCTTGAATGTTTCTGGAGCAGATTTTCAAGAATACATTAAAAAAGATCAATTCAGTTTGCGTTGCAATACAATTACCGATGAATTGTTGACATCGGACCATGAAATTAATATTGCAACGACCTTTTACATCGATGCAAAGATTTTAGGACAATAACCTATTGAACGACAAATCGTTGCGTCATAGATTGAACAGAAATAATATATGTACCTGATTCTAGTCCACAAACGTCTAGACCCTCAGTCATCTGCGTTAATTGACCATTTAAAATTTCTTTTCCATCCATGCTTGTAATTTGAAAAGGGACAAGTTCTGTTGTATTTCTATTAACTGTCAATATATTTCGAACAGGGTTTGGAGAAATATTGAAGTTGTTGGCGTCCTCTATTTCTGTTAAGTTCAGTGTCCCATTAATATCATATCGAGAAAAGAATTTCCAAATCTCAATATTAGAGCTAATATCATAATTTCCGAAAGCACCTGGCCAGTCATGTCCACCATTATAAACTTTAAATAGCTCTACGGTTGTTCCATTGGTTCCGTTTCCATAGACAAAATGGTCAACTGTTGTACCGTCTCCGGAATTAATATCTGGTATTGGTGTTTGTGAAGGACTTACATCACAATAGTTGTAACCTACCCAATATTCGAGTACGTCATCGATTCCCTGTGCAAAGATAGCACCTTCGTAAGGAACCGTCGGATCGTCAGTTCCATGTATTTGAAGTACAGGTGTCGGATGCGATGGACTACAACCACTAGCAGTTGGTGGCGACATTGAGCCTGTAACTGAAGCAATAGCCGCAATTTCGTTACTCAACTCACAAGCCAATACGTAGCTCATAAAACCACCATTTGACATTCCCGTAGAATAGACACGCTCAGTATTTAAATTGTAATTGGTAGCAACATAATCAATCATATCTTGTGTAAAACCTACATCATCAACAGAACTTAAACCCCATCCAACATTCCAATGTGGCGTGCCAGTAGCATCAAGTGTACCTTGAGGATGTATTAATATAAACCCAGCAGTATCTGCAACGTCCCTAAAGCCCGTATACGACAGATTCACACTTGCTGAACTTCCATAGCCGTGAAAACAGAAAACAAGTGGGGCAGGGGTGCTCTCATCATAAATATCTGGAACATACAAAAAGAAATCACGGTCAATACCGCCTGAATTGATTGTTATACTTTGTGTTTGTTGCGAAAATAAAATCGTTGTAGTAAAAAAGATGAGAAGTGTAGAGATTGTTTTCATGAATTTTGGTTTTTTATAAAGTTACAATATTCAAATGAAGTGGAAGTTTAGGGCATAAAAAAAGAGGTCAATTTGACCTCTTTTTATGCTCTTCCTCTTGGGCTCGAACCAAGGACCCTCTGATTAACAGTCAGATGCTCTAACCAACTGAGCTAAGGAAGAAAATTCGTGTGCAAATATAATAGATTTTTATAATACAGAAAATGGAATTTCAAAAAAATTAATATTCATCTTCATGTATAGAGAAATCTTCAACAGTATCATTCGAAGATTCTCCAGATTCTTGAATGTTAGCATCCTCTTTAGATGTGGTGCGGAGAATATTGGTTTTTGATATGTTCAGTCGTATTTCAGACCGAACAGTTTGATCGTCATGAAGATAACCTTTTGAAAAAGGGGTGCCTATCAGGTCTACCAATGTTCCTTTTTTGAGGTAATCCACAATCTTCATGTTAGCACCTTCTTTTTTCCATATTGTACAATTGACCCAGGTTGTTTTTGTCTTTAAAACACCTGTTCTTTTGTCCTTCCAATTTTTGTTATGTGCGACAGGGAAATTTATGGCAACGATACCGTTTTCCATACTTCTTACGTCAGCATCCTTACCGATATTACCGATAAGTCGCGTTTCAAATACCGTAGCCATGATGTAGAGTTATTGTAGTTTAGCACAATGAAG
>JAKMFD010000121.1 GCA_022425625.1 Crocinitomicaceae bacterium | reverse complement strand
GTTATCTTGGTTCAGCTTATCTATGTTGGTTTTATCCTTTTCATTATTGATCCATATCTTGACCATGTCTTTCTGCTCCGTATTAAGATGGCTTGAGGAGAGCAGGTAGTAAAGAAGTCGTTTCTCTTTCTCTTCGATTTTACCATCTCCATACGCCGCCTCAGTTAGAAAGCGTAAAAGCTTTAATACGAAGTCATCATATTGCTGAACAAGATCTATTTCTTCATTTTTTAAAAACCCTGCATATAATAAAACATCTATAAAAACGAGTCCATTTGCACTTTGATTAAGCCAATAATTACCTTTCGCTAGATTCGATTTAATTTTTACCCTTTCTGACAGTATTTTTTCGAGTTTAAGTTCTATTTTCTTATCAAAATCAAATTCCCATGGTGATATTTTGGTTTGGAATTTATCATAAAAATCATCAAGTGAAACCAGAAAGGCATCGTAATCTATTGCTCCTTTTAGCTGATGGTTTTGATAGACGTAAAATAGATTTTCAAAAAGCAGGAGTTTTAGCTTTTCTTCCTTGGTTAGGTGTGCAACAAACTTATGACTTGTGTATAAATTAGAAAGCGCTGTCCCGTAAAGTATACCTGTTTTATTGAAGATATAGTGCAGAGTATCCTCAAATGAGTTGGATTTAAATTTAAATCCAATAGATAGCAAACCCTCTTCATGCAAATGAAAGAAATATCGAATCCAATTTTTCGACCCTGTTGAAATTCTATTTTTATCTAATTGCATAACGTATGGCAAGGCCACCTCCCCAATTGAGTTTTACTACAGGTGTAATGAAAATAATAGGACCCGTATTTATTGAACAGTTAATTGGTAAATCTTCGAATGTATATTCAAGTCCCACTGTCGTATTGATTCCAAAGTGAATATTAGAGGTTCCTAATCCATTAGAGGTGAATCCCATCAATCCACCACCCCCATAGTACCATGAAAAATGTGATTCTAGGCTGTTTTGAATTTCATAATCAGCAATTAAAAACACTCCACTACCGTAGTTTTCTCTAGAGAATGGACCAAATGAGGCTTCTAGAGCAGTATTTTCAGAGAGAAAATGTTTTGCGTTTAGACTGCCAAAGCCAGGGTATCCCCCTTTGATGCCGAAAGCAGTTTTATATTCTTGACCAGTTGCACAGAGCACTGTAAATGTGAACAAAAGAGCACAAAGATTTTTCATGAGCTAAATTTAGATTTTACCAGCTAAAGTAAAAGCCTTTACTTTCGTAAAGAATACACTTCCATCTGTTGAAAAGGCCTCAAAAACCATTATGTAAGTACCTATTGAACTTTTCTGGTTATCGTCTGCGATACCATCCCAACTGAAAGAACCTGAGGTGCCCAAAAGAAGATTTTGAAATAAAGCTTTTATTGGTCTTCCTTTATCGTCGAAAATACTCACCTGACCTATAAGCCCTTCTGATTCTAGCAAATAATTGACTTGAAGAACATCTTGATACCCGTCATTATCAGGAGAAAATATCGCGTTGGTGAAGGAAAAGTCTCCGGAGTAAACTGCTGAAATGAATTGTGAGTTTTCTAATCCTGGTGTACCAAACCCAATATCTTGTGCAGCGGAATGCCAATTAAAAGAGTTATCTGTTTCTCCCGAAGGGTCAATACGTTCTAATGAGACTCCATTTAGGTCATCTATGACACTTAGGTGCCAGTCATCATTGTATGGCACTTGATCCATGATTGAGCTACCTTGAATTAAAACAACGGTTCCAGAATCATTTGCATAGCTTGGCAGGTCATTTATTATAAATGTTTCGGGATCGTGATTTGGATAGTTTTCAATAACGAAGTTTGGGTCTTCTCCAATGACAACAAAATTTCCAGGCTCCACAATTTTATGCATATCTATACTCTTGAAGTTGGATAATGTATCACTTTGATAATTTGCAAATTGCCATTGAAATAGATCTATAAATTTATCAGAGTTATTGTATAACTCTACCCAGTCTTCACCACCACTGTATGGGTTTGTTAATATTTCATTGATGATAAGGTCTCCAGGGCTTGCAATTTCTGGAAGCGCAAAAGAGCCCGATATTGGAGCCGTGTTTAGCCAACAATCTTGGAGGTTTTCAAGCTCGAATGTGTATACCTCACTTGTATTTAAGGTTTCATTAAAGGTCAATATGAGCATATTTGAATAGATGCTTTCAATATATATGTTTGACAGTGTTAACGCAGGATTAGATACAAAACTTAATCCTTGTAATGAACTTGAGTCAATGCCTTCATTAAATTCAATTTCAAGATAATTAGGTGCAAGAGCCAGGAGGTTGGTGATATTTGCTGGATTCAAATCAGCTTCATTGTTATAGATTGAATTTTGTTGACCTGGTGTTCCGCCAATATTTGCATTAGAAGCGGACCAATTTAACGCGTCAGAACATGGATCATTTAGATTTATGCGTTCAAGTGAATACCCACCATTTTCTTTTTCACTATCTAGATACCATTCATCTGTGTAGCTCAATGCATCAATCAAAATATTATTTGAACTATAAATTAGGATATCATCACCTGCATTGTTTAGACTTGGAAAACTACTTACAGCAAAGATTACCTCAAAAGAATCCATATTTGCAGCTGCAGAAAGTACTGCATACGTATTTGGAAGCAACCAACCTTCTTGAATGGTACCTGATGAGCTTGCATCATTGAGTTTCCAGTCGCTTAAGTCAAATATTTTTTCTGAAGTATTATAAATTTCAACAAATTCGCATTCAGGAAGTCCAACAGAAGGGGTTGGATCTGGGAAGAATTCCGTAATAATAACGTCTCCCTTTTCTGGAATTTCCCCTATTAAATAGCTTATATTAAAGCTTTGCTGAATACTTACATTGCCCTCAAGATCTTCAATATTCTGAATTGAAAGTTCATAGCTATCACCATTCACTAATGGATTGGATAAAGTAAGATGAATTGTATTTGGGGATTCCGCGTCAATGCTCGCATCACTGAATGTTATAGAAGGATTTAATACATAGTTCGATAAGTTTTCTGCGGAAGTCTGATCAACAGCCTCATTGAATGTCAGGTCTATGTTTTGTGGATTTATAACATCTGCTGAGACACAATTCGGTGGTGTAAGATCAAGCTCTTCTTGACCTATATAAATATCGTCAAAGTAGAATTTCGTGGCATTGCTAACGGTATACGTGCAAGCCAGTCCAGAATATGCTTGGTCAAAAGGTCCGTTACTGATTTCAGCGCCTACTAAAGTATAATTTGTCCCTCCATTATAATCACAAAACAAGGACCATTCCCCTATATCCGAACGTATGACTTTAATGCCTATTTCAAAGCTACTTGAAATTAATCCAGGTTCGCCAGCACAAATTTCGATTGGATTTCCATTATCTAGATGGAATAGCCGAAGGGCATCACTTGTGCCTGATTCGCCCAGCTGAAGGTAATAACCGTTTAAACACAAGCTAAGATCCGGATTATCCGCGCTTAAAAAGAATCTACCATAATTTGCTGAGGACGGAGAGAACGCTTGCTTGATCCAAAACCGCCATTCATTGTTATTCTGAGGGTTAAGGTTGTTTTCTATGCTCAGGAATGATAATGCTGCCTCTGTATTGTTTAATTGAAGATTTAAATCTGAATTTACGATGAAGTCGTTTGTTGAGCCAGACCAACCTGGATTGTTTAAGAAATCTCCGTCTGAGAAATCATCAGTGATTTGAGACATTGAAAAAAAGCAAATAAACGTAAAAACAGATACTAAATTATGGTGCATATATTGAATGTATTCAAATATATTAATTTTACGACCAAGGTTGAGGAATCAATTAAAGAATTAATGCAGATATGAAATTAGCTATTATTGGAGTAACCGGAATGGTTGGTAAGGTTATGTTGGAAGTGCTTAGCGAGGAAGCGTTGAATATTTCTCAACTGATTCCTGTGGCCTCAGCAAATTCTGTTGGAAAATCGATTCAGTTTAATGATAATGATATTGAAATTGTATCCCTTGAAACGGCTATCGAATTGTCTCCAGATATTGCCATTTTTTCAGCTGGCGGTTCTGTTTCGGAGAAATGGGCTCCAAAATTTGCGTCTAAAGGAACAATTGTGATAGATAATTCATCTTTTTGGCGAATGGATCCATCAAAAAAACTAATAGTTCCTGAAGTTAATGGACAAATACTATCTGCTTTAGATAAAATAATACCTAATCCAAACTGCAGTACAATTCAACTTGTAATGGTGCTTAAACCACTTCATGATAGGTTTAAAATTAAGAGAGTTATTGTTTCAACATATCAATCTATATCCGGCACAGGTGTTAAGGCTGTAAGGCAAATGGAGGCCGAACGTCATTCTATTGATGGTGAAAAAGCTTATCCATATCCTATAGATAGAAATTGTATTCCTCAATGTGATGTTTTCTTGGATAATGATTACACCAAGGAGGAAATGAAGCTAACGAATGAAACAAAAAAAATTATCGATTCAAGTATAGAGGTAAGTGCAACTGCGGTGCGCATACCAGTTATAGGAGGTCACTCAGAAGCCGTGAATATCGAATTTGAAAATGAGTACGAAATTGAAGAAATAAAAAGTTTATTATCTGAGATGCCTGGATTAACGGTTCAAGATGAGCCAAGTGAACTTCTATATCCTATGCCTATTAATGCGCATGGTAAAAATGATGTTTTTGTAGGTAGAATACGTCGAGACGCTTCTCAGCCTAAGTCTTTGAACCTTTGGATTGTTGCCGATAATCTTAGAAAAGGAGCGGCTACAAATGCAGTTCAAATTGCAAAATTAATGGTAGGATATATTAATAATTAATATCCTTTTTTTTATAATTAATTACCTGATAATCAGATTTTTATTTTTGCTCAATAGAGAAAAATATGTTTAGTTAATTTCATATTGAGCTTTGATTACTCTGAACTATGTTACATCTTTGGTTTTATAAAAAGTATTGATTCACTCCTAATTGTTATGATGCGCTATTTCCTTGTTGTTCTTTTTTTTGGGACTTTTGTGACATTTGCACAAGAGAATCCGTGGCTCAATAAAAGTACGAATCCATGGGAGAAGGAGTCGTCCTTAAAACCTGGGCGACAAAGCCAAATCAACAAAAAAGTAATAAATCAATCGAACAATCCATGGCTTTCGAATTCAGATAGTAGCACATCTAATAATACTATTGATCCGCTCAACAACCGTGAGCAATTAATTTCTGAAATGTCAGCTGAAGCTTATGGCACAGCGCATTATAAAGATCCTGTTAAAGTAGTTTCAAAAGCTTTATGGATTGGTCTTCCCGTAATTGGTTTGGTAGCTATACCCGTTGCCTCTTTGAGCGTTGTTATAACAAATACGACTTCCACCAAGCGTATTCGTAAAAGAGAACAAACCGTTATAGATGATTATTTTAAATTACATTCCGATATTGCAGGTTCAGATAGAGATTTATCTAAAGAGGCTTTAAGAAAAGGAATGAAAAGAAAACGGTATTTAAATTTAGCCAAGGGGATTGGAATTGGACTCGCTGGTCAAATTGCTTTCTGGATTAACCTAGAGTTTTTTTAAATTTATTTATGTTATTCTTTCGTATTCTTCTATTAAGATGTCATAGGCATCTTTTTTCGTATACCTCGAACGCATCCAAGCGTAGAAAATAATCAGTCGGGGATCACGAAATACGCGGTCTTTTTTCAGCTTGATTTTTTCTTCAAAATCTGAAAGCTTTTCTTGGTTTACTTCGTGAGGGTTTTTGATGTAATTCTTAAATAAGCTAATAAAGGGCCCAACCATTCGGTATTGCTCTGTATTGAGCATGTCGCTATGTTTCTTTTCTATATTATTGATGATTTTTAGGCTATATTCAGTATTTCCCAATGAAGTTTGTACAATGGCTAAAATCATATCCTTTCGCACAAGCCATTCTCTGCCCATAGTTTTCTGATAATAGTTGTCTGATTCAGACATGAAATTTAAAATTTTAATGGCTTTTGAATATGCACCTACAGTTATTAAATAGCCAGAAAGATTTAACGAAAGATTGAGGTATTCCTGCATAGATATTTTCTTTTTCTCCTTTAATAAGAAATCTTCAGAAGATGCAATTGCCTCATTAATCTGAAGCTGAAAAACTTGAATAAAGCTCTTGATGGCCATGTGACGGCCTTGAAAATTAAGCTTAACAAGCTCACTTTGTTGCATGAGATTTGTGAGCTTTTCAAGATGCTTTTCTGATTTTTCAAAATTCCTGGTATTTAAAAAAGTATAAGACATTATGTATTCAATCTGTGCGAACGTATTGATCTCGCTTGAATTCTCAAAGGCCTCTTTAGAAAATTCATCATAATATTTCTGGACAACCTCGGCAAAAACTTTAAACTTTTTATTTATAATATACGCAGCCCTTATAATTTCTATTACCTTGAGGTGAATGATTGGGTTATTATATTCTGTTTTGAGAGTTTTATAGCGTTTTAAGGCATTTTTGATAATACCTGAAGGGGATTCTACGCTGCCTTCCGCGATCTTCAACTTTAGGTGGTTTTTAATTTCAATAAAATAAAGTTGGAATTCATCCAGTTTTGATTGTTTGGTCTGAAGGTCGAGCATTTTATTTTTAATACTTGGAAAAAGCTCTTGGTTGAAATAGGGTAGAATAGATAGCTTTAAACGCTGGATTTTCAAATTCAGTTCAATATTATTTACTTTTTCAGCGTTTTTTTCCTCCTTAACTAGTAACTCCCACGCAGCCTTGAACTTATTTCTTTCAATGAAGTAGCTTACCAGAAGTACCATTCCATCTCTTTTATTTTCTTTTTGTTCTTCAATGGACTTTTTTAGAATTACGAAGTTGGTGAGTGATTTGCTAATTCTTTTGCGAAGGGCGTGGTAATTTTGATCACCTTTTAGATTGTTCTTCTGCTTTCCAGAATAATTATGTTGTTCATATAGCTTGCGAAATATTTCAACATCCTTTCTTGTCGACCCCGGTCGTTTACGTGATAAAAATTGCTCAAATTCTTTTTTGTCCGCATCGGTTAAAGTTAAAATGATCTCTTTTATTAAGTCCATAGCCTTTTACAAGTTGTAATGAGTAAAAATACATTAAATAACTGTACGATATACGCGTCCTTAATGTCCTTTAAATTACTAATTAAATAATTGTAAATCAATGTTTTATATATTTTAATATATGTTTTTAAAAGTCCTTTAAATTGATATCTTTGGGTTTGTATTCGGGTTTGAGTGTTTATATTTGTTTCGAATTTTAAATTAAATAAAAATGAAAAAGTCACTATTACTATTATTACTTATTTCCTTTTCGATTGGGTCTTTTGCACAAGGCAATTCTTCTATTGCTGTAGCCAATCCAAATGTTGATGGCTTGTACGCAACTCCGGACATGTGTGCTAAAATGATTCGTTTAGAACTTTCGAAGCTTAATAAATACTCTGTTTATGATGTCTTTGATATGCAGGAGATTTACGATCAAGATGAATCCTATAAAACTTGCCTGAGCAAAACATGTCTAGTTGACTTTGGAGGTAAGTTAGGTGTAGATTACATGATTACGGGAAGCTATGACCTACTTGGGAACAAAATCGCAATCTCGTTAAAAATGATTGATGTGAAAAATAATTCAGTTTATAAATCTGGTTTAAAAGAATTCACAAATCAAGAAAAAGAGCTTCAGAGAATGACAGAAGTGTTAATAAAAGAAATGCTGGATATTCCTGCTGGCAAGGAGCTTGTTGAGCAATTGAGATTTGACAATGATATTATTACTAAATCAAATGTCGGGAAAGTTAGCAATTCCGGTCCGAGAGTCGGTCTTGGTATTATGACAGGTTCTTTTTATGAATATGCTATGCGTTCTGAACAACAGGGTGGTCTTGATATTTTCCCAGCAGTTTCGATGATTGGTTACCAGTTGGAGGCCCAGTATGTGGGAACAAATAATTTCTCTGCTTTGGCTGAATTTATACTGAATGTTTCTGGTCTTGAACAAGGTCAATTTCTTCCGACCTTGTCTATTTTGAATGGTTTCCGTTTTGGTGATGCAGGTTGGGAATTTGCCTTCGGACCCGGATTTACTTTGAGTAGAACCCTCAGAGGTTCTTTTGATTCTAATAACAATTGGGAGTCGGAGAGCGAGTGGAATAATTACTGGAGCAGTGAATTTGATTATGACGAAACGTCGAGTATCTCATATAATCAGCAGGTAATTGCTCATGGAAATGATCCTGTTAATGTTGCAAAACTGGCCGGAATGGAAGATTGGATGCACAATGATGGTGCGGTTAGGGTCTCAACGATGTTCTTGATGGCTTTTGGTCGTACATTCAAGGCTGGGGCATTAAATATTCCTGTAAATATTTTCTACTCATCGAGAAAAGGTGGCGGTATTGCAGGTGTAAATGTTGGCTTTAATGTAACAAAAAGTAAGACTACAATTAAAACTGGATTATAATTAAATACAGAATTTAAAATAACGCTTAATCCACGATTTTTATGTAAAAATATTCATCTTTGTGCCGTTAAACACATTATCTAGATAAATATGAAAGTCTTAGTTACAGGTCCCGATGGATTGTTGGGAAGTAATTTAGTGCGAGAGCTGATTTCACGTGATTATAAGGTTTTTGCCTTTGTAGAGAAAAACAAAGAGTCTAAAACAATTTCCGAGTTGGATCTTCAGATGATTGAGGGTAACATTCTTGAGGAAAGAGATGTTCTTTCCGCAACTGAAGGTATGGATATTGTTATTCATTGCGCGGCAATGACAAATATGTATCCTCCGAGAATGGAGATGGTGAACAAGGTAAACATCCAAGGGACTGAAAATATAATCACAGCTGCCCAAAAGAATGGGGTTAAACGTTTTATCTATGTTGGTACTGCAAATTCTTTCCGTTCCGGAGATAAAGAAAACCCTGGTAATGAACTGAATGAATATGCAGCTAGTCATTATGGCTTAGATTACATGGATTCAAAATATAAAGCACAATTACTTGTTTTAGATAAAGCGAAAAATGAAGGATTCGATGCTTTAGTTGTTAATCCAACATTTATGATTGGCCCTTACGATTCTAGACCTTCTTCAGGTGAAATGATTCGTGGAGTATACAATAAACAAGTCCCAGGATATCCAACGGGAGGTAAGAATTATGTTTCTGTTAAAGATGTTTCCGTAGCGATTACAAACGCTATTACAAAAGGAAAAAAAGGGAACTGCTATATTTTAGGAAATGAAAATTTAACCTATAAGCAGGCTTTTGATAAAATCGCAAGATGTACAAACGCAAAAGCGCCAAAATTAAAGTTTTCAAAATCGCTAATTCGAACCTACGGTAAAGGTTCGTCTATTTTTGCTAAAATATTTAATTTGAACCCAAAAATAACCCATGAACTTGCCATTTTAGCCTCGGAGACACATTACTATTCATCAAAAAAAGCAGTAAACGAGTTAGATATGCCACAAACACCTATTGAAGAAGCAATTCATGAATGCTATAATTGGTTTGTTGAAAACGATTATATAACCGTTAAAAAGTCCTAAATGTTTCAATCCTTAGATATAGACCTGTCATGGAAAGCTGGTGATTTGGTTTCCTTTTTACCGATCATTTTGGCACTTGTTTTTTTTATAATTTATTGGTTTACTGCAGCCTCTCCTAGGGTCAAAAAATACTTCTATGATAAATATGAATTCGACGAAGCCTCTTACAGACATATTTTTTTCACAAAATTATTTGGCTTCGTTAGTATGGGAGTGTTGCCGGTGAGTGTTTGTTTAATTTTTCTTAATGGTTTTTCTCTTTCCGATTATGGTTTGGTTTATATTGAGCAAACCACTTTGTATTCTATTATTTGGACCTTGGGCTTATCAGTGTTGGTTATACCTCTTGTACATTTTAGTGCAAGGAAACCTAAAAACTTAGTGAATTATCCGCAAATCAGAGCAAAGGTTTGGACTAAAAAAATGGTCTATATGAATGCATTAGGTTGGTTCTTGTATTTGTTTGGATATGAATTTCTCTTTAGAGGAGTGCTTTTATTTCCACTAATTGAACCTTTGGGAGTATGGCCGGCAATAGCCGTAAATATTGCACTGTATTCTGCAACTCATATCCCAAAAGGACTGGACGAAACAATAGGTGCAATCCCTTTAGGTTTGGTCTTATGTCTTTTAACTTTGTCATCCGGAACGATTTGGATTGCATTTTTTGTTCATGTTGCTATGGCTTGGACAAATACGTTTACGGCCCTACGGTTTAATCCTGATACAAATTATATCAAATCATGATAGGTAAAGTAGCTATCGTAACAGGTTCTAGTAGGGGTATTGGAAAAGGAATTGCACTGGATTTATTAAAAGCGGGAGCCAAAGTAATTTTAAATGGAAGAAATGAGGAGCGTTTGCAAACAACCCAAGCTCTTCTTAAAAATACTTCAGATGATGTACAATATTTTTGTTGTGATGTTACCAGTCCAGAAGGGGCAAAGCAACTAATTGATTTTGCGATTCAATCCCATGGCCGTTTGGATATTTTAATTAACAATGTCGGTGTTTCAAGCAGGGGAAATGTGGTTGATTCTGATCCTGAGGTTTTTGAGCGTGTAATGAATAGTAATTTTATGGGTAGTGTGAAGCCAACCATTTACGCGCTAGAATATTTAAAGAAAACCAAAGGAAGTCTTGTTTTCATTTCTAGTGTTGCAGGTATACGTGGTCTACCCGGTTTAGCTCCGTATTGTGCCTCAAAAATGGCCCTTAGGTCGTTTGCAGAATCAATTAGAATTGAGGAATCCAAGTCTGGCATTCATGTCGGACTGATTTATGTTGGGATTACGGAAATTGAGCACAACAAGGAATCTATTTCAGCTGACGGCTCTCCTGTAGTTTTGGACGATCGATCAGGCAAGAAGGCACAATCTATTTCCTATGTCTCAAAGAAAGTATTGAAGAATATAAAAAGAAGAAAATTTATTACTACCCTCTCTTTTGTTGGCGTGCTTAATGCCTTCCTTCAGCCAAGATTTCCCATGCTCGTTGAGCGCTTAATTATTCGTTCGAGTAAAAAGTTTAAAGAGAAAAGTAAGTGAGGGTAGGGAGCGATTTCGAGAAAATTGATTTTACTTTTTGTGGTCTAGATTTGTTGGAGCCAAATAGCTTAATTGGCAATACGATTCTGTTTATTTTGGCCTTAATTATCAGTAGAAAAGTTCAAAATCTGTCATTGGCAACACCGTTTTTTAGTTATTGGCGTCTTTTTTTTATCGCCTTTGGTTGTAGCTTTTTTATTGGAGGTCTTGGTCACGGTTTTTACAACTATTGGGGTGTAGTAGGGAAATATCCTGGTTGGATAGCATCGATCATAGCGCTTTACTTTATGGAGAGAGCGATGCTCAGTTTACTTGAGGAGCATCGACAAAATTTCTTTGTTTTATTGTCTAAAATGAAGCTTATCATTTTTGTTGTTGCAGAGCTTTTTGTTTTTGCTTTTCTCGATTTAAAAGTAAATCCTCAGCTTGGCTTGCTTATTCCTTCAATTGCTTCAGCTATGGGTTTCTTGACCTGTTTGGGTTATTTAGGTTGGCGCTATGCGCGTGACATCAATAGTTCTTTTCGCTTTTTTTATTGGAGTGTGATTGTACTAATTCCTAGTGCATTTATTCAAGGTATGAAAATAAGTATAGCACCTTGGTTTGATCGTAGTGATTTGTCACATCTTCTTTTATTGGTAGTCGTACTGCTTCACTGGAAGGGTGTACGTGAATATGCTAAGTCTTGATTGATTAAGTAGGGTTTTAAATATCCTTTTTAAAAAACATAAAAAACTGTAAATAAGTAACTTATGTTTTTATTAAGTTTCTTTTAGTATACCTTTAATAGGAATTCAATGTATTTGATTAGGCTTACATGGCTTACTTTTATACCAACAATGTTAATGTTATGAATAAACTTGTTTTACTTTTTTTATTTCCCTTCTTCCTCAATGCTCAGAATTTGTATGTCGAGTCTAATATTGGTGTAGCTAGTATTGACGGATTAGGTGTTTTTCCAGGTGCATCGGTCTTGTTTGGTAAAAGGTTTGAAAAGTCGGAAAGTCAATTTTTATTAGATATGGAAATAGGCCTAGCTTTTCCGTCTATAGTAACTGCAAAACTCGGCGGAGGTATTTTTATAAATAAGGAAAAAAAATCAGCAGTTCTTTTTGGAGTAAGACCTTGGCCGTTTCACGTGTATTCTCAAATTAATTTCAATGAAGGGAGGCGTGGACAATGGATAGTTTCCGTCGAGGCAGGTGGAGTCTTGTTAGACGATTACGTAGATGTCGATATGTATGAAATATCATTAGAATCCTTATTTATTGTAAATTTTGGTTATCGCTGGAATATCATAAAAAAATAATTTTGTCATTTCTGTTCTAAAAGAACGTCTATTTCTTTTGCGAGGTCATGATCTTTTTGAGTAATTGAATTTGTATCATGTGTATATATCTCAATACTTAGGAATTTATAGCTGTATATTTTCAAATCTGGATGATGTTTTTTTGATTCTGCGATGAGCGCAATTTTATTTAACAATGCTAGGCCTTCTTTAAAGTCTTGGCATTTTACATTTCTAACGAGTTTCCCATCCGATTCTTTCCATTTCATGCTATGAAAATAAAATTTATTAAGCTTTCCATGTTGTGTTTTAAAAAATAATTAATTTTGCATCGTCTCTAAGGGGTGCCGAAAGGCTGAGATTACACCCATTGAACCTGATTAGGATAATGCCTGCGCAGGGAAGATGACTGAGCTAATAATTATTTATAACCAATAAGAATTGGCCCCTTGTTCTTGTTTAATTTTTTATAAAAATGAAAACAAGCGTTTTTTTAACATTAACTTTTTCTTTAATTATTCTTTTAGGGTATTCCCAAAAAACTATTTCGGGAATTGTAGAATCCGAGGAAGGCAAGGCTATTCCTTTTGCCACAATTCAAGTGGATCAATCACAGAATGGAGCCATTAGCGATATAGAAGGTAAGTTTAAAATTGAGAATATTACTTCAGATTCAAAACGAATCATTGTCCGCGCTTTGGGATATGCCGCGCAAGAAATTTCAATTGAAGACAATACAAATTATTTCAAACTTCAGCTTTTCAAACAGATACAAAATTTAGAAGCAGTCCAGGTTGATGCGACAAGGCCACAAATAGAACCTTCTTCAGCTACAAAAATTGATAAGGAAAATGATTTGCAAGGCAAAAATTTTGGACAAGACCTTCCTATTTTATTGAATACAATGCCATCTGTAGTCACCACATCAGATGCGGGTGCAGGTATCGGATATACTGGAATGCGTATTCGTGGAGTTGATGCAGAACGCATCAATGTGACCATCAACGGAATTCCTGTAAATGATCCTGAATCACATGGTGTTTGGTGGGTAAATATGCCAGATCTGGTGGGTTCAGTTGATAACATTCTTGTGCAACGCGGTGTGGGTACTTCAACAAACGGCGCGGCGTCTTTTGGTGCAAGCGTCAACATCAAGACTGATAATATTTCCGAGGAGGCTTATGGTACGATAGACAATGCGGTCGGAAGCTTCAATACTTGGAAAAGCTCAGTGCGTGCAGGTACCGGATTGATAGGCGGAAAATTTGCAATGGATATGCGATTATCTAGAGTATTGAGTGATGGATTTATTGATAGAGCAAGCTCGAATCTTAAATCCTTTTATTTAGCTGGTTCCTACGTTGGAAAAAAATCATTGATTAAGGCTGTTGCTTTTTGTGGTAAAGAACGCACTTATCAATCTTGGTATGGTACGCCTGAAAGTGTTATTAATGGAGATCTCGATGAGATGAATGCTTATGCCGATCGGAATTATCTTTCAGACGCAGAACGGTCAAATCTATTAACGTCAGGTAGAACTTATAATTACTATACCTATCAAGACGAGGTAGACAATTACCAGCAAGACAATTACCAACTTCATTTTACGCATACGTTTTCACCAAGAACTACGCTTAATCTTGCAGGTCATTACACGAAAGGTCGAGGGTATTACGAGCAATATAAATTTGGTCAAGACCTGTCAGATTATGGATTAAATAATATTGTTTTTGGTGGGGATACCATTACAAATACAGATTTAATTCGTCGCAGATGGTTGGACAATGATTTTGTTGGAGGCGTTTATTCACTATCTCACAATGTAAATTCAAATCTCAGTATTCAGTTCGGAGGGGCAGGTAATACATACATAGGAGCTCATTTTGGGGAGCTTGTTTGGGCGAGATATGCATCAGAAAGTGAGATTTATGACCGTTATTATGATAACAATGCTCAAAAATCGGAATTCAGCTCATATCTAAAGGCAGATTATGTCAAGAACAATTGGAGCTTATATGCAGATGTTCAATATCGCTATGTTGACTATAATTTTGGTGGCTTTGATGACGTTTCCGGAAGTCTTATTGATCTTAATCAAAAAGAGATATATAATTTTATTAATCCTAAAGTAGGTGGTTCTTATGCCTTTGATGCATACAATCGATTATTCATAAGTGCTGGAATTGGAAATAGAGAGCCTGTCCGTAAAGATTTCAGAGAAAGCTCTTTACAAAGTCGACCAACCCATGAAACACTAAGAGATTTGGAGCTAGGACATTCTTTTGAATCTGTCAAGCTTCAGGTGCGTACCAACATTTATTACATGAATTATCTTAACCAGCTCATCAATACAGGCAAGATTAATGACGTTGGTGCTTATACAAGAATCAATGTAGACGAGAGTTACAGATTCGGAATTGAGATGGCTGCGGTTGTTCGTCCTTTTGATGAACTAGATCTCCACGCAGGATTTACATACAGCGAAAATAAGATTGCTGCTTTTACTGAGTATGTTGACAATTATGACGATCCAAATTACGAACAGACACAGATTGAGCATGAAAACACGGATATGGCATTTTCGCCAAACGTGATTGGAAACCTAGGCTTGACTTACAGACCGATAGCCGGTCTTTCTTTTAATTGGATGACTAAGTATGTAGGTGATCAGTTCCTAGACAACACCTCGAATTCAGATCGAAAAATTGATGCGTTTTCGTATTCAAATGTGAGTCTAAATTATACAATTGAAGACCTTGTTTTTAAGTCAATAACTCTAGGTGTTCAGTGCAATAATATTTTAGATGCTACATACCAAAATAATGGCTATACCTGGGGTTATATTGCAGGAGGTCAAAGAACAGTAGAGAATTTCTATTACCCTCAGGCAGGACGTAACTTTATGTTTCGATTGTTAATTAATATGTAGAATAAGACAATTCAAGTAGCTGACGAACGTTCGTGAAGTACACTTAATGCAAGCTGTTACAAAACTTGCTAAGTTTGAAGTGCGTATATTTAAAATCTAAAAGAATTAAAAAAAAAACGAAATGAAGCTTTTTAAATTATTAATACCCGTGTTATTATTGTCCTCCAATCTTGTTACAGGTCAAGATTCCAAAATCGAAGGATCTAACGCCAAGTCGGAGGATGTTGAAATTAAAGTTAAAAAGCAAAGCTATGAGGCACATTGGGCTGGCATGGATATTGGGTCTGTAATCCTTATGAACTCAGAGTTTGGAACTGATTTTTCAGGTGAAACTTGGCTCGATAATCCATGGTGGGAAAATGATATTGTAAATTCTTCTACTTTATCATTTAATATGTTTGAGTATAAGCTCCCTATCTTTAAGCAATATTTAGGACTGACCACAGGGTTTGGTTACAGAAATACAAACATAGAATTTCGTGATAATTACAGATTGAGTTATGATGAAGACAATGTTTATGCTCAATTAATTAATCTGGAAGAAGAAAGCATCTCTGAAATCAAACGAAATTATCTTTCAGCTCATTATTTGACAGTCCCATTATTACTTGAGTTTGCAACGAAAGTAAAGGGAAAAAAGAGTTTTTATTTTAACACAGGAGTTATTGGAGGAGTTCGATTTGCATCGAGTACAACCTTAAAAGGCAAGTACGCCAACGGAGATAAATTCACCAATCTTCGACGCGCAAAATATAATTTGAATCCATTTTTGCTTGATGCTTCATTTAGGATTGGTTATGGTGCTTTTGGATTGTTTGGAACTTACAGCTTGTCGATGATGTTTAAAAGAGCCCCATACACTGAGGCGGTTCATCCGTTGCGCATAGGAATTACATGGAATTGGCATTATAGTGGTAATGGCAAAGAATCCGCATCAAATGAGTTTGATTTCGGCGTAGAGGAAGAAATCGATTTATAGTATACTGAAAAGATACCCTGAAGCTAGAGCGCCTATTATGGGTCCAATTACTGGGATCCAAGAGTAGCCCCAATTTGATTTGGCTTTTCCACCCCTGATGAGTGTGTATACAATTCTTGGACCTAAATCCCTTGAAGGATTTATGGCGTACCCTGTGGTGCCGCCTAAAGACATGCCGATAGCCCAAACTAAAATTCCGACAGGGAGTGCGTCTAAGGAACCAATTCCATATTGAAGTGTCTCTATACCATCTATTTGAAGCGCTGGCTTGACTAAAAATAAGATGCCAAAAACTAAAAAGAAGGTGCCGTAAGCTTCACTGAATATATTTCGAGGTGTATTTTTTATTTTAGGAGCAGTACAAAAACAGCCTCTGAAGGTCAATTCGTCTTGAGTTTCTTTGAATTGATCATAATATAATTGATAGTTCAAGAAACTGCCAAGCATCGCCCCTAAAGTTTGGGCGACAGCATATGAGGGTACTAATGCCCAGTCAAATTTACCTGCCATTGCTAGACCGATACTAACAGCTGGGTTTAAGTGAGCACCACTTACATCTCCAGAAATAACAACGCCTAAGAAAACAGCAAATCCCCAAGCCATGGTAATGAGTATCCATTTAGGATCTTTTTCTCCCTCTGTATTTTTTAGGGAAACATTCGACACAACTCCAGCACCAAACACGATGAGTACACAAGTTCCAATTAGTTCAGCAATAAAAGGTGTCATATAATATATTTTGAAGCCAAAGGTAAAAATAAATCAAGCTGTTTTGTAGTCCATGTATCATCCATTTTTAATACTGATGCCATTATTTTAGCAACCTTTGGAGCTATTTTTATGGTTTCCTTTGCATCAATAAATAGACAACGTGTCCTTCTTGCCAATATATCTTCCAGATTAATGGCCATTTCTTCATGAATCGCATACGCAATCATGGCTTCACTTATAAATATATGATTTGATATGGAAACCATAGCGCCATAGGTCTTAAGTCTTTTTAATTCGGTACCATAAACGTGCAATGGATCTTGAAAGTCAACAACATCTTTGAATCCAAATAACCGTAAAGAGGATGTATTACTGTTGCCAAATTGAAGTGTTTTATCCTTTAATAAGCAGTCTATGGCTTCCAAACCCATTAGGCGATAGGTAGTCCATTTCCCACCAAGCATATGTATGATACCGTCATCTGATTCATGAATAATATGTGCGCGTGACAATTCTTTTGTACTTGAATTATCCTTATTTGATACTAAAGGTCGAAGCCCCGTAAAAACACTTTTAATATCCTTTTTTTTTGGGGGGCTAGAGAGGTAGTTTTTAACATTTTCCAATATAAATCCAATATCCGTCAACGGTGTTTTTAGATCAATATCAATTTCATTTGTCTCCTCATCAGTAGTGCCAATAAGCGTTTTGTTATTCCAGGGTATAACAAAAAGGACTCTACCATCAATTGTTTTAGGGATCATTATGGCATGCTGTGAATTAAGAAAAGAACGATCGACAACAACATGAGTTCCTCTACTTGCTTTAATTTTGAATTGAGAGGTTATTGACATCATTAATTTATTTGAAAACACCCCAGTTGCATTGATGATGTATTTTGAGGAGAGGTGAAATTCCTTTTGATCAATTTTATCATTAGCTATAATTCCATTAATAGAATTATTCTCTATCCTAGGAGATAAGTATTCCATATAGTTCAAAACAGTGCCCCCCACGTTTTCAATGGTATGGGCAAGGCTTATTGCGAATCTAGCATCGTCAAATTGTCCATCCTTATATTTGATTCCGCCTTTTAGGCTTTTTGTATTTATAGAATTTAAATGTTCAATAGTTGTTTTTTTATTTAAAAACTTAGTACTTCCAAAACTCCATTTGCCAGAAATAGCGTCATAAAGCCTTAATCCTATTCCATAAAAAAAGAAATTAATCCAGTTATAGATTGGAATAATAAAGTCTTTATTTTGTACTAAATGTGGCGCGTTTTTTTTCAAGATGTATCGTTCATGAAGTGCTTTTCTGACCAATTTAAATTCTGCATTTTTTAAGTACCGAACACCACCGTGTATGAGTTTGGTGCTTTTTGAAGAGGTTCCTTTGCTAAAATCATATTTTTCAATTAACAGGACTTTCATTCCTCTGGATGCAGCATCCAATGCAGCGCCAAGACCTGACGCTCCTCCACCAATTACAATTAAGTCCCAAACGGAAACTTTAGATAAAAGCCGAATGTTTTTATCGCGATTCATTGCTTAATATCTTTTGAATTCTATGATTCCATAGCTTTAACATTTCATTTGTTGATTTCGAGTATTGCGGTGTAAAGCTTTTTTCCTCCTCGCACAAATCTTTTAATGAAGCTTTATCTTTCCAGTAACCGCAACCAAGGCCAGCCATAAATGCAATTCCTAATGCAGTTGTTTCCGTTATTTTTGGTCGGATTACTTTTGCATTTAAAAGGTTGGCTTGAATTTGCATAAGTAAGTTGTTTCTACTTGCCCCGCCATCTACTTTTAGAGTTGAAAATTTGATACCAGAATCTTTTTCCATTTCTACTATAATTTCCATTGAGCGTATCGCAATAGCCTCGAGAGCAGCTCTTGCGATATGTCCTTTTTCAGTCCCTCTTGTCAGTCCTAATATCCCTCCTTTAGCAAACGGATCCCAATAAGGCGCACCAAGTCCTGTTAATGCAGAAATAAAGGTCACACCACCATTATCGCTCACACTCAAGGCGAGATGCTCAATCTCTGCCGCATCTTTCACAAGGTCCAATCCATCTCTAAGCCATTGAATGAGCGCACCACCAATGAAAACGCTACCTTCAAGGGCATATTCTACTTCATCGTTCATTTGCCATGCTATAGTTGTTAGCATTTTATTTTTTGATTTCACCGCCTTTTGACCGGTATGCATCATGCTGAAACATCCTGTTCCGTATGTATTTTTAACAGCACCAGGTGTAAAGCACAGCTGACCGAAAAGCGCGGCTTGTTGATCACCTGCAATGGCACATATTGGTATGCTACTTTCCCAATCTTCTAGTTTGGCTTTTGCATCATTTGAAACACTCTGGACTACTCTGGGTAGCATGTCAAAGGGAATATTAAAAAGTTTAAGAAGCTCTTCGTCCCATTTATTTTTGTGAATGTCGTACAATAAGGTTCGACTTGCATTACTCGGGTCTGTTATGTGTTTTTCTCCACCGGTAAGGTTCCAAATAAGCCAGGTATCAATGGTTCCAAATAGTAGCTGCCCGTCCTGTGCTTTTTTTCTTGCACCTTCAATGTTTTCAAGAATCCAATGGATTTTTGTGCCAGAAAAATAAGGGTCTAATAACAATCCAGTTTTAGACATTATTAGGGGCTCCATTCCTTTTTCTTTTAATTCGTTGCAATACTCACTTGTTCGCCTATCCTGCCAAACGATTGCATTGTAGATTGGTTTCCCGGTATCTTTCTCCCAAACTACGGTCGTTTCTCTTTGATTGGTAATACCAATACCCTTAATCTCAAGACTAGAAATTTGATGCATTGACATTGCACTTTGCAATGCTTTTTTTTGACTTGACCAAATTTCAAGAGGGTCATGCTCAACCCAGCCTTCTTTTGGGAAATGTTGTTTAAACTCAAATTGAGCTTTGGCAATTTCATTACCTTTTTTATCAAATATTAAAGCCCTTGAGCTGGTAGTCCCTGCATCGATTGATAGGATGTATTGATTCATAAAGTATATGCTTTAAATTATCTTCATAAAAATTACAAAAAATAGTTTTCAACACGCGGATTGTGGGGCATTGATTTCTTTATCTTTATTCTTCAAAGAAATTTTCAATGTACCTCATTTTTGATACCGAGACAACAGGGTTACCTACCAAAGGTTATAATCAACCTATTAGCGATGTTGAGAATTGGCCTCGTGTAGTTCAACTGGCTTGGCAACTGCATGATGATGATGGAACACTAATTGAGCACAAAGATTTCTTAATTCAGCCAGAAGGGTTTGATATTCCATACGGTTCAGAGAAAATTCATGGCATTTCAACTGAGCTAGCAAATCAAAATGGGATTACACTTTCCGAAGGTCTAGAATTATTCAGTGAGGTGGCTTCGAAGGCAACCTTTTTAGTTGGTCATAATGTAAAATTCGATGTAAACGTATTGGGGTGTGAGTTTTTTAGGAAAGAGTATTCCATCGAATGGACCGAAAAAGCCATTTTGGATACCTGTACCGAAAAGACGGCAAACCTTTGTAAGTTACTAGGAGGCAGAGGAGGACGTTTCAAATTACCAACCTTGTCGGAGCTTCATGAGCACCTTTTTGATTCCCAGTTCATGGAGGCGCATAATGCCACTGCCGATGTTGAGGCGACAACACGTTGTTTTCTAGAATTAATTAGACGACAAACATTCACGGTTAATGAGCTGCAAAAGAGAGAAGACTATTTTCTAAAATATAAAGAGGCCAATCCTGCTCCTATTGCCTTAATAGGTCTAAAACATTTAAATCTTAAAGGGGAGAGTGCTAAGCTGCGCGAAGCAGCAGAATTGGCACAAGTCTCATCTGATCAAAAGGGAACCTCGGTTGATATAGGGAATCTTAATGATTTAACATTTACCCATCTTCACAACCATTCTCAATATTCTATATTACAATCAACTGCGAAGGTTTCGGGTATTATCGAGAAAGCCGCTTCCCTAGGGATGCACGCCATTGCTTTAACAGATTCGGGAAATATGATGGCCGCATTTCATTTTGAGGCTGCGGCAAACAAGATAAATAAAAGTATACGTGCTGAAAAAATTGAAGCTGAAGCTTCAGGAACACCCTTTCATAAAAAGGAAATATTACCGATAATAGGTTGTGAATTTAATGTATGTAGAGACCGAAATGATAAATCTCAAAAAGATAATGGTAGCCGTATCGTCTTATTGGCAAAAAATAAGAAGGGATATCAAAATTTAATAAAGCTAGCGTCAATTGCGTATACTGAAGGAATGTATTATGTACCGAGAATTGATAAGGACATCATTCCGGAGTATAAAGAAAATCTTATTGCATTATCTGGAGGTATTCAAGGAGAAATATCGAATTTACTATTGAATGTTGGTGAGAAACAGGCTGAGGACGCCTTGAGCTGGTGGCACAACCAATTTGGTGACGATTTTTATGTGGAGTTATCTAGACATGGTGTTGAGGTCGAAGGAAGGCTAAACCCTTCCCTTGTTCGTTTGGCCAGAAAGCATCATGCTAAGTTGATTGCAACGAATAATTCATTTTATATTGAAAGGGAGGATTCTAATGCACATGACGTGCTGCTATGTGTAAAAGACAATCAACTTGTTGAAACACCAAAAGGCCGTGGTCGAGGTTTTCGATTTGGTCTTGAAAATGATGAATATTATATCAAGTCTTCTGATCAAATGAAGGCTTTATTCAATGACCTTCCTGACGCTCTATTAAATACTGAGGAGATTGTAGGTAAATGTTCAGCATATTCACTTGCTCGAGAGGTTTTATTACCAGAATACGATATACCTAAAAAATTCATTGCAACTGAGGATAAAGAAGATGGTGGCAAGCGAGGCGAAAATGCTTTTTTACGACATTTGGTATACGAGGGTGCGCAAAGACGTTACGGAGAAATTGAAGATTCCCTCAAACAAAGAATTGATTTTGAATTGGCAACAATTGAAAATACCGGTTATCCAGGATACTTTCTTATTGTTCAAGATTTTTGTAATGCAGCGCGAGACATGGGGGTGAGTGTAGGTCCTGGTAGGGGATCTGCTGCAGGATCTGTAGTTGCATATTGCATTGGTATTACAAATATTGACCCTATTAAATATGATTTGCTATTCGAGCGTTTTTTGAATCCAGATAGAATTTCAATGCCTGATATTGATATTGATTTTGATGACGAGGGTAGAGGTAAAGTTATCGATTATGTAATTGAGAAATATGGTTCGAATCAGGTCGCGCAAATCATTACTTACGGAACTATGGCTGCCAAATCCGCAATTCGTGATACGGCACGAGTTATGAATTTACCCTTGAATGATGCAGATTCATTAGCAAAAATGCTTCCAGATATTTCGTTGAATAAACTTTTTGATATGGAGGAAAGCCTCCTTATTGATAAACTGAAAAACCAAGAGGAGGTTTCGAGAGCTCGAGAGCTTCGTAAGCTCATTAAACAAGATACCAAGTCTGCTGAAGTTCTTCGGAAAGCCAAGGCGATTGAAGGTTCAGTGCGCAATACAGGTATACATGCGTGCGGTGTGATTATTACACCTGATGATTTGACGAATTTTGTTCCTGTTGCTACAGCTAAAGATTCTGATCTAGTCTGTACGCAGTACGATAACTCTGTGGCCGAAGATGCTGGATTACTAAAAATGGACTTCCTTGGTTTAAAGACGTTGACCTTAATCAAGGATGCAATTAAGTATATTGAACAAACTAAGGGTATTGTGATCAATCCTGATGAAATACCCATAGATGATATAAAAACATATGAGCTTTTCCAGAGAGGGGAAACGGTCGGTATTTTTCAATATGAATCTCCCGGTATGCAGAAATATCTCAAAGAGCTCAAACCTACTCAGTTTCTTGATTTAATTGCGATGAATGCTTTGTACCGGCCTGGTCCAATGGAATATATTCCATCCTATGTAAAGCGTAAACATGGTGAAGAAGAAATCGAGTATGATCTCGATGATTGTGAAGAATTCCTAAAAGAGACCTATGGAATTACGGTATATCAAGAGCAAGTAATGCTACTCTCCCAAAAGCTCGCAGATTTTACAAAAGGCCAAGCTGATACCTTACGTAAAGCCATGGGTAAGAAAGACAGAAAGGTCTTGGATAAGATGAAACCGGTATTCTTGAAAGGTGCCACTTCAAAGGGACACAATAAAGATACGCTAGAAAAAATATGGAAGGATTGGGAAGCATTTGCCTCTTATGCCTTCAATAAATCGCATTCGACATGCTACGCGTGGGTGGCATATCAGACTGCATACTTAAAGGCAAATTATCCTGCAGAGTATATGGCTTCCGTGTTAAGTAATAATATGAATGACATTAAGCAGGTTACATTTTTCATGGAGGAAAGTAAGCGAATGGGTATTCCTGTTTTTGGTCCTGATGTCAATGAATCAAATTATACATTTACAATTAATAAGGAGGGTGCTATTCGTTTTGGACTAGGTGCTGTTCGAGGTTTGGGAAGTGGTCCGATAGATGAAATTGTGGAGGTTAGAAAAGAACAAGCATTTATTTCGATTTTTGACTTTGCAAAGCGCGTTAATCTTCGTTTATGTAATAAACGTGTATTTGAAAGTTTAATTTATGCAGGAGGAATGGACTCCTTGAATCCAGATGTTCATAGGAGTCAGTACTTTGTTAAAGAGGCAGACAGAAAACCATTTGTTGAGCAAGTCATCGCTTACGGTAGGAATTATCAAGATCAGTTAGGCAAGCGCCAAACTACAATATTTGATACCGCTGATGAGGTTTCTATACCTGATCCTAAAATTCCTTTTTCAGAGTCATGGTCGAGTGTATACAGACTCAATAAAGAAAAAGAGGTTGTCGGAGTGTTTTTGTCTGGTCATCCATTGGACGACTTCAGAATTGAGATAGAATCTTTTTGTCGAGGAGATATAAGGATTTTATCAGATTTAGAGAGTCATGAGGGTAAAAACCTTATGATTGCCGCGGTTGTAACAGATAGTGAGCATCGCATTTCTCGAAAAGGTGATGGTTTTGGTACTTTGATTATTGAGGATTATTACGAAAGTTATAAGTTGTTTCTTTTTGGCGAAAACTATTTAAAGTTTAAGCATTTTATGGAGATAGGAACTTTTGTGATTATAAAAGGTAAAATAGAAAGGTCCCGATGGAAAAAGGAACTCGAATTTGCTGTTCATGGCATGGAATTACTCCAAGGCTTAAGAGAAAAAAAAGCTAAAAACCTCGAGGTTAAACTTTCGGCATCTACGGTTAATGAGTCCTTAATTAAAGAGTTACAAGCAATATTAATGCACAATGATGTTAAAGGTAATTGTAGAGTGCGATTTACTGTTTTTGACCCTTTAGAAAAAATTCAGGTTGTATTACCCTCTAGGAGTATTAAGGTGCAACCAACAAATGAGCTGCTTAAAAAGCTTGAGGACCTTAAGGTTGATTTTGCATTAAATTAAAGCTCATAAAAAAAGCGCCTTAAGGCGCTTTTCTATTTATGCTTCTTCTTCTGTTTCCGTGGGAATTAAGATTCTTCCACAGTGCTCACAGATAATAATCTTTTTCTTTGTCACAATATCAAGTTCTCTTTGAGGTGGTATTTTGTTAAAACATCCTCCACAAGACGCATCTTGATGTCCTGATTTAGATTTAGCGCCATAAACCAGTTCGACAACAGATAAGCCATTTTTCGCATTACCTCTCAATCTTTCATAAGCGATAACCAGTCGATCTTCAATGTTTTTCTTAGCGTCTTTTGATGCCTTAATTAACTTGTTTTCATCTTTTTGGGTAGAGCTAATAATTGTATCGAGTTCAGCTTTTTTAGTTTCAAGCTCAGCTTTCTTCATGTCCAATCGTTCCGTTGCCTCAGTTAAAACCTCATTTTTGTTTTCGATTTTAATTATAGCTTCTTTTGAACGTTTATCATTCAGTTTGATTTCTAATTCCTGAAATTCAATTTCTTTGGATAAGGATTCGTACTCTCTATTGTTACGAACATTATTCTGTCTTTCTTTATATTTTAATATAGCGGTATCAGAATCTTTTGAGGATTGCTTTCTATTTGAAATATCAAGTTGAAGTTCGTTAATTTCATCCTGGATTTTACCAGTTCTTGTTTCTAAACCAATGATTTCATTTTCAAGATCTTCTACTTCTAACGGTAGTTCACCTCTGATAATTCTTATTCTATCAATTTCAGAATCAATTTTTTGGAGATTGAACAGAGCATCTAGCTTTTCAGCAACAGTTGCATCTTTTTTTGCAGTTGTTTTAGCTGGCTTAGCTGTTTTCTTTGTTTTTACTTTGCTTTCTGCTTTAGTCGAGGTTCCTGACATAAATTAAAAATATTTTACTGGATTAGTATTTTCTTCAGTTAAATGGAGGGCAAATTTACTAAATTTTTCTTTAATATTTTCATACAAAAGATTAACTGTAAATTGTTCGCTTTCCCAATGACCAATATCAGCGATAATTAACTCGTTATTCGCATCGAAAAACTCATGGTATTTGATATCTGAAGTAATAAAAATATCTGCCTTATTTTTTCGAGCAGCATCAATCAAAAAGCTACCCGAACCACCACAAATAGCAACTGTATTGATTTCGTCATAAATTAACGCTGTATGTTTTATTACGCCAACATTAAATGTAGCTTTTAAATGTTTTAAAAAGCTTCGAGTTGTCATTGGCTCTTGCAATTCTCCAATCATCCCTGAACCCATATCTTGTTGACTATTTAATAAAGGTATAATGTCGTGTGCAACCTCCTCATAGGGGTGGTTAGCATTCATAGCATTTAATACAATGCTAAGTCGTGCTAATGGAACCAGATATTCTACTTTGACCTCAGTGGTCTCTATTTTTTTATTTATTGCTCCTACTGAAGGCGTTGCATTTAAATTTGGTTTGAAAGAACCTTTCCCTATACTCTTAAAATTACATTCTGAGTAGTTTCCAATGGCGCCTGCACCTGATTTAAACAAAGCATTACTCAATGCTGGCTCAGCATCTTCGGGTACAAAAACACACAGCTTTACAAGTGTTTCATTCTTTGGTGAAAGTATTTTGAGCTGCGATAAACCAATTTTATCAGCGATTCTTTTATTTACGCCATTCTTGTGGTTGTCTAAATTTGTGTGAATGGCGTATAGCGCAATATTGTTTTTAATAGAGAGCTCAAGAACGCGCTCTGTCATGGTTGAACCATTTATTTTTTTTAAACCTTTAAAGACAACAGGATGATGGGATATAATTAGATTGCAATTTTTTGAAATCGCCTCTTTAACAGTATTTTCGGTAACATCGAGCGCAAATAAAATGCCGCTTAATTTTTGTTCTTTGTGGCCATATGTTAATCCACAATTATCATATGACTCCTGAAGTGATAAAGGATACTTTTCTTCGAGAAAGTCAGTTACATTTTTAATCAGCATCTATAAAAAATAGGTTAATGTGAGCCTTCCGCCCATTCCACATGACTTATGGATGTAGTCTTCAAACTCTTTGTACGTGTTGTTCAATTGTTGTCTATAGATACAAGACATTCGGAAAGAAAAAGCTTTAAAGTAATATTCTATACCAAGACTACCTTGCGCAGCTAGATTAAAGAAGTTAAGGTCATTTTGAATTTTTATTTCTTCATCGTATTCCGAGCCATCTGCATCTGTCCAATCTAATTGTTGTCTGTAGCTACTAAAAATACCTGGTATGATACCCGCTGAAATATGCAGCTTTAATTTTTTACCATAAGCAGTGCTTAACGATATTGGAAGTCCTATGTAACGGTATTTAGAATTATAATTGTACGTACTGTCATTTATGCTGGAGGACCAATTATAAGCTTCTCCATTTTGGATGAAAGACAAGCCACTATTAACTTTTATAAATTGGTTTAGCGGTAAAGAAATCCCTATTGTGAAACTGCTACAAATGAGTCGACTTTCGTCTGAGCGTATTCCCAAAGGAGTATTTAAATGTGCTTCATTAGGAGCTAATGATCTGAATGAAGAAATAATATCAGTATCGAAGTAAAGATAAGTGGAGGTGTCAAAAGAAATTTTAGATTTAGTTTGACTTTGAGTGGTAATTAATTGTGAAAGAGAATAAAAGCTGAAAAAAAATGCCCCGATAAAAAGTATTGATTTAATCATGTATCAAAGTTACGAATATTTACAAACGACAACAAATAGAAGGGGCCCCGAAGGGCCCCTGGTTAGACAGTACTAGTGGAAATAAGAAGAGATAATGTTTTTTCTAATCGCTTATTGATTAAAATACTTTCCACTAAGCTAAACTACTAATCTATTAACTCGATTTAAAGATAATTTAAACTTTTAAATTTCAAATGTATTTCTTGAATAAAGTTTTGAATATGTAGGGAGTTACCCATAAACAGAACTACGTAAAAAGCACTAGTGCTCTACGTGTTTTTACGTAGAAACATAGTCTAAGCGTCCATAGCGGAGAAATAAATATGGCCGAATAAAAGAGGGTTGAAAACATGATATTGGCATTTGACAATTTCCCCAGATGGCAGCTCGCACCAAAACTTATTCATATCCATATTTACCATCTCTCCAAATTCATTTCTTTGAGGTGTATCTGCTATGATTCTATATAACTTTAGGTGCGTTTGTTCTCCTCCCTTTTTGTCAAGTATAATTTCCGCAAAAGGTTCTGAATTCTTTAAAGAATCACATTCTGCTTCACTAAGAATGTAATTTGCTATATCGAAGTGTATTTTCTTATAGTTATGAAGGTATCTATATACATTCGCAGTATCTACAAAAGGCAGTTTATTTCCAAGATTACTTACTTCAAAGCCATTGTTTTTACTTTCAATGATGAAACTTCGAGAGCTGTCATAATGATTTCTAATTTGAATTTTCTTGATTTTTTCAAGAGGAACACTAAAAATGTTTGTACATATCCATTTTCGACTATCCGCAAAGAAATTGGGTTCAATAATGCCATTTACACCTTTGATTTTCATCATAACAGGTTCGGTACTTTTTCCTTCCTCTTTGGAGTCAAGTAACATGATTTGTCCGTAATGGTCTGGAGCGGAAGGTCCGATGTACCAAGTTTTATACCACTTGTTGTTAATGAAAAATTCCACTTTTGTATGCGAGGCTGACATTTTAACAGTGAAGTTTTCATGGGAGTTTTTGGGTAGATACCCTTTAAACTCAATGTTTTTTGCCACATTCAAAATATTATGAACGTAGGCTTGCGTCACGCAGCCTCCGTTCTTATCTTGCCATGCACCATTTACTTTTTGTACTTGGAAGGACTTTTGAAAGGGATCGGTAATAATAATTTTCGTAACTGATGCAGTATCCGAAATGGCAAACGAAATAAGCTCAGTACTTGACTTCGTATCTTTTTTTAGTATCGTAAATGTATAATATCCCAAACCACCTACACACAATAATCCTATAATGAGTCTGAGTATCTTATTTGTTTTCATAGTTGTATTATTTGCGGGTAAATCTCTTTTTTCGCATAACATTCATTACTAGACCTAAAAGAATAATTAATACGATAGGGACCAACATATTTATCATTTTATAATAGTTGGCGGATTGCTGAATTTTTACTTTATCTATTTGTCGCACATCAATTTGACGACTTCGTATATCGAGCATAAAATTTTCATTCATCATGTAGTCTACAATATTTAAAAAGAAGTCTTGATTACCTATTGCTCTATTAGTATTCAAAGCAACATCATCTGCATTCATTTTTAGCTCATTAAAACCTTTGTAATCAGCCTTTGGTCCTTTTCTAGTTTGGGACAATCTATAAGTATTGGCTAAAAAATCTCCATTACTAACAACGAATATTTTAGAATCCCCTGTGCTTTCCTTTAAAAATTTGGCATCTGGATTGTTTATGAAATCTGCAACAATTCGGTTGTTAAAATACGAGGTGTATTTTCCATTTGAGGTCGCCGCAAAACATAAGTTGCTCGTATTCTTTTCTGCCGCTTGCAAATTAGGCTGCTCTTCATCAAAGTTCGAGGCCATATTGAGTTCAACGATTGGCGCAAGACCAGTATAATTTGAGTTTGCAGAACTAGTCAATACAGGAACCACTTGTTCGTTTATAGCTTCAATTTGATTGGCGAACTCAAGAGCAACAGGTTCTATATTTTTAACTGTAGGGTGTTCTGTTTTCGTTGAAAGTAATTGGTAGTACCAATTGATCCGGCTTTCTTTAAAACGTCTATCAAATTTTGGAATTGAATTGACATCCATAATTAGATTATCATTGATTTTAAAACCGTAATCAAACAGTAAATCGTTTAGCCGTATATTTTTTCTTTCAGAATGGGTAAATCCCTGTCTATATAGGGTATCTTTGTTTATATCAAGCGTATTCATAAAACACATAAGCTCTCCTCCTCGCATTACAAACTGGTCGATAAGGTAGAGGTCTTTGTCTGAAAATACATTTTTTGGGTCTGCAATAATTAGGGCATCATAATCGTCAAGCGCATGAATATTATTTTGTAGTTCAACTTCCTGAATATTGTAATACGGAGCGATTAATAATCGTGCAATTTTTGTTTCGTATTGGTTTAATTCACCATGACCTTGAAGAAATCCAATTCTTTTTTTCTTTAAGGTTGACAACCTGCGCAGCGCAGAGATTAAATTATATTCAAGGTCATTCAGTCCTTTTTCAACAACTTCAGGCATTTGATTCATCGAAAAGGGGCGGTCCACGGATGTACCAGGCAATAACTGCACAACGGTTTCTTGTGGAATGCCATTAATCGTGAAAGAAAGCACTGCTCCCGGCCAAAGCATAAGCTTTGTTTCTTTTGCATTTTTAGCAAATTTGATTTCCATTGGTAAAATCCCTGAACCATTATCATAAATCTGTTCAAATAGAAGCTGTTTATCCTCATCGGAACCATCATTAGGATTTATAAAGGTATATTCTATTCTGTCGCCAGCATAACGCTTAAAATCTTTTAGTTTTTCTTCTAATGAATTACGATAAGACCTTAATTCTGATGGCAGCTCACCTTCAAGATAAATTTTAATATTGATGCGGTTTTCAAGTTTTTTAATCTTTTTAAGATAGGTCACGCTACCATCTGCAAGAGAATAACGATGGTCTGAAGTCATGTCAATTCGAAAGGAGGTGAAATGCCCAATAATATTAATAAACACAACTGCGATTAGTATAACCGCAAAAATCCCCCATTGATAATAAGCTCCTTTAAATAACTTGTTCATCTTTTTAAAGTTTTCAGCGCTGCATGCGCCGCATAAAGGAAAATGACAATAACTGAAATGAAAAAGATCAAATCCTCTGTAACAATGACACCTTTTTTAATAGAATCATAATGAAATGCTAGGCTCAAATATTTTACAATATAATCCATGGCACCCAACTGCCCGAAATCTCCTAATAAGTGGAGGCCATCAAACAAAAACCAACACAAAAACATGGAAACAATAAACGCAATGATTTGACTACTTGTGAGTGCTGAAGCAAAAATTCCTATCGACACAAATACACAACCTAATAGGATTAATCCTAAATAGGAGGTAAATGTGGCTCCTCCATCAATAATACCTACAGGTTTACCAAGGTAATATATAGAGATGTAGTAACAAAGGGTTGGTAAAATTGCAATAATGAGTAGCGTCAACCCCGCCAGATATTTGGCCATTAAAATTCCGAAATCAGATATAGGTCTTGTAAAAAGCAGTTCAATCGTGCCGGTTCTTCTTTCTTCTGCAAATGATTTCATTGTGATTGCAGGAATTAGAACAAGAAAAATAACAGGTGAGAGATTAAAAAAGGGGATGAGATCTGCTTCCGAACCCTCCAAAAGGTTTGTATTATATGCCAAAATCCAATGAAATAAGCCTGATGCAATTAGATATATTAGTATAAAAACGTAGCCAATAGTCGAACTCAGAAAGCTACTTAATTCTCTAAAATATAGTGCGCGCATATCCTTTTTTGAATTCCCTAAAGATAATCATTTTTAAAGTGATAATTCTTGATTTCTATCAAATCCATCGAAATAAATTACATGGCTCCATGCCTCAGGTTTTTTCGAGAATTTTGGCTTTATTTTGGCCCATAAATTAGAAAATAGTTCAGAGCTTCTGTAAGCATTAAGTGCACCTTCATCTTCCCAGTGGCTATATGTCATAACCACACATGGATTATCAATCTCTTGAAGTAATTGCATGCCTCTGCAACCCTCAAAAGAAGCTATTTTATGTTTGTGAACTTCAAAGGCCTCAAAAAAGCCATCTAATTCTTCTGATTTGAAGGTGAGCTGAACAACTCGAACTAACATTAGAATAACAAAGTTTTTCTTGAACCTGCAGGAGAAGATTCGATTCTTAAACGATCACCTAGCTTCATCCCAAATAAAATATCTGCCCCTCCAGTACTTTGACGAGCGCCTCTATTTATTGCAATTTCTAATAAATTATTTTCATTAAATAATGCAACACGTTCCCCTTGTTGCACTGCATTATAGGTTTCACTGATGTGATCGATGTAATATTTCTCATTCGCAAATTTTATTGAATAAGGTGCATCTTGAGGTAAGCGCTCAAAATCGGCTTTTGAAATATTTGTTATTAGATTGCCAAATGAGTCTATGTGTATAATGATTCCACGAACGATAAATTCTTCTATTACTGCTTTTGGAATGAGTGCTTTTTTATATTTGTTGACAGCTTCTGCAAAAGTTTCTAGATTCTCTTTTTCAATGATTCTTTTTGCTAAAGGAACAAAACAATTTTTCATTGGGTATTTAAGTTCAAGTACATTCTTCAGGTCTACTGTATATCTCCAAAGTTCTTGTGGTTCTTGGTCATCTAGAAACGCTCCAAAGAAACCATTGTCATTAGAAATGAAATATTGGTTATGAAATTTCATGACTGTTGGGTAACTTGAAACAAAGCTACTTGCATCTGAGTATTCAGGTGGTTGAATAAGCGGTTCGCTATCAACACCAATTAAATGAATTGTGCCATCGGGAAAGTCTTTATAACAGCATTGCATTTGAAAAGCCGCACTAGCGACATCAAAAGGCTGAATAGAATGTGATATATCAACAATCTGTACCTCAGGCATCGTTTTTAGTATCGCACCTTTGAGGGACGCAATGTAGTAATCTTGAAGACCTGTATCCGAGGTTAGTGTGAGGATTTGCATCAGTATTGAAGATTCATTATTCTAATTAAAATGATAATTTTACCAAAAGTAATGGAATATAAAAAAAAACCGACTAAAAGCAATTAAAATAAGTTAATGGAAGGCTCAAGAAAAATACTCGTAAAACCCACAAACTCTGTTGAATTTTTTGGCATTAACAATACAAATTTGAAGGTTCTCAAAAAGTATTTTCCTCAATTAAAAATAGCCTCAAGAGGCAATACTTTAACATTATCTGGAGATGATGCCGTGATCGATGTTTTTGAACAAAAGATAGGGCTGCTTTTAAAGCATTTAGAAAAATATGATTCTTTATCAGAAAATAATATTGATAATCTCATGCTTGAGGATGGTGCATCATTAATTGGTGCCTCAAATACATCAGATGTAATCATTCATGGCAACGGAGGTAATAAAATACGTGCAAGGACTGTAAATCAAAAGAAGTTGGTCGAATCGATAACCAAGCACGATATGGTTTTCGCGGTTGGTCCAGCCGGGACAGGTAAAACTTATACTGCTGTAGCACTTGCTGTAAGAGCCTTGAAGGCAAAGGAGGTAAAACGCATCGTTTTGACGCGTCCGGCAGTAGAAGCAGGTGAAAACCTTGGATTTCTTCCTGGAGATCTCAAAGAAAAGCTCGATCCTTATTTGATGCCTTTATATGATGCGCTTCGTGAAATGATACCAGCAGAAAAACTAGCTGAAATGATTGAATACGGGGTAATTGAAATCGCTCCTTTGGCTTTTATGAGGGGCCGAACCCTCGATAAAGCCTTCGTTATTTTGGATGAAGGACAGAACACCACAATGATGCAGATGAAAATGTTTTTAACGCGAATGGGTACAACGGCCAAATTTATAATTACAGGTGATATGTCTCAAATTGATTTACCTTCGCGTCAAAAATCAGGTTTGTCTTTTGCTCTAGATACATTAAAAGAGGTGAAGGAAATTGGTGTTATTAGACTTGGTCAAAGTGATGTAGTAAGAAATAAATTAGTTACAAAAATTATAGAGGCGTATGAAAAATACGATTCAAAAAATATAGATAAATGAAAGCACTAACTAATTCTAGCTTCAATTTCACGGGGCAAAAATCAGTTTATAATGGAAAGGTAAGAGATGTTTATCATCTCAATGACAGACGTCTCGTTATGGTCGCTTCGGATCGAATCTCCGCCTTTGATCATGTTTTGCCAAAGGGGATTCCATACAAGGGACAGGTTTTAAATCAAGTGGCTACTATGTTTTTGAAAGCAACTGAGGACATTGTTCCAAATTGGCTTGAAGCAACGCCTGATGCAAATGTGGCTGTGGGTATGGCGTGTGAACCAATACGTGTAGAGATGGTCATAAGAGGATATTTAGCAGGTCATGCTGCAAGAGAATATAAACTGGGAAAAAGATTGCTTTGTGGAGTTGAAATGCCGGAAGGCATGAGGGAGAATGATAAATTCCCTGAACCTATTATTACTCCTGCTACAAAAGCAGATGAGGGACATGATGAGGACATTTCACGTGAAGAAATACTGGCTAATGATATAGTTCCCAAAGCGATTTATGAAAAGTTAGAAATGTATACAAGACAGCTTTTCGCTCGAGGTACAGAAATGGCAGCGGCCCAAGGTCTGATTCTTGTGGATACTAAATATGAATTTGGTCTCTCTGATGGTGAAATCATTTTGATAGATGAGATTCATACCCCAGATTCTTCAAGATATTTTTATGCTGACGGCTATGCTGAGAGGCAGGCTAAAGGGATATCTCAGAAACAATTATCTAAAGAATTTGTGCGGCAATGGCTCATAGAAAATGGCTTTCAAGGACTAAAAGGACAAAAAATGCCGATAATGCCTGATGACTTTGTTCAGGTAGTTTCTGAGAGATATATAGAGTTGTTTGAAAAAATAACAGGAACATCATTTCAAAGGGCAGATATTAAAGATATTCCAGCGCGGATCCAACAAAATATTGAAGACTACCTCTCAAATTCCTAAATTTACGCTATGTCAGTTCATAAAAATGTAAAGAAAGTTACCACACATACGCTTCAGGAAATGAAGAATTCTGGTGAAAAGATATCTATGCTTACGGGTTATGATTTTTCAATGGCTAAAATTATTGATGAAGCGGGTATGGATATAATACTCGTAGGTGACTCGGCATCAAATGTTATGGCTGGTCATGAAACTACGCTTCCGATAACATTAGATCAAATGATCTACCATGCCTCATCTGTTGTTCGCGCAATAAACCGTTCATTGGTAGTTGTAGATATGCCATTTGGTTCTTATCAAGGAAACTCACTTGAGGCTTTATCAAGTGCCATTCGTATCATGAAAGAGTCTGGAGGTCATGCAGTTAAAATGGAAGGTGGAAAAGAGATTTTGGATTCAATTAAAAGGATTTTGACTGCTGGAATACCTGTAATGGGTCATTTGGGACTTACACCTCAGTCAATCTATAAATTCGGAACATATGTTGTTCGAGCAAAAGAAGATCAAGAAGCGGCAAATTTAATTGAGGATGCCAAGGCACTCGAGGCTGCGGGATGCTTTGCAATAGTTTTGGAGAAAATACCTGCTGCATTAGCAAAAAAGGTGGCAGAAACTGTAGCGATTCCGATAATTGGGATTGGAGCAGGTGGAGATGTTGATGGACAAGTTCTCGTTGTCCATGATATGCTCGGAATCAATAATGAATTCAATCCTCGATTTTTGAGAAAGTACAACAATCTTCATGAACAAATGAGTTCGGCATTTAAGGCATACATAAAGGATGTTCAAAGTGGAGATTTTCCAAATGAATCAGAACAGTATTAGATGAAGGTCGTTTATTTGGCGCTGCTGGTTTTAGTATCTTCTTGTACAACTGCACCTGCCGAACCTAATAAGAGACTGGCCGGGAATATTTGTGAATACAGTCAATGGCTCAGTATTTCAGAAGAGGGGAATCAAGTGTTTATTGAAATTCATAATCCTGATGATTCGTCTAATGTTTATCGATTGCGCATACCTAATTTTAGTTCAAATTCATTAAGTGGCTCTTATGATATTGATAAACCAATTAATAAAATGGCCTGTCTTTCCAGCACTCATATAGGTATGCTTAGTGAACTTGGATTGCAAAATCATATTGTTGCAGTATCCAATTTAAAGTATGTTTATGATTCTAAGGTTAAAAAAAACAATCCTATCGTGCTGGGCGAGGAACAATCCGTTTCTATTGAAAAAATATTAAACTCTAAAGCGGAAGTTATCGTTTATAGTGCTTTCTCAAGTTCCTTTTCTAAAGAGAAAGTTTTGAATAAGCTTGGTATACTTTGCATTCCTAATTTTGATTGGCGGGAACTTCATCCTTTGGGTCGGGCTGAATGGATTCTATTATTTGGTTATCTAACCGGTCATCAAGAAGAGGCCAAAATAAAGTTCAATGAAATAAAAGCGCACTACAGTGAGATAAAGACAAAAATCAACGGATCAAATCCAAAACGAATTCTCTCAGGCAACATGACGGGCGATTATTGGTATGCTCCGGCTGGAAATAGCTACCATGCCCAGCTTTTAAAAGATGCAGGTTTGAATTATGTATTTTCAGAAGATCCTGGAACAGGTAGTCTTGCCTATTCATTTGAAAAAATATTGGGGATGTCCTCTGAAATTGATTTATGGTTGAATCCGGGGTTTAAAACAAAAAAAGAGATTTTACAGGCCTTTCCTAAATCGAAATTATTACCAATTATAGCTAAAAGTTCACTATTTTGTTATAGCCACAATGCAAATAAGTATTGGGAGCAATCTGCTTGTAGGCCTGATCTCATTCTTTCTGATTATTCTGAATTGAATAATGGGTCTAATTTAGATGAAAGTAAATTGGTTTTTTATAAGAAAGTTCAATGAATTCGAGCCATTTCAAAAAGGTGATATTATTACTTGTTTCTATCGGCATAATTATTCTTGTCATATTAGGTTTGCGCATAGGAGATATTCCAACGGGATTCTCGGATATTTATAATGCTGTTTTTAATTATTCAGAAAACAATTTGTCTGAACTCATTATAAGGGAAATAAGACTTCCACGTGTATGTATTGCTGTTATTTCGGGTGCAGCTTTATCCATTGCGGGTATGTTAATGCAGACACTATTTCAAAATCCATTGGCGGGGCCGTATGTTCTAGGAATTAATTCAGGATCTAGCTTAACGGTTGCCTTAGGGCTTTTATCTGGTGTACAATTTTTTAATTCTGAGCTTGGCTTAATAGGTTCTGCTTTATTGGGTGCTTTTGTCTTTGGGTTATTTATTCTGTTTACAGCCTCCTTTATTAGAAATCAAATCGGCTTATTATTGTTTGGAGTTATGCTCGGTAGTTTTGTTGCTGCCATTATTACTATACTAGAGGCAAGCTCTCAAGCACAATCCTTAAAAGCATTTGCCTTGTGGTCTATGGGCTCATTAAATGGTGTGAGCATTGAACAAGTGCCGCTCATAAGTCTTGTATTTATTTTGGGTTGCTTCGGTACCCTTCTAATTGTAAAACCACTGAATGTCCTAGTCTTGGGCGAAGATGAATGTAGGCTCATGGGATATAATTTGAAATCGTTGCGACTCGCTATTGTATTTATAACAGCATTATTTACAGGTTTAATTACTGCTTTTTGTGGGCCAATTGCATTTGTTGGTTTGGCGGTACCAAATTTAACACGAATGCTATTTAAAACCCAAAATCATTTCCTGCTCCTGCTGGCCAATATGTTGTTCGGTGCTTTTTTTATTTTGAGTTGTGATTTAATTATTCAAGCCTTGAGTGATACAATTTTAGTACCAATTAATGCTTTGACTTCCTTAGTGGGGGCACCTTTTGTTATTTATATTTTAATTAGAAAGCTTCGATGATTTCATTTAAAAAAGGTTCTATTGGTTTTGATGAATTTCTTTTTTCTGTTGAAGAAGTGGAGTTTGCTCGAGGTGCTGTTCATGTTTTGATGGGTAGAAATGGTATTGGAAAATCCGCATTTTTGAACACTATTTCAGGTATGATTAATCCTATTAAAGGATCACTTGATTTGGACGGTAAGGCATTATATCAATATGCTCCCAAAGAACTTTCTACAAAGATTTCCTATGTTTCATCTTCACCAAGTGGTGTTCCTTTTTTAAGTGTGAATGCCTATTTGATGCTTGGACGAAACCAGTTCACCAATGTTTTTGGTCGCGGTAATGCTTCTGATCATAAAGCGGTATTAGAGGCAAAGCAGATTTTTGAGATTGAGCACCTTTCTTCGAAATTCACGAATGAGCTGAGCTCCGGCGAGCTTCATCTTTGCGCTATTGCAAAAGCCTATGTTCAACAGACTGATTATATTCTTTTGGATGAACCAACCTCACATTTAGACTATGCAAATAAAATCAAGGTCTATCAAATTCTCGAAAAATTGGCTAAAACACATAATAAAGGAATCATTATATCAACTCATGATCTAGATTTGGCCTTTAAATTCCCATTTAATTTTTATTTAATCGATTCCAAAAATCAACGATTGAGGCCTATAAAAGATTTCAAAGAAGTTGAGCTCGAGTTTAAGTCATAGATTTATACTTGAACCGTCTTTATTCAAGATAAACCGTAAAATCAAAGTCTTGAATATATTTTTGCACACTTCCATCCATACCTTTATGCCCAGTCATACCAGGTCGTCCTGGGAACCCTTGTCTTCCCGCTTGCTGACCGTTAAGGGGTGATCCCGGAATCCCTCTTTTTCCTGCTTCACCTCGCGCGCCATAACGCCCTCCATTTATTTTGGTTGTAAGTTGGCCCTCAATATCCTTTGCATTCTCATGAATATATAGGTTTATATTGCCACCGTTTCCGCCATTTCCACCATTCCCGCCGTTTCCACCATTCCCTGCATCACCTGCTCGTTTGATTTTATCTCCACTAATTGCACCATCTTTACCATTTCCTCCATCGCCGCCATTTCCTCCATCACCTCCATCACCACCTGAAAGGTCAAAATGTAGGTCGTTTCCAGCAGTCATTTTATATTTCATGACATTGGTTGAATTGTTTTCTTTCACATTCACATAAATCATGTCTTCTATCGACCAAATATGAGCGGTGTAGTTTTTTGATGAACCTCCGTCACCTCCAAATTCTCCTGATTCACCACTTTTTCCATCACGCCAAAGAAGTGGCGTGCCCTTATTGCGTTGATTTTTTCCGTCTTTCCCATCCGACCCATTGTACAATATTTTTAGTCCCCCTCTATAGTTCATCTGCATAGAATCTTTACTCACGAATACCTCATCCTTATTTTCGTATTTAAGTGTTAGGTAACATTGGTCATCATTAAAGGATTTGGCTTTTTTTACAATTGTGTAAGTGCTGCCGTTTCTTCTCAAATCTGGTGAACTAAACCTTATTTTATTATTATTTGATACGTCATGCTGCTTTCCATCGTATGTTTGTAATAGAATTTCTCCTTTAAATTTTGAACCGTTATTTAGGTTTTGATTAGGGCTATATTCAAACCAAATAGCCTCAACTTGAGAAACTTTAATGTTTTTGATATGACCACAGCTCGTTAGAAGTAATGATATTGAGATGAAGCACGAAAATGACTTTAACATAGAAATTCAATTTTACTGAAGATAGAAAAATTACCTCAGTTTTGAGTATTCTGAGTATAGTTCGAAAAATGATTTTTAAATCATGTGCAAGCGTAGGATTGCTTATGTATTTTTGATTCAACCTGATTTTCTCCGGCATGATAGTTTCAACATACGCCTTTTTGGGTTCCTGGGCTTCAGCTAGCAAAGCATTTTCATTAAAGTATTCAATAGAGGCATAATCTGTTATGCCGGGTTTAACTTCTAGTACTCTTTTTTGTGAAGCATTGTAAAGTGCAACAAATTCTGCAACTTCAGGCCTAGGCCCAACAATACTCATCTCTCCTGATAATACATTAATAAATTGTGGGAATTCATCAAGTTTATATTTTCGTATAAAAAGACCAATTTTAGTGATTCTTGAATCGTTCATTCCTACAGTCAATTTCCCTTGCTCATCTGCATCGATTCTCATGGATCGAAATTTTAAAAGCATGAAGGGTTTTCCATGTCTTCCTATGCGCTCTTGACGATAAAACACCCCCCCCTTAGAACCTAGTATAATAAGTATTGAAATAAGTAATCCAAATGGAAGAAAAAAAGTCAGAATTGTAAATGAAAATATAAGATCGAATGTTCTTTTCATCATTCTTTATTAAGAATTTTTTCAACGGATAAAACTACCGCATGAACAACCTGAGCTACTTGATTATTGTTAAGATTAAAATATACGGGTAGTGAAATTTCATTTTGATATTTTTTAATCGCTTCAGGGAATTTTTCAATTCTGTAGTCTAAGTTTTTATATGCCGTTAGTAACGGTAGTGGCTGAAAATGCACATTCACGGCTACGTCATTATTGAATATTTCTTGAATAATTTCATCTCTTTGATCTTCAGATATATTTTTTATTCTCAATAGATACAAATGATAACTCGAAGTTTTTTCTGAATGCTCGTGTATTGGTAATATCGCCCAGCTTTTTTTTGAAAAAGCTGCATCGTAAGCGGTAAATATTTCCTTTCTTCTTTCAAGGTTTTCTTGATATCTGTCAAGTTCTACCAGTCCAATTGCAGCTTGAATATCCGTCATATTGCACTTATAACCTGGAACAAGTACATCATATTTCCATGCGCCTTTTTTACTTTTTGCTAAAGCATCTTTTGATTGTCCATGTAAGGTAATCGTAACAAAATCTTTATAGATTTCATCATGGTCAAAATGATCTGGAAGATTAAAACATACGGCACCGCCTTCCGCAGTTGTTAGATTTTTTACAGCATGAAAAGAAAAACAAGTGACATCAGCTAAGCTGCCCGATCGTTTACCGAAATATAAAGCACCAAAGCTATGCGCTGCGTCTGAAGCTATAAGAATACGTCCAAGTTTGCTTTGCTTCGTATTGTTTGGAGTAAAAACCTCCTTATGTTTATTCGCTAAATTGAGAATTTCATTGTAATCACATGGAAACCCTGAAATATCAACAGGCATAATGACTTTTGTTTTGGATGTAATGGCAGCCTCAATTTTATCGATAGCAATATTGAAATCATCTTTACTCACATCAACCATTACAGCTTTAGCACCTGTATGCAATACAACATTTGCACTTGCACAGTATGTGTATACTGGAATGATAATTTCATCTCCTGGTCCAATGCCCCACCATCGGAGAAAAACTTCCATTCCCATGGTCCAGGAGCTCACCGCCACAGTAGTTTTACAACCACAATAGGCACTGATTTTATTTTCAAATAATTTTGTTCTTGGTCCCGTAGTTATCCAACCACTCATTAAAGCGTCATTGACCTCTTTAAGTACTTTTTCATCAATACGCGGGGGAGAAAATGGAATCATAATTCGAAATTACATATTTTGAAGCGCATCATATAAGCCTTCTGCAATTTTATTACGGTCAAACACATCCGACACATATTTTCTCGCATTTTCTCCCATCTCACGACGCTCATTCTTGTTTTTAAGTAAGAATATGATTTGCGCTTTCATACTCTCAATATCCTCTGGAGTATAAAACAGCCCCGCTTTTGCTTTGTCAATAAAATGATTTTTTGCCTCACCATCAACGCCAAGTAATAGAGGTTTCTTCATTGCAAGCGCCTCAAAAACCTTTGATGGAATGGCTCCTTTGAAAAGATCAAGCTTCTTTAAAGGAATAACTGCAACATCAATGCATTTTAAAATTGATGGCATTTCTGATTTTTTGACAGGTTCGAAAAAATGAACATTTTCAAGCTTATATTTTTCTTTAAGTAAATGAAGTTTCTCTTTTTCAGGCCCTGCGCCTTGAATCACAAATTGTGCTTCGGGAAACTCTTCAAGTCTCCTAGCAGTCTCAAGTATAATTTCTAAGCCTTGTGCATAGCCAAGAATACCACCATAGAAAAAGATGACATCACTAGTTTTAAAGCCATTTCTTTGTCTAAAGTCTCCAGCTTCAATCTTTTCTGGGTTATAGAATGAAACATCCACGCCGTTTGGAAGCCACGTGACTTTTTTATGAGGAAAACGTTTTTGTATGTTATTCACTATTCCCTGAGTTTGACCTGTAATGAGTTTCGAATGCTCATAGCATTTATGTTCAAGTCGTGTTGCCATTTTTAATAAATACTTATTCGTTACAAGTTCCAGTTTTTCAGCACTTTCCGGCCACAAGTCAGAGACATTGAAAATAAGTTTAGCATTTAGTTTTTTGCTCAGAGCCATTGCCGAATAACCTAAGAATAGGGGGGGGCTTTCAACTAATAAATAGTCATAGTTTTCTAATTTTCTACCTCGCCAATAACTTGACCAAACAAAACTGAAATAATTAAATAGTCTTGCGAGTATACCTTTAGATTTAGAAATGTAGATCCATGAGCGATACACAGGGATATTGTCAATACGTTCAAACCTTAATTTTCCGTTTTTATAGTTGTCAAACACTTCCATTTTTGGGTAGTTTGGAAGTGCAGTCAGCACTTCAACCTTTACCCCTCTATCTTGGAAGCGAATAGCAAGTTCATGAAGACGGTTTTGAGGTGCTCCAATTTCAGGTGGATAATATTGAGTTAAAATAAGTATTCTCATTATTTAATTTTCGGCAAATGTCTCACGTTTATCAGCTATTATTTCTTTTGAAAGCGTTATGGTAAGAAGACAAAATAATATAATTCCTGCTTGCCTTTCTAAAAAAGATTCAATGAAAAAGTTACAAAAAAAGCAAAGGCTAATAAGTAAAGATAGTAGATGCTTATCACGAAAAAAATTCCGCCAAGTTTTTATAAAAATAGCAAGTAGGACAAGTAAGCCGGGTAGACCAATTTGCAGCGCTGTGGTAAAAAACTGATTATGGGCATTCAATTCTTTAATGGCAACAACCTTATTATGATCACGTATGTTCTGCGCTTTTAATATGGATATATCATCACCTGTTCCGAAGCCAAAAAAGTGTCCTTTAGATAAACTCAAAATCGATGCATTCCACATTAGAATTCGAGCTTGGTTACTTTCTTCGCTATTGTTATTTTTTAATTCAATCCCTGCTAAGGATAATGGAACTTTGTTAAATCTGTTTTTTATACTTGAATCAATATTTAAAAAGACAAAAACACTGATTACTATGCCCATTCCAAGGGTTAACATTAATTTCCAGCTTCCTCTTTTTATTATAAAATGTAATAAAAGGATTAGATTAAAAATCAACCAAGTTAAAATACCGGCCTTCGACAAGGTTTGAAACACACCACAAGATAAGAAGAGAAAAAGAGCTATTAAGTTTGTTTTTTTTACGTTTTGATAAATTTTATAATGACAAATAAGGGAGCCAATTACCAAATAGAACGCGTAATAACCACGATGCATAAATGGACTAAATAGTACATCTTTAAAGTAACCCCAATTATTATTTTCAGGATAATATATAGATTTAAATATTGCGATAAATTCATAAATCAAAAGACTAAGACCAGCAGAAAAAAGAAGAATGTTCAATATTGAAGAACGGCTTAAAGAAAATTTTGAAAAATAGAAAAGCAATGGGAATAGAAGAAAAGAGAGTTTGTTTTCCAACTTAAAGAACCCTACTTCCACATCTTGAGTCCATGCCATACCTATAAGAAGAAGTAAATAATAGCATACAAATAAGCATTCCATGCTCATCCAAAAGGAATAAGTTTTTTCCGTTTTATATCGAAATATTGATATAACCCATGCCATGAATCCAAGAGGAACAATAGGTGGATATAAAATGGAGAAAACCAAAATAAATATCAAGCACCAATCATTACTATTTAAGCTTTTATAAAAATCACGAATACCAACAGCATTCATATTTTAGGATTTAAATTTTCCAATGTCATCAATAAATTGATACAATTCTGTTTATAATTAGAGCTAATATTCACATCATTAGACAAATTAACCTCATGTTTTTTAGGATTTCTTTCGTGCTTTGATAAAAGCTCGGTCAACTCATTTGGCTCATCAACAAAGTGAACATATGGATTATCACCAAGGATGGAAAGGAAAACTTCTTTGGCCTTGTTTTCAATATTTATTAAGTAGCTTCTTTTCCCTAAGGACAATGCTTCAATAGCAACTGTTGAATAAGCTGTTACATTAACATCACTATGAGAAATGGTATGATAGATGTTTTCTTTTGTGAATTTGAAGTTATCTGGAAACTCAAAGTCTTTTTTATACGATGCTTCACTTGTTCTTCTTGGTACCAAGTTAAAGATGTATTTTTTTTCGGAGCACCGGTTGAAAGCTAATAAAAACTCAATGGTTTTATTTCCAATAGGGCCGTCTTGTAATGCCACGCTAATAGTCTGAATAGTTTCGTTTTCTTTAGCTAGACTATAATAATGATCGATAATAGACCTACCAATAACATGAGCGTATTGTATGGGCATATTTGATTGCTCATTTAAATAAGTGTTTTCATTTTCGCCAAATACGGAAATTACATCGGGGAATTGAATGGGTTCTAGCTGTGCAATGTAGTTGTATGCTTGATGGTTTGCACTAATAACACCATGCTGAAATTCTACTACGGGAATACCAGACTCTTTAAAGGCTCGTATATAGCCGTAATGATTGTATGAAACAGTTAAAAAGACATATTTTGGATTTGGAAGAATTTTCAGCCAAAATTTCATCATTCTATATTGTGCTAGATTCTTTTTTACGATAGCATCTGCATTTACAGAACATTTTAAAGATGCTTCAATTTCTTTGATTATCGCTTTGTTTTTGATCTGAGTTTTTCTCAAAAAAAAGCGTGAATAAATTTCTTCAGAGAGTAAAAAAAGTGCTTTTGAGGATACATATTTACTAGCAACCTTTTTGAGTGGATACTTTTTGAAATACTGAAACTCAATAATTAAAACGTTACCTTTTGAAAAGCTTGAAATTCTATCAAAAAGTTTGTCTGTAAACTTACCTTCAATTTTAATACGTTCAACACTCGTCGTAAATGCCCAAATTTCATATTTACGAATAAATAGATTCCATGTCCCGTAAAAAAGAGATTTAAATTGACCTAATAGGCTTTTTGTTGATTTTGAAGCGAGACTTTCTTTACCCAGTACCATTTTATGAAACACTTTAGCTTTAATCCAAGGATATATCTCAAAAGTCCTATTGAATTTGCGTGCAGTAATGCTTTGCACATTATGCTTTGTTTCAATTAGAGTTATTAATTCAGCGATACTATTCTTCATCGAGTAAATTCGTGTTGGTCATCAGAATGCTAAAAAAGAAAACATCTAGGAGTGAGAACCCCCAAAAAATACCATATTGAAAACAGGAATATAACAATATTGGGATAAGTAATAGTAGGTTTTTTTTTGTCCAAATGAAAAATAGAATTCCTAAAAAAAGAAAACTAATTATAATTCCATTTGAGGCCAAGAGTTGTAAAAATGAGTTGTGCGCGTGAATTAATTTAAGCTTTTTTTCATCTTGGTCAATAGCTTTAAATAAAAGCTTATCAGAACCAAAACCAAACCACTTATGCTCACCAATAAATTGAATGTAATTCATCCAAATAAGTGTGCGTCCAGAGGTGTTTATTCCCTTTGTTGAACTGTAAAATAATTTATTTAATACAGCTGTCGTGTCGAGTTCATTTCCCACTTTCATTTGAGGGTAATGAAGGGTTCGTGGGGCTTCTGAAATATCAGCAAAGCTTAGTTTGGTGGTTTCATTTTTAAATTTTAATTCGAGCTGTTTTTTCTCTGGGTTTTTCTTTTTCATTTCAACCAAAATATTGTGGTTGGCAAATACAATAAAAACACCTGCAAACAGTATTAGATTAGTTCCTTTTGAAATAAAATTTTTCAATTCGAACTTTTTAAAAAGATGATATGCAAACAAAATAAACCAGAACAGTATTAAGGATATAATTAAAGCCCTGTTAAATGAAAAGAGAATTCCTATAAAAAGAATGGTTTTCAGTAAGTTTTTGAACCAATTATTTAACCGAATGAACTCTATGGAAATTACTGCTACCAATAATTTTAAAGCAAACACAGAGGAGCTTATACTCAAACCATTCACTCTATGGTCATATAAAAAATCACTTGATTTGTTTATAGAAGCAACATTTTCAATAAAAAAGGAACGCACGCCAAAAGAGTATTCAGTAAAGGCTATAAGACATTCCAAAACGACCCAGTACATAAAATATTTGAAGACTTTTTTAAATTCAAGTAGCGAGGCTGTAAACAATAGCAAAGGAAAGAGTAAAAACGATGCATAATAATCCTTCAATGAAATAATTGGGTGCCCATTTATAAGTTTATTAGTATATGATGCAGAAACATAAATAATTATTAATACAATATAATTCCTTACTGTTTTATTTTTTGAAAAATTTACTCTGAAGTTATATAGCCTCTTAAGGTTAAATAAAATGATGGCAAAAGGAAGCAGTAAATAGTAATATTCATTTGAAAAAAATAAGGTGGAAAAAAACAATACTGTAGCATAACATATTGACACCCCATTTAATGAGATTCTTTTTTTCAATGAAGGTATGAGTGCTGAATTCAATTTATTGCTCTTTGTTATTGGAAATTACTAGATCATGTTTTTTAACGATTCCAAAAAGAAAATAGATGGTAACTGCTGCCATAAATACTTGTGCCCAAGTGACACAGCGAAACATAATTACCACATTAGATTCTTGATGTCCCAATGCGACTGGTATAAGAACAAAACCTAATATTTGTAAAAGAGAACCAATTAGACCAATGATCAAATATGCTTTTTGCTTATCAAACACGAGCGGAATTGTAGAAAGTGGAGACACAATAAAATTAAGCATAAGCCATGGAGCCATGATTTCAGAAAGCTCACCTGAAAAGCGCCATTCAGCACCAAAAACAAAGGCAAATAAAGGTGCACCAAAAAAGTAAATAACAAGGAAAGGTAAAATTGATAATAAGGACAGGCTTATTAGCACCTTTCTGAATAAGGGGTAAATGAGTTTCCCTTCAGTTTTAAAAGAAGAAATTCGACTAAAAAACACATGTGATAAAGATGCACCAATAAGCATAACTGGTATTCTGAGCATTCTATAGGAATGGTCAAATGCACCAAATAAACTTTCTGAGAAAAATTCAATCAAGATAATTGCAACCAACACATCACGGATATAATCACTTAAGGCAAGTGGTAGATTGGCCAAAGGAAAGTCCTTGTATCTTTTCGATATTACTTTAGTTCGGAGTTTACTGATTTTCGAATGAATGCCCGATTTAAAGGATAAAAAATCTTTTAAAAAATAAATTGAACTGATTAAAAAGCTTATGGTATAAGCTACGATTAATCCAAAACTTCCTGCTTTGAATAAACCAAACACGACTCTCAATCCATTCAAGGTGATAGACTGTGTCATTTTTGCCATAGAAATTTTTTGAAAATATTTTTTCCGAATGGACCAGTTTGTACCTAAATTGAAAAAGGATAAAGAGAGGACTACAATTATCAATAAAAAGATTACTTGGAAGTAATCTACTCCTTTACCATTCATTGCACCATAGGTCAAACCTAATAACAGGCATATTGAGATTGTAACCATTGCTATTTTTAACGCAAATCGAAAAAGCATAAAAGCATGATGATCCTTCTTTGGAAGGGGTAAGGCATACTCATATCGCGCCGTAGCAATGGTAGCAATTAAAACGGCCACTCTCTGAAACATACCAAATTCACCCATTTCAGCTGGAGTATACAAACGTGTAATTATAGGTGCAAGCAAGTAGCCTATAATTTGAGCAATAAGCGTTCCTGTCATTAAAACAGCCAATGATTTTAAAAAGTCATTTGCTATTAATTTGTTTTTAAGGCGATTTAGCATGCACATCAAAGATAGGTAATTGCAATGGATTGATTTTTTAATCAACGTATTGAGATACATTGAATTCTTATATTTGTAGAAAAAAAAACGATGAAAAATATTGCAGTAATTGGTGCGGGTACTATGGGAAATGGTATTGCGCACGTTTTCGCACAATCAGGTTATAATGTGAATCTTATTGATCTATCTCAAGATGCCTTAGAAAAGGCATTTGTTACAATCACTAAGAATTTAGATCGACAATTGGCAAAGGAAAAAATTACTGCTGAGAATAAGGAGGATACGCTCGCAAGAATTACACTACATACAAACATGGCTGCGGGTATTGAAGGAGCGGATTTAGTTGTTGAAGCTGCAACAGAAAATACTTCCTTGAAATTGAAAATATTTAAACAACTTGATGAATTGGCTGATAGCGATACGATTTTAGCTACAAATACATCATCTATATCTATTACTCAAATTGCAGCCGTAACAAATCGACCTGATAAGGTAATTGGAATGCATTTCATGAATCCAGTACCCGTGATGAAATTAGTTGAAATCATTCGTGGTTATTCTACATCAGATGAAGTTACAGCATCTATTATGTCCTTATCAAAAAGTCTGAAGAAATCTCCGGTAGAAGTCAATGATTATCCTGGATTTATTGCAAATAGAATCCTAATGCCAATGATTAATGAAGCGATTTGTTCATTACATGAAGGCGTTGCAGGCGTTGAGGAGATTGATACGGTTATGAAATTGGGTATGGCCCATCCAATGGGGCCATTGCAGCTTGCTGATTTTATTGGACTAGATGTCTGCCTTGCTATACTAGAAGTGCTTCAGGATGGCTTCGGCAATCCTAAATATGCGCCTTGTCCTTTACTTGTTAATATGGTTACAGCAGGTAAAAAAGGTGTGAAATCAGGAGAAGGATTTTACAACTGGAGTCATGGCACGAAGGAACTGATTGTATCTGATAAGTTTAAAAAATAATATTTAGTTTCTTTTTTAAACACTTTAATGCGTGCTGATCTACAGGAAAGCTTAGGTCAGAATCTTTTAGAGTGGCTAACGAAATCCATTTTTGATATTCTCCATCCTTTGTTAAGGGGAGGTCATACTGTGTTAACCCAAGCTTATCGATTTCGGTACATGATACGATATAATAGAAACATGTTACTTGCACCTCTGAATCAAACGATGATTGCTGAAAATAATCGTTAAAAAATAAAAAATCATAGGATAGGATGGAGGTATTCAGCTCCTCTTGGAATTCTCTTTTTAAAGCATCAATAATTCCCTCATTTTTCTCGATGCCACCACCTGGAAATTTTCTAAAGTAAGTACCAAATCTGAATTCATCTGAGATTAAGACTTCTTGTCGATCATTGATTAAAATACCATAAACACGCTGAGAATGTCGAATCATTCACAATCATCAAAAGGAAATGCTTTGAAATCATCCTGACGCACAATACCGATAAAAGGACAATTTAAGAGCTCCGAATGCATTCCAAATAACATTACGAATTCTTCTTTAGTCCAAAAAGGAAGTTCTGTTGTGAATACAAGAACATTTCCATTTGTTGGGTCAATTCGTACCATCCATATTCCAGGTTGCTCTTTTATGGATTGTTCTACAGATTTTATCAGGGCTTGATCTGTTGTGTTAAAATGCCCTTGCGCAAAATATTTATTAAGTTCTTGACCAAAAGAATTAAGGCTTAAAAACGATAAAAGGAATAAAACTATTAGGTTACGCATAAGTCGTTTTTATAAATATCGGAATTTTTTCCCGGGATAAAAAGCACTTTCCCCGAGCTCTTCTTCAATTCTAAGTAGCTGGTTATATTTAGCCATTCGATCACTTCTAGATGCAGAGCCAGTTTTGATTTGGCCAGTATTGAGTGCCACAGCCAAATCAGATATTGTATGGTCTTCTGTTTCGCCACTCCTATGACTCATGACCGATGAATAACTATTCTGAGTTGCCATTTGCACGGCATCAATAGTTTCTGATAATGTACCAATTTGATTTACTTTAATTAAAATGGAATTTGCAATGCCTTCTTCAATTCCTCTAGAAAGTCTTTTGGTATTTGTTACAAACAAGTCATCTCCAACAAGTTGAACTTGATTCCCAAGCTTTTCTGTTGCTAACTTCCATCCAGCCCAATCGTCCTCAGCAAGACCATCTTCAATTGAGGCAATAGGATATTTTTTGCACCAATTTTCCCAGAACGAAACCATTTCTGCCGAAGTCATCGACTCTCCAGTTGACTCAAAATGGTATTTACCGTCTTTAAAGAATTCGGAAGATGCGGCATCTAATGCAACGTATACATCTTCGCCAGGTCTAAATCCAGCTTTTTCAATTGCTTCTAAAACGACATTAATTGCTTCATCATTAGAACCTAGGTTGGGAGCAAATCCACCTTCATCTCCAACATTTGTAGACATCCCTTTTGATTTCAACACCGATTTTAAATGGTGAAATATTTCAGTTCCCCATCTTAATCCTTCTGAAAAAGAAGATGCACCAAATGGCATTACCATAAATTCTTGAATGTCGATTAAATTGTCAGCATGTGAGCCTCCATTTAGGATATTCATCATAGGAACAGGCATAGTAACGGCACCAACACCACCGATATATCTATATAAACTAAGTTCAGCATGCTGTGCAGCAAGCTTAGCTACTGCCAAGGATGTTCCAAGTATAGCATTTGCTCCTAAATTTGATTTATTCTCAGTGCCATCTAAGGAAATAAGTTTTAGATCAATAGCTTTTTGATCAAAAATATCCATACCATGAAGCGCCTCGTTGATGATTGTATTGACATTTGAGACGGCCTTAAGAACTCCTTTACCCATGTATATTTTACTATCCTTATCCCTTAATTCAACAGCTTCATGAATTCCTGTAGAAGCACCTGAAGGAACTGCTGCTCGTCCTAAATACCCATTAGTGCTCAGGGCGTCAACCTCAATTGTTGGGTTGCCTCTTGAATCAAGTATTTGTCTTGCAAAAATTCGTTGAATATAGCTCATTGTTTATTTTTTATGGGATTTCATATTTTCTATGAATAAATCGAATAAATACCTTGAATCATGCGGCCCCGCGGATGCCTCTGGATGGTATTGAACAGAAAAAACAGGTTTGTTTTTAAGCGCAATCCCGGCAACTGTCTGGTCATTTAAATGAATGTGAGTCACCTCAATTTGATCTGAATGTTCAACACTTTCTTTTGATATTACGAATCCATGATTTTGAGATGTAATTTCTCCTTTCCCCGTTTTCAGATTTTTAATGGGATGATTGATGCCTCGATGCCCGTTGAACATTTTTTCTGTTTTCAAGCCTTGACTTAATCCAAATATTTGATGACCTAAGCATATTCCAAAAACAGGTTTCCCAGTCGTTACAATTTCTTTAACAAGCGCAATAGTATCAGGCATGGCAGAAGGGTCTCCTGGACCATTTGAAAGCATATATCCATCTGGTTCAAATGCTGCGAGTTCTTCATTCGTTGAATTCAATGGAAATACTTTAACATGACATCCTCTATCTACAAGACATTGAACGATATTTCTTTTAACACCTAAATCTAATAATGAAACTTTGAATTGTACATTTTCTGGGAGCACCTCATAAGCATCTGTTGTCGTTACTTTTGAGGAAAGTTCCAATCCATTCATTTTTGGTATTTCTAGAACCTCTTTTTTTAGCTGTTCTTCATCAAGGACAGACGACGATATAATAGCGTTCATAGCACCTTTATCTCTAATGTGCCGTACTAAAGACCTTGTATCAATATCAGATATACCCACAGTTTCGTGATGTATCATAAAATCTTGAAGTGATTGATCTGCTGAAGTTCTCGAGTATCCATCCGAGAATTTTTTAGTGATCAATCCAGAGATATTGATAGTATCTGATTCTTGTTCATTGGACTGAGTACCGTAGTTGCCAATGTGTGCTGTAGTCATAATAAGAAGTTGCCCGTAGTATGAAGGGTCAGTGAATACCTCTTGATATCCCGTCATCCCCGTATTGAAAGCAATTTCTCCACCTGTTTTTCCAATTTTTCCAATGGCGCTACCCTTAAATACGGTTCCATCTTCTAAAACTAGAATTGCGCTGCCTTTCTCGCTCATTCAATTTTTATTTTTTGTAAAATTAGAAACTTAACACGAATCGAAGTATTAAAACATAAAAAAAGGCGATGAATTCATCGCCTTTTTTGAAAATATGTTTATTTCTTTCGAAAAATTCTTATTTCTCATCTTTTTTTTCGTCTTCCGATGCTGTGTCATCTTCATTTGAAGTTTCATCAGTTCCTTCCGGAGTTGCTTCTTCTTCAACTTCGCCTTTATTTTCTTCAACAGCTTCAACTTCTTCAACAACCTCTGCAGTAGTTTCTTCAACAACTTCTGCTGAAGAATCCTCAACTACAGCTTCTTCGATAGTTGTTTCAGCTGAAGTAGATTTCTTACCACCTCTACGAGATCTTCTTGTAGTTTTCGTTGCAGTTTCTTTGGTGTAAACCTCATTGAAATCAACCAATTCAATCATACACATTTCAGCGTTGTCTCCTAATCTATATCCCGTTCTAATGATACGAGTATATCCACCATTTCTGGTTGCAATTTTCGGAGCCACTTCTCTAAAAAGCTCTGTAACAACATCTTTATTTTGAAGGTAAGAGAATACAGTTCTTCTAGAGTGGGTTGAGTCTGTTTTTGACTTTGTAAGTAATGGTTCCACATATACACGCAAAGCTTTTGCTTTTGCAAGAGTGGTGTTGATACTTTTATGTTCAATTAAAGAACAAGCCATGTTCGAAAGAAGGCTTCTTCTGTGTCCTTTCTTTCTACTTAAGTGATTAACTTTTTTTCCGTGTCTCATTATTCTTATTCTTTGTCAAGTTTGTATTTAGAAACATTCATTCCAAATGTTAAACCTTTATTATCTACTAAATCTTCTAGCTCAGTAAGAGATTTTTTACCGAAATTTCTAAATTTCAATAAATCTGATTTTGCATAGGATACTAAATCACCTAATGTCTCAACATCAGCAGCTTTCAAACAATTTAAGGCACGTACAGATAAATCCATATCGACTAATTTTGTTTTTAGCAATTGACGCATGTGAAGTGAAGTTTCGTCAAATTCTTCAGTCTCTGATTTTGCATCACTTTCTAAGGTAATTCTCTCATCAGAAAACAACATGAAATGGTGAATCAAAATCTTTGCCGCTTCTTTTAAAGCTTCTTTAGGGTGAATAGAACCATCTGTCTTAATCGAAAACAAAAGTTTTTCATAATCCGTTTTTTGCTCTACACGGAAATTATCAATAGCGTATTGAACATTAACGATAGGCGTGAAGATAGAATCTATAAATACTGTTCCAAATGAAGCTGTAGAAGTTTTATTTTCCTCAGCAGGAGCATACCCACGTCCTTTATTAATGTTTAATTCCATTTCAATTTTAACGGAATTCTCCATGTGACAAATGACTTGGTCTGGATTTAAAACTTGAAATGCACTTGTATATTTTCCAATATCACCTGCAGTAAATTTATCCTGACCTGCTACTGTTAATGTCACTGTTTCTGAATCTGTTCCTTCAATTTGTCTTTTAAACCTAACTTGTTTAAGGTTTAGAATGATTTCGGTCACGTCCTCTACAACACCTTTGATTGTTGTAAATTCATGATCAACTCCTTGAATCTTGATAGACGTAATTGCGAAACCTTCTAAAGAAGATAATAATATTCTTCTGAGCGAGTTTCCAATTGTAATACCATAACCAGGTTCTAATGGTCTAAATTCGAATTCACCACTGAACTCGTCAGAGTGATTCATAATTACCTTATCCGGTTTTTGAAAATCTAATATTGCCATGTTAATTAAGATTATTTAGAGTAAAGTTCAACAATTAATTGCTCCTTGATCGTTTCAGGAATCAATTCTCGAGAAGGGATATTCATTATAGTACCGCTGTACGTAGCATTATCCCAAGTTAACCATTCGTATATTTTAGTATTGGCACTTACGGCGTTAGTAATCGCTTCAAGTGATTTTGACTTTTCACGGACACTAACAACATCTCCAACTTTGATTTGGAAAGAAGGTATATTAACAATTTCTCCATTCACGGTAATGTGTTTGTGAGAGACCAATTGTCTTGCACCACGTCGAGTAGGGGATATACCTAATCTGAAAACCATGTTATCCAATCGCGATTCACACAATTGAAGTAGGTTTTCACCAGTAATACCTTTCATTCTCGATGCTTTTTTGAACATATTAGAGAATTGTCTTTCCAATATACCATAAGTATATTTCGCTTTTTGTTTTTCTCCAAGCTGGATAGAATATTCTGATTGTTTACCACGTCTCTTTGATGGGCCGTGCTGACCTGGACCGTAGCTTCTTTTTTCTAACGCTTTGTCAGGGCCAAAGATTGGATCTTTGAACCTTCTTGCGATTTTTGATTTTGGACCTGTGTATCTTGCCATTTTATTTAGTTTTAGGTGGGAATCATGAATTAAGGCATTGTCCTTCGATGATTGTTTTCCCGGTTAAATATTATACTCTTCTTCGTTTAGGAGGTCTACATCCGTTGTGAGGCATTGGCGTAACATCAACAATCTCCGTTACTTCTATACCTGAATTGTGAATAGCTCTAATTGCTGATTCACGACCAGCACCAGGACCTTTCACAAATACTCGAACTCTTCTGAGACCAAAGTCATGCGCTTCCTTTGAACAATCCTCAGCCGCTATTTGAGCCGCATACGGTGTGTTCTTTTTAGATCCTTTAAAGCCCATTTTACCTGCTGATGACCAAGAGATTACCTGACCTGAAGTATTCGTCAAAGAAATAATGATGTTATTGAAGCTAGCTTGAATATGTGCTTCTCCAGTAGCATCTATCTTGACGTTCTTTTTCTTTTTTTGATTCGTTTTTGCCATGATAAACTATTTATTATTTAGTTACTTTTTTC